>JAILHP010000021.1 GCA_024695705.1 Prevotella sp. | reverse complement strand
CACCTCGATGCGGGAGGCAAAGGGCGACTGTAACACATTCTCCTGTGCCTGACCGGCAGCCTCAGCGTCAATTTCCACTGCCGTCACACGGGCTTCAGGGTAACGTTGTGCCATCATGAGGGCTATCAGTCCTGTTCCGGTCCCAACGTCAAGAATGTGGGGACTGCATCTCTCTGCAGGAGGCATAACGGCCCAAGCCCCCAACAGGCAACCGTCGGTTCCCACCTTCATGCCACAGCGTTCCTGATGTACCGTAAACCGTTTAAATTCAAAATAAGTGTTACTCATATCGCGAATTTTATGCAAAGTTACAAAAAAATCCGTAATCTGTAATCCGTAATCCATAAAATTTATATACCTTTGCACTCTCAAATATAAAATAGGTAAAAAAGAATGAGTAATATACAAAATAACAGGGCCTTCTCGATGATAGCTGACATAGAAGGCGACTATACAGACTTAAACGCTTTCCAACTTCCCAACGAAATGCCGATATTGGCAGTGCGCAACATTGTCATGTTTCCTGGTATCGTATCGCCCATCCTGATTGGAAGGGTGACGAGCCTGCATCTGGTGGAAGAAGCTGAAAAGCACAACAAGTTGATTGGCGTGGTCTGTCAGATCAAGCCTGACACCGATTTTCCTGAACAGAAAGACCTGTACGAATACGGAGTATGTGCCCGTATCGTGAGGATGATTACCCTGCCCAACGACAACGTGACGGTCATCATCCAGGCACTGGGACGAATCAAGTTGGAAGCCATTACTGCCCACAAGCCCTACCTGAAGGGACGCGTTGTATCGATGCCCGAATTAGAGCCTGAGAAGCGCGACCGTGAGTTCAAGACGGCGATAGCTGACCTGCGGAAACTGACACAGGACTATATCCGCATGAACGACGAGCTGCCCGAAGAGGCCAACTTCGCCATCAACAACATGAACAACGACATCCTGACGCTGAACTTCATCTGCTCGAATATGCCGTTCACCGTCAAGGAGAAGGAAGAGCTGCTTGGCTTGGATTCCATCAAGGAACGCCTGTTCAACACCATGCGCATCCTGAACCGCGAGATCAAGCTGGAAACGCTGAAGCAGGAGATTCGCAACAAGACGCGCGATGACCTTGACGAGCAGCAGCGTAACTATTTCCTGCAGCAGCAGATACGTAACATCCAGGCAGAGATGGGCAACGGCGAGGGCTCGCCCGAGAAACGTGACCTGATGGAGAAAGCCATCAACAAGAAATGGTCAGAGGATATTGAGCGCGTCTTCTACAAGGAAGTGGAGAAGCTCGACCAGCTGAACCCGCAAAGTCCTGACTGGAACGTACAGCTGACGTACCTGCAGACCATGATTTCACTGCCCTGGGGCGAAATGACGGTGGATGACCTCGACCTGAACCGTGCCCAGAAGGTGCTGGACAAGGACCACTACGGCATGGAGAAGGTAAAGGAGCGCATCCTGGAATACATGGCGGTACTGCAGCTGCGTGGCGATTTGAAGAGCCCCATCCTCTGTCTCTACGGTCCTCCGGGCGTGGGTAAGACCTCGCTGGGCAAGTCGATTGCCGAGGCCATGGGACGCAAGTACGTTCGTGTATCATTGGGCGGTCTGCACGACGAGGCTGAGATTCGCGGACACCGCCGTACCTACATCGGCGCGATGCCCGGACGTATCATCAAGAACATCCAGAAGGCCGGCTCAAGCAACCCTGTGTTTATTCTCGACGAGATTGACAAGGTGACGCAGATGACGCACAACGGCGACCCTGCATCGGCCTTGCTCGAAGTGCTTGACCCTGAGCAGAATAACGCCTTCCATGATAACTACCTCGACTTGGACTACGACCTGTCGAAGGTGCTGTTCATTGCTACGGCCAACGACCTGAATACCATTCCCCGTCCCCTACTCGACCGTATGGAGATTATTGAGGTGAGCGGCTACATCACAGAGGAGAAGATAGAGATTGCCAAGCGTCACCTCATTCCGAAGGAGAAGGAGAACAACGGTCTGAAGGGCGAGAAGAAGCTGAACTTCAACAAGGCCGCCATCGAGAAGATTATTGAGCAATATACCCGTGAGAGCGGTGTCCGTCAGCTGGAGAAGCAGATTAACAAGAGCTTCCGTAAGCTGGCCCTGCGCAAAGCCAAGGACGGAGAACTGCCCTACCTGAAGGTGACACCCAATGAGATTGAGGACCTGCTGGGAAAGCCGCCCTTCTATCGCGACATCTATCAGGGCAACGACTATGCCGGTGTGGTGACAGGTCTGGCCTGGACCAGCGTCGGCGGCGAGATACTGTTTATTGAGACCTCGCTGTCGAAGGGCAAGGGCTCGAAACTCACGCTGACAGGTAACCTGGGCGATGTGATGAAGGAGAGCGCCGTGCTGGCACTGGAATACGTGAAGGCCCATGCCGATGTGCTGGGCATTGACTACCGCATCTTTGACAACTGGAACATCCACATCCACGTGCCTGAGGGTGCTACGCCCAAGGACGGTCCCTCAGCCGGTATCACCATTGCCACTTCGATTGCCTCGGCCCTCACCCAGCGCAAGGTTCGCAAGAATGTGGCCATGACGGGTGAGATTACGCTGCGTGGAAAAGTGCTGCCCGTGGGCGGCATCAAGGAGAAGATCCTGGCAGCCAAGCGTGCCGGCATCACCGACATCATGCTCTGTCAGGAGAACCGCAAGGACATTGAGGAGATTCCCGACGTGTATCTGAAGGGCGTGAAGTTCCACTATGTGGAGAACGTTCAGGACGTATGGAACTTCGCCCTGACCAACGAGATTGTGGAGAAACCGCTGGACTTTACCATCAAGGAAGAAGACGAGAAAGGAAAGAGCAAGGAATGACGTTTGAGCTGCAACATACCGACCCCTATAGCGACGCCCGCACAGGCTTGATAACTACCGACCACGGACAGATCAAGACGCCCATCTTTATGCCCGTAGGCACAGTGGGTAGCGTAAAGGGCGTACACTTCTCCGAGCTTCGCCAGCAGGTGCAGGCACAGATTATACTGGGCAACACGTACCACCTGTACCTGCGTCCAGGACTGGAGGTGCTGCGTAAGGCAGGCGGCCTACACAAGTTCAACACTTGGGACCGTCCCATTCTCACGGACTCAGGCGGTTTTCAGGTGTTCTCGCTGACTGGCATCCGCAAGCTGAAGGAAGAAGGCTGTGAGTTCCGCAGTCACATTGACGGTTCAAAGCATATCTTCACCCCCGAGAACGTAATGGACACAGAGCGCATCATCGGCGCTGATATCATGATGGCGCTTGACGAGTGTCCTCCAGGACAGAGCGACTACCAGTATGCCAAGAAGTCGCTGGGTCTGACCCAGCGCTGGCTCGACCGCTGCGTCAAACGCTTCAACGAGACAGAGCCACTCTACGGCTACAACCAAACGTTGTTCCCCATTGTTCAGGGCTGCACCTACAAAGACCTGCGTCAGGAGGCTGCCAAACATGTGGTAGATACCCTCGGCAAGCTGAACGACGGCGGTGGAGCCTCCATCGGCGGACTGGCCGTAGGCGAGCCTACCGAGGTGATGTACGATATGATTGAGGTGGTGAATGCCATTCTGCCCAAGGACTGTCCCCGCTACCTGATGGGTGTGGGAACACCGCAGAACATCCTGGAGGCCATTGAACGCGGCGTCGATATGTTTGACTGCGTGATGCCGACCCGTAACGGGCGCAACGCCATGCTGTTTACCTACAACGGCACAATGAACATGCGCAACAAGAAGTGGGAAATGGACTTCTCGCCCATCGACCCTGACGGCTGCGAGATTGACCGCATTCATTCCAAGGCTTACCTGCACCACTTGTTCAAGGCACAGGAACTGCTGGCCCTACAGATTGCCAGCATCCACAACCTTGCGTTCTACCTGCGACTGGTGGGCGATGCCCGTCAGCACATTCAGCAGGGCGACTTCTCGCAATGGAAGCGCAGCGTAATTAACGACTTAGGAAGAAGAATCTAAACCCTATGGAGTTCAGTAGAATAAGAAAATGGCATAAGTTTCTGCAGGTATGGCGTAAGGTGCGCCTGCTGATGAAGAAGGTGATGAGCTGGCCGCGACGTTACATCAAGCGTCTTGACTCGTACATCATCCGGAAGTTCATCGGCACCTACATCTACTCCATTGCCCTGATTATCTCCATCTCCATTGTCTTCGACGTCAACGAGAACCTGGCGAAGTTCACTACCAACCATGCACCCCTGAGGGCCATCGTCATGGACTATTACGTCAACTTCGTGCCTTACTTCGCCAACCTCTTCTCGCCGCTCTTCGTCTTCATCGCCGTTATCTTCTTCACCTCCAAGCTGGCAGGCAATTCCGAAATCATTGCCATGCTGGCCTGCGGCATGAGCTTCAAGCGGCTGCTGCGCCCCTACCTCATTTCTGCGGCTATCATCGCGGTACTCAACTTCTATCTCGGTTCCTACATTATTCCCAAGGGCAACATCGTACGCCATAACTTCGAGTCGCTCTATAAGAACAACAAGAAGGTTACCTCCGCCTCCAACGTACAGCTGCAGGTGGCACCTGGTGTCATAGCCTTCATGTCACAGTATGACGACGTTACCCGCACCGGTTACGGCTTCACGCTCGACAAGTTTGAGAACAAGAAACTGGTCAGCACACTGTCGGCCAACGTCATCCAGTATGATACCATCAGCGACTCCCACTACCAGTGGAAGGTACGCAACTACAAGATACGCACCCTGACCGGCATGCGTGAAAAAATCACCTCAGGCCAGGAGCTCGACACCCTCATACAAATGGAACCCATGGACCTCGTCTTCTCCAAAGGACAGCAGGAGACGCTTACCTCGCCCGAGCTGCGCCGCTACATCTCCAAGCAGCAGGAGCGAGGTTCCCAGAACGTCGTTCAGTATGAGGTGGAGTACCATAAGCGCATCGCCTCGTCGTTTGCCTCGTTTATCCTTACCATCATCGGAGCCTCCCTCTCGTCGCGCAAGCGCAAGGGCGGCATGGGATTGTATCTCGGCATCGGACTGGCTCTCTCGTTTACCTACATCCTGCTGCAGACCATCAGCACCACGTTTGCCACCCAGGCAGGCACCCCGCCGATGCTGGCTGCATGGATTCCCAACCTGCTCTTTATCTTCGTTGCCTACTTCTGTTACAGGAAAGCTCCGAACTAATAGACGATTTGACTATTTACAATTTGACAATTTTGATGACTTTTGAAGAAACATATCTGAACGACAATATCCTCGATGCGCTGTACGACATGCATTTTGAGGAGATGACACCCATACAGGAACGCTGCATTCCGCAGATTCTTGACCGTCACGACGTCATGGGTGTGGCGCAGACGGGTACCGGCAAGACAGCCGCCTATCTGTTGCCCATTCTGTCGATGCTCGACGACGGCGGATTCCCTGACGATGCCATCAACTGCCTCATCATGGCGCCGACACGTGAGCTGGCCCAGCAGATTGACCAGGCCATGCAGGGCTTCGGCTATTACCTGGACACGGTAAGCAGCGTAGCCGTCTATGGCGGCAACGACGGCAACCGCTACGACCAGGAGCAACGCTCGCTGCGCATGGGAGCCGACGTGGTGATTGCCACTCCCGGCCGTCTGCTCAGCCACATCAAGGTGGGCAACGTGGATTTGAGCCGCGTGAGCTTCTTCGTGCTCGACGAGGCCGACCGCATGCTTGACATGGGATTCTCTGACGACATCATGCAGATTGCCGCCAACCTGCCCCAGAGCCGGCAGACCGTCATGTTCTCGGCCACTATGCCTGAAAAGATTCAGCAGCTGGCCAAGTCGATGCTCTACAATCCTGTGATGATTAAGATTGCCGTCAGCCGCCCTGCCGACAAGATTCAACAGTCGGCCTACGTCTGCTATGAGCCGCAGAAGATTGGCATCATCAAGCACCTCTTTGCCACCAACCAGCTGCAGCGCGTGATTATCTTCGCCGGCAAGAAGGATAAGGTGAAGGATGTGACCCGCGAACTGAAACGGCTCCACATCAACTGTGCCCAGATGCACAGCGACCTCACCCAGGCCGAACGCGACGAAGTGATGCTGAGCTTCAAGGCCGGACGCATCGACGTGCTGGTGGCTACCGATATTGTCAGCCGCGGCATTGACATTGACGACATCCGCATGGTCATCAACTTCGACGTGCCCCACGATGCCGAGGACTACGTGCACCGCATCGGACGTACGGCTCGTGCCGACCGCGACGGTGCTGCCGTCACCTTTGTCAGCGAAAAAGACCAGTTCGCCTTCCGCCAGATAGAGAAATTCCTCGGCAAGGAGGTGGAAAAGACGCCACTCCCCGACTCCGTAGGCAGCGGTCCGGTCTATGAGCCGAAGGGGCGTACCGGCCGAGCCTCGCGTTACTGCCACCGCAGGAAAGGAAGAGGAGGACACGGAAAAGGTAAAAAGGAAAGAAAGTAATAAATCGAAAATATAGACAACAACATGGCAAAGAAAAAGACCAGCGTCAAGAAGTCTTCCTTCATGGAAGCCGTAGGCGTAAAAAATATTTTCCAGAACGAGAAAATCAACTTCCTGATAGGCATCCTGCTGTTTGGCGTGGCGGTCTATATGATACTCTCGTTTGTGTCGTTCTTCTCGACAGGCTCTGCCGACCAGACGCTCATCCTCTCACCGCGTGACGGGGAAATCAGCAACCAGAACGGCGAGTTCCAGAACAGCTGCGGCTCGTTGGGAGCCTACACGGCATACTTCTTCATCAAGCAATGCTTCGGACTGCCGTCGTTCCTCATTCCGGTATTCATCATCCTGCTGTCACTACGGCTGATGAAGGCCTACACCAGCCTCAACCTGCTGAAGTGGCTCATGGTGCTGGGCATCGTGATGGTGTGGCTCTCCGTTACCTTCGCCAAGTTCCTTTCGCCCTTCTTCGTGGACAGCAGCTATTGCCCAGGCGGTGACCACGGACTGTTCATCTGCCAGCAGATTGAGGGTTACTTAGGCGCTCCAGGCCTGACGGCGGTGCTGGCGCTGGTGGCCATCGCCTTCCTCACGTACATTAGTGCTGAGACCATTTACTTCTTCCGCAAGCTGTTCAACCCCAGCAAGATATTCAACAAGGTGAAATTCACCATCAACGACCCCACGAAGAAGGACAACGAGCCTAACCCGCTGACCTCTATCGTCGAGGATCCTGACGTGTTTGACGACCCCTATACGCAGACGGTGGAATGGAAGAACCCCACCACCACGCATGCTACGGATATGGGGAAGCCTGAACTGAAGGAAACCCCAACGCAAAACGATGCCAAAGACCCGCAACTGGTAGTAGAAGCTGCTGACGAAGAGGATAAGGCTACGGACAAGAAACTACGCGGTGACCTGAGCACGCCCTACGACCCGAAGCTGGAGCTGGAGAACTACCACTACCCCACGCTCGACCTGTTGAAGAAATACGAGGACGACGGCAAGCCCTACATCGACATGGCAGAGCAGAACGCCAACAAGAACCGCATCGTCGAGGTGCTTCGCAACTTCGGCATCGAGATTGACGCCATCAAGGCCACCGTCGGTCCTACCATCACGCTCTACGAGATTACGCCTGCCCAGGGTGTGCGCATCTCCAAGATACGTAACCTCGAGGACGACATCGCCCTCTCGCTGAAGGCCATGGGTATCCGTATCATCGCGCCCATCCCTGGCAAGGGAACCATCGGTATTGAGGTGCCTAACGCCAAGGCCAGCATTGTGTCGATGGAGAGTGTGCTCAACAGCAAGAAGTTCCAGGAGACCACGATGGACCTGCCCTGCGCTATGGGTAAGACCATCACCAACGAGGTATTCATGTTCGACCTGGCCAAGATGCCCCACCTGCTCGTAGCCGGTGCTACCGGTCAGGGTAAGTCGGTTGGTCTGAACGCCATCCTCACCTCTCTCTTATACAAGAAACATCCCGCTGAGCTGAAGATTGTGCTGGTTGACCCCAAGATGGTAGAGTTCAGCATCTACTCTAAGATTGACAAGCACTTCCTGGCCAAGGTGCCCGACGACTCTGCCTCGCCCATCATCACCGACACGTCGAAGGTGGTGCGCACGCTCAACTCGCTCTGCGTCGAGATGGACGACCGCTACGAGCTGCTGATGGCAGCCGGCGAGCGTAACATCAAGGACTACAACAAAAAGTTCATTGCCCGTAAGCTGAATCCTGAGAACGGCCACCGCTTCATGCCTTACATCGTGGTAGTTATCGACGAGTACGGCGACCTCATCATGACTGCCGGCAAGGAGATAGAGCTGCCCATAGCCCGCATCGCCCAGAAAGCACGTGCCGTCGGCATCCACATGATTATCGCCACGCAGCGTCCTACCACCAACATCATCACAGGTACCATCAAGGCCAACTTCCCTGCCCGCATCGCCTTCAAGGTGGCACAGGGCATCGACTCGAAGACCATTCTCGACCGCATGGGAGCCAACCAGCTCATCGGACGCGGCGACATGCTGTTCCTGCAGGGCAACGAGCCCATCCGTGTGCAGTGTGCCTTCGTCGATACCCCAGAGGTGGACGCCATCAACGAGTTTATCGCCAGTCAGCAGGGCTACGTCTCCACCTTCGAACTGCCTGAGCCGAAAGTTGAGGGTGACGGTGACTTCGGCGGCGGAAGCAACGATGTGGATATGAACCACCTCGACCCGCTGTTTGAAGAGGCTGCCCACCTCATCGTCATGTCGCAGAGCGGCAGCACCAGCCTCATTCAGCGTAAGTTTGCCATTGGCTACAACCGTGCAGGCCGACTGATGGACCAGCTGGAGAAAGCCGGTGTCGTGGGTGCTGCTATGGGCAGCAAGCCACGCGACGTGCTCATTCAGGACGAAATGAGTCTGGAGAACCTCATTAGCCAGCTGAAGTAGATGAAACATTAAACATTAAACATTAAGCATTAAGCATTAAGCATTAAGCATTAAACATTAAAGATTAAACATTAAACATTAAGTATTAAAGATTAAACATTAGAGGCTGCGAGAAGTCTAAAGGATAACAGTCATTTAAAAAGAAGCAGATATGGAAAAAGTAATGCATTATAACAAGGTCCAGGGTTGGGTGAAATGGTTTTTACCTTTTTGCCTCATTGCCTTCTTACCTTTATTCGCCACAGCGCAGACAGCAAAGGATGTGCTCGACAAGGCTGCTGCCACCGTCAGCAACAAAAACGGCATCAGCGCCAAGTTCAAGATTTCAGGCCCTAACTTCAGCCCCACCGACGGAACCATCCTGGTGAAGGGCAAGAAGTTCCACGCTTCCACCTCGGTCGCCAACATCTGGTTTGACGGCAAGACGCAGTGGACCTACATGAAAGGCCAGGACGAGGTGAACGTCAGCAACCCCTCGGAGGCTGAGCTGCAGGCGCTCAACCCTTACAACTTCATCAACATCTACCGCAAGGGCTTCACCTACACCATGACCACCAAGGGCACCAGCTACGAGGTTCACCTGACGGCAACCGACAAGAAGCGCAACATACAGGAGATGTACATCACCGTGAGCAAGCAGGGCTACGTGCCCACACAGGTGAAGATGAAGCAGCGCAACGGCTGGACCACCATCAACATCAGCAACCTCAAGGCCACGAAGCTCAACGACAGCCAGTTCCGCTTCAACGCCAAGGATTATCCACATGCCGAAATTATTGACCTGAGATGAGAGACTTTCTGAAACTCTTCTTTTCGTTACGCAAGCACCAGAAGCTCAGCAACCGCCGCCATCCGCTGTTCGAACAGAACCAGGTGGCCAAAGTCTTTGTGTATATCGGTCTGGGCTTCATGGCCCTCTACCTCATCGTCATCGGCACCATGCTCGGATGGGGCACGCGGGGAGGCGACTTCTCGCTGATATTCGCCGTGATGCCTTTCCTGCTGACGATTGACTTCTTCATGCGCTTCGGCATGCAGCAGACGCCTGCCATGCTAATCAAGCCCTACGTGCTGATGCCCATCAGGAAAGCCCGCATCATCGACTGCTTCCTCATCAACAACCTCCTGACGTCAGGCAACTTCATCTGGTTCGCTCTCTTCCTGCCCTACGTCTTCATTGCCTTCTGCGGCGGACTGACGTTCTGGAACAGCATCGGCATGCTCGCGCTGCTCTACCTCATGATACTGGTCAACAGCCAGTGGTACCTGCTGGTGCGCACACTCGTCAATCACAAAATATGGTGGTGGTTCCTGCCTGGCATCGTCTATCTCGCCTTCTTTGGCTATGCCATTATCAACGTGGACAAATGGATTGACGTCGTGGGCGACTTCTGCATGGACTACGGCTTTACGTGGATGACGGCAGCCGTCGTCGTGGTGCTCAGCATCGTGCTGTTCCTGGTCAACAGGCGCCTGCAGCTGCACTTTGTCCACGAGGAGATATCCAAGCAGGAGAAGACACAGCTCAAGCACGTCTCACAGTTCACCTTCCTCAACCGCTTCGGACAGATAGGCGAATACCTCAAGATAGAAATCAAGAGCACCATGCGCAACAAGACCGTCAAGCAGCGCTTCATACAGGGCATCTTCATCATCACCCTGCTCAGCCTCATGCTGTCGTTCACCGACATCTACGACGGACGCTTCTCCACCAACATCTGGTGCCTCTACTGCTTCGTCTTCTTCGGTGCCGTCAACCTGGTCAAGATTATGGGCCCCGAAGGCAACTACATCGACCTGCTGATGGTACATCAGGAGAACATCTACAACCTGCTGCGCGCCAAGTACTACTTCTACTGCGCCGTGCTCATTCTGCCCCTGCTGCTGCTCATTCCCACCGTGGTGTCAGGCCGCTACTCCATCCTCATGCTGCTGGCCTACCTCTTCATCACCTCAGGCCCTGAGTACTGCATCCTGTTCCAGCTGGCCGTCTATAACAAGCAGTCGCTGCCCCTCAACGAGAAAATCACCACCAAGGGCAACTTCGAGAACTCCCTGCAGCTCATCATCGAGCTCATCGTCTTCTTCGTGCCCGTTGCCTTGGCGCTGGCCTTCACGGCCATCTTCGGCGATACCATCGGCTATACCATATTAATAATAATAGGACTGGCCTTCACCTTGACCCACCACCTCTGGCTCAAGCACATCTACCGTCGCATGATGACCCGCCGCTACCAGAACCTTGAAGGCTTCCACACCACGCGGTAAGTTAAAGGTTAAATCGAAAATATGAAGTCCGTTCTTCTTCAGGTCGGCAAGACCGTCAACAAGCATTTCACAGCTGGCATTAGTGACTATGCAGAGCGCATCAGCCACTACATGCCGTTTGACATCATCACCATACCCGAACTGAAGAACACCAAGAACCTGACTGAGGAACAACAGAAAGCGGCTGAAGGAGACCTCATCCTCAGACAGCTGCAACCCTCCGATCACGTCGTCCTGCTTGACGAGCACGGCCTTGAGCTGCGCAGCGTGGAGCTTGCCCGCTGGCTGCAGCAGAAGCAGCAGTCTGCCCGTCGCCTGGTCTTTGTCATTGGCGGCCCCTACGGCTTCTCCCCCGCCGTCTATCAGCGTGCCAACGAGCAGCTCTCCCTCTCCCGCCTCACCTTTTCCCACCAGATGGTTCGCCT
>JAILHP010000209.1 GCA_024695705.1 Prevotella sp. | reverse complement strand
ATTTTCTTTGCAGCAATATGATAGGAGGCTTTCAGCGCCCCTTCAGAGGTGTTCAGTACGTGACTGATTTCGCTGTACTTCATGTTGTCGTAGTAGCGCAGGTTGAATACGGTGCGCTGCACGTCGGGCAGCTGGGCAATGGCAGCCTGTAGTTTGGCTTCTGCCTCGTCGCCGTCAAAGTATTTGTCAGCCATGAGCATGTTGGCGACACCGCTTTCGATGTCGTCGGAACTGATGGCAGACATGTTTTTCTGCTTGCGGACGAAGTCGAGGCTCTCGTTGATGACGATGCGGTAGAGCCAGGTGGAGAGCTTGGAGTCGGAACGGAAGGTGTCGATGTTGTTCCACGCTTTCAGCAAGGCGTTCTGCATCACGTCGTCGGCATCGTCGTGGTTAAGTACGATACGACGCACCTGCCAGTACAACTGTTGGCTATACTGCTTAACAATAATCCCAAACGCCTTGCGTTGCGTCTGGGGATTGCGGAGCATGCTGAGAAGCTCTTTTTCAGAAAGGGGAGGGTTCATTGGATGGCAATCTTGCGAACTACTTTGCCTACTTTAACAATGTAGCATCCTTTGGGAACATTCAGCTCAATACGCTGTGCAGGACTGTCAATCTTCACCTTGACAATCTGCTTGCCGGTAAGGGAAACGACTTCAAGAACCTGTCCTTGTGCATTATTTACGAAAAGTGACGACTGCTGAACAACGATGGTAACCTCCTTGTCGTTGCCCTGCTCATAAAGCGGCTCATTGCTGATAGCCATGATACTCATCGGAACGGAGAGTACCAAAACTGCTGCGAAAGCCATTGTAAGTAGTCGTTTCATCATACCTTTTCGTATTTATTTGGTGCAAAGATAAGCATAAAGTTTGAAACTTCCAAATTTTTCGTAAACTTTTTGTGTTTTTATAAGTCAATTACCATATTTTCTTCGGTCAAAAGGGTATTTTCGAATACGGAACGTGCCTCTTGAAGCAATATTTCTTCATTTTCGTAGCGTGAGGAATAGTGCCCCAGGAGAAGTTGTCTGGCCTTGGCATTGAGAGCTACCTGGGCAGCTTGTTGAGCGGTAGAGTGAAAGTACTTGGTGGCCAGCTGTAGGTTGTCGTTGGCATAGGTGCTCTCATGATAGAGGGTGGAGACGCCCATGATGCGCTGATGCAGGTTGCTGATGTAGCGGGTGTCGCTGCAATAGGCATAGCTGCGTGGAGGCTCAGCGGGATAGACAAGCCGTTGGTTGGCAATGATGGTGCCGTCGTCAGCCTGCCAGTCGGCACCGGCCTTGATGTTGGCAATCTGTGAGGTGGGAATGTGATAGAAATCTATCATCTCTTTCCGAATGTGCGGCAGGGTGGGCTTCTCCCTGAACAGGAAACCGCAACAAGGCACGCGGTGCTCCAGCGGGATGGTGGTAACACTCAGGCTGCGGTCCTCGTATATGACCTCGTGCTTCCTGGTGTCGATGGGATGGAAGACCACCTCGTAGCCTATCCGGTCGCAAAACATGTCTAACTGCGATTGCAGCATGGGACCCAGTTCGGCAGTTGCATAGATGTGGAGCTTGGCGGTACGTCCCAGCATACCGAAGGTGCTAATCATGCCTATCAGCCCGAAGCAGTGGTCTCCGTGCAGATGGGAAATGAAGACATGGCCTATCTTGGTAAAGCGGATGTGGGAACGTCGGAGTTGCATCTGGGTTCCCTCTCCGCAGTCAATCATGAATAACTTGTCGCGCACCTCCACCACTTGTGCCGAAGCATGATGCCGAAGTGTTGGAAGTGCGCTGCCGCAACCTAATATATGAACTCTAAAAGGTTCCAAGACAAGTGATTACATGATGAAGTCTTCCAGCGAAGACGATTCCAGATCAACGTCATTACCATACTGCTCACGAGGCTTCTGACGTGAATACTCGAAGGTGTCCTCGTCGTTCTTGTAGGTGAGGGAATCCTGCGTCAGCTTAATGATGTCGTAGTAATTGGTTTCTTCCTCCTGACCGCCGCCGTCGCGGATGGAGACAATCTCAAGCTGTCCGTCAACCACCTTCCAAGTACGGTAGCTGATGGTGCTTTGCTCAATGCCTTCGGCAATGCCGCCTTCCTTGATCTTGATGCCGATTTCTGAACTGCCGTCAATGGGGTCGGGCATCACCCAGTCGCCCAACAGCATGTTCTGGTTAATCACAACCTCGGCAACGGTCTTCTCTACATTCGTCAGCACAATCATGCGGTCGCCGCCAGTCAGTTCTCCAAACAGTTTCTGGTTCTCGCGGGCAGCAGTCACATCGATGGTCAGCGTGTCGCCGTTGTCAATCATCAGTTTCAAGGTGTCCCCCTGTGTCGTGCTGGCTGCTATGCCGTACAGCGTGGGCTTTTCAGCAGGAGCAACATCGGTGGAATCTTGTAGGTTTTCGTTTCCTTGTGTCTGGTTTTTGCCTCCGCAGCTCATGATGAATGAAGCTGTCAGAGCGACAATCATTCCTGATAATAAAAACTTCTTCATAATGCTTATATTTTTCTCATTATCACATTTTCTCACTTCTCATTCTCTTTCGCTTCGTTCCACAGCTTGTCCATCTCTTCCAGCGTCATATCGGTAAGGGGCTTGCCCATGCGGATGCTGTGCTGTTCAATGTAGTTGAAGCGGCGGGTGAATTTCTGGTTCGTCAGTTCCAGCGCGTTGTCAGGGTTGAGTTTGTAGAGTCGTGCGGCGTTGATGACCGAGAACAGGAAATCGCCTAGCTCCTCCGTCGAATGCTGCTTGTCCTCCTTGCGGAGTTCGGTCTCCAGTTCGTCCAGCTCCTCGCGAACCTTCTTCCATACGTCCTGCTTGTCTTCCCAGTCGAAACCCACGTTGCGGGCCTTGTCCTGAATGCGGTAGGCCTTGATGAGCGAGGGTAGGGCAGCAGGCACTCCTGAGAGCACCGTCTTGTTGCCGTCCTTCTCCTTCAGCTTGATCTGCTCCCAGCTCTCCAGTACGGCTTCTGCGTCCTTCGCAACGGCATCGCCATAGACATGCGGATGACGGAAGATGAGCTTGTCACACAGCTTGTTGCAGACGTCGGCGATGTCAAACTGCTGCTTCTCCTCACCAATGCGGCCGTAGAACACTACGTGCAGCAACACGTCACCCAGCTCCTTGCAGATGTCGTGCTGGTCGTCGCGAATCAGCGCGTCGCACAACTCGTAGGTCTCCTCGATGGTGTTTGCCCTGAGACTCTCATTCGTCTGTTTGCGGTCCCAAGGGCATTCTTCACGTAGCCGGTCCATCACGTCGAGGAGCCGTCCGAAGGCCTCCATTTTCTCTTCTTTTGTATGCTTTCTATCCATAGTCAAATGCAAAGGTAGAAAAAAATAATGAATAATGAATGAAGAATTAAGAATTTTTTTGTACCTTTGCAGCCATTATTATAAATAAGGTATAGAAAGACTATGGAATTAGCAAGCAAATACGACCCGAAAGAGGTCGAATCGAAGTGGTATCAGTATTGGCTGGACAATAAACTGTTCGCCTCGAAACCCGACGGACGTGAGCCTTACACCATCGTTATTCCGCCGCCAAACGTGACGGGTGTGCTCCACATGGGTCACATGTTGAACAATACCATTCAGGACATCCTGGTGCGCCGTGCCCGCATGGAGGGCAAGAACGCCTGCTGGGTGCCTGGAACCGACCACGCCTCAATAGCTACTGAGGCTAAGGTGGTGAAGAAGCTCGCCGAGCAGGGCATCAAGAAGCACGACCTGACGCGTGAGCAGTTCCTGGAGCATGCCTGGGACTGGACACACGAGCATGGCGGCATCATCCTGAAGCAGCTGCGCCGTCTGGGTGCCAGCTGTGACTGGGACCGCACCGCCTTCACTATGGACGAGAAGCGTTCGGAGAGCGTCATCAAGGTGTTTGTTGACCTCTATAACAAGGGACTCATCTATCGCGGTCTGCGTATGGTCAACTGGGACCCGAAGGCGCTGACCGCCCTCTCTACCGAGGAGGTCATCTACAAGGAGGAGCAGAGCCACCTCTACCACCTGAAGTACTACGTTGACGGTCCAGTTGCCGACGGTTCCCTTGTCGGTGACGGCAACGTCATCCACCGCGACGAGAAGGGCTACTATGCAGTCGTGGCCACCACGCGTCCTGAGACCATCATGGGCGATACCGCCATGTGTATCAACCCCAAAGACCCGAAGAACCAGTGGTTGAAGGGCCGCAAGGTTATCGTACCGCTGGTGGGCCGCGTCATTCCAGTCATTGAGGACCGCTATGTGGACATCGAGTTTGGTACGGGCTGTCTGAAGGTGACGCCTGCCCACGACACGAACGACTACATGCTGGGTAAGACGCATAACCTCGAGACCATCGACATCTTCAACCCCGACGGCACCATCTCAGAGCAGTCGCCGTTGTATGTCGGCATGGACCGCATGGACTGCCGCAAGCAGATTGTGAAAGACCTGCAGGCTGCCGGTCTGATGGAGCGCATTGAGGACTATACGAACAAGGTGGGCTACTCAGAGCGTAATCCTGATACGGCCATTGAGCCGCGTCTCTCGCTGCAGTGGTTCCTCAAGATGCAGCACTTTGCTGACATCGCCCTGCCTCCCGTTTTGAACGGAGAACTGAAGTTCTATCCTGCCAAGTACGTGAACACCTATAAGAACTGGCTGGAGAATATCCAGGACTGGTGTATCTCGCGCCAGCTGTGGTGGGGTCATCGTATTCCTGCGTATTATTATAACGATGAAGGCGACTTCGTGGTTGCCGAGACACGTGAGAAGGCACTTGAATTGGCCAAACAGAAGAATCCTGCCGTTACGGATGCTGACTTGCGTCAGGAGGAGGATGCTCTTGATACTTGGTTCAGCTCTTGGCTCTGGCCCATCTCCCTCTTCGATGGTATTAACAACCCCGGCAACGAGGAAATCAAATACTATTATCCCACTAACGTCCTCGTGACAGGTCCTGACATTATCTTCTTCTGGGTTTCCCGTATGATTATGTCCGGCTATGAATATGTGGGTGATATGCCGTTCAGAAGTGTCTATTTCACGGGCATTGTCCGCGATAAGCTGGGTCGAAAGATGTCGAAGTCACTGGGCAACTCGCCTGACCCTATTGAGCTGATTGAGAAGTTCGGTGCCGACGGCGTGCGCATGGGTATGATGCTCTCGGCTCCTGCCGGCAACGACATCCTCTTCGACGAGGCACTCTGCGAGCAGGGACGTAACTTCAACAATAAGATTTGGAATGCCTTCCGTCTGGTGAAGGGCTGGCAGGTGGCTGATGTAGAGCAGACGGAGGCCGGCAAGACGGCTGTCCGCTGGTTCGACGCGAAACTGAAGGAAGCCGGCGTTGAACTCGACGACCTGTTCTCGAAGTACCGCATCTCCGAGGCCCTCATGGTGGTCTATAAGCTGTTCTGGGACGAGTTCTCCAGCTGGTACTTGGAGATGGTGAAGCCTGCCTACATTGACGGCAAGCAGCAGCCCATCGACCGTGAGACCTACCAGCAGACGCTGCGTTTCTTCGACGTGCTGCTGAAGATGCTGCATCCCTTCATGCCGTTCATCACCGAGGAACTGTGGCAGGCACTCTATGAGCGCCAGCCGGGTGAGAGCATCATGCGCGAGAGCTTGAAACTCAGTGGTTTAACTGCTGAGGAAGAGCAGCTCATCAGCAATGTGGAGAAGGTGAAGCAGATAGTCAGCGGTGCGCGTATGGTTCGCAGCCAGAAGAACATTGCTCCGAAGGAGCAGCTGGAGCTGCAGGTCGTAGGTGCCAATGCCTACGAGTCCTATAACGCTGTCGTTCAGAAGATGGCCAATCTGAGTGCTGTCAACGTGGTCAGCGAGAAGGATGCTACGGCATCGGCCTTCATGGTGGGTACCGACGAGTTTGCCGTTCCTCTGGGTTCTATGATTGACGTTGATGCCGAGATTGCGAAGGCTGAGGCTCAGCTGAAGCACTTGGAAGGTTTCCTGGCTGGTGTCATGAAGAAACTCTCGAACGAGCGTTTCGTTGCCAACGCCCCTGAGGCCGTCGTGGCCATGGAGCGTAAGAAGCAGAGCGACTCTGAGGAGAAGATTGCAGCCCTCAAGGAAAGCATTGCTGCACTTAGGGCAAGTAAGTAATTCAGTAGAAGTGAAGAGAGGTTAGTGGTTCCACTAACCTCTCTCCTCTTTTTGTTTGTTTAGTTCGTCATCGGGTGATAGTTGTCACGCTCGCCCATCACGTAGGCTTTGCCGTCTTCCTCTTTCAGATAGACCCGCAGGTCGCTGAAGAATCCTGTCTGCTGCATGGCCTGCAGGTCCAGGTAGGCATTTTCCTCCTCATTATATTCTTTGGCTTCGCTCAAATCGTTCTTGAAGCTCATCTCCTTTGACTCGTCGTCGAAAACGGCAATCCACTCGTTTTTCTCTCTGTCACCGATCACAAATTTTTTACACATAGCTATAGAAGTATTTACGTAGTTTGTTTTAATTATATGATTTCTGCCTGCAAAGTTACACGGTTTTTCCGTTTGTTGTAACCTTGCAGGCAGAAAATCTTACGTAAACGTTTTATCTGTTCTTAGTATGCGAAGAGCGGATACTCCTTCATCTTCTCGTTGACCTCGCCGCGAACCTTGGCGATAACCTGCTCGTTTTCGGGGTCATTCAGCACCTCCTCAATCCATGCGGCAATCTGTACCATCAGGTCCTCCTTGGCACCACGGGTGGTGATGGCTGGCGTTCCCAGACGGATACCTGAGGTCTGGAAGGCAGAGCGCGTATCAAACGGCACCATGTTCTTGTTGACGGTGATGTCAGCTGCCACGAGGGCGTTCTCAGCTACCTTACCTGTCAGCTCAGGATACTTCGAACGCAGGTCAACCAGCATCGAGTGGTTGTCTGTACCACCGCTGACGATGCCGAAGCCACGCTTCACCAGTTCCTCGGCTAAAACGGCAGCGTTCTTCTTCACCTGCTTGGCCCACTCCTTGAACTCGGGCTTCAGCGCCTCGCCGAAGGCAACGGCCTTGGCAGCGATGACGTGCTCCAGCGGTCCGCCCTGCTGTCCAGGGAAGACGGCAGAGTTCAGCAGCTGTGACATCATCTTCACCTGTCCCTTCGGAGTCTTCAGGCCCCACGGGTTCTCGAAGTCCTTACCCATCAGGATGATACCACCACGCGGACCACGCAGCGTCTTGTGCGTTGTCGAGGTGACAATGTGAGCATACTTCACGGGGTTGTCAAGCAGTCCGGCAGCAATGAGTCCTGCGGGGTGAGCCATGTCAATCATCAGCAGGGCACCCACCTTGTCGGCTATCTCACGCATGCGCTTGTAGTCCCACTCACGGCTGTAGGCAGAGCCACCGCCAATGATGAGCTTGGGCTTGTGCTCCAGTGCCAGACGTTCCATCTCGTCGTAATCCACGCGTCCCGTTTCCTTGTTCAAGTTGTAGCCCACGGGCTTGTACAGTATGCCGCTGGTATTGACCAGTGAGCCGTGTGAGAGGTGGCCACCGTGGTCAAGGTTCAAGCCCATGAAGGTGTCGCCAGGCTTCAGCACGGCAAGCAGTACGGCAGCATTGGCCTGTGCGCCAGAGTGGGGCTGCACGTTGGCATACTCAGCTCCGAAGAGCTGGCATACGCGGTCAATGGCCAGTTGCTCCACCTTATCTACTACCTGACAACCGCCATAGTAGCGGTGGCCGGGATAGCCCTCGGCGTATTTGTTGGTCAGGTAACTGCCCATGGCTTCCATCACCTGGTCGCTCACGAAGTTCTCGCTGGCTATGAGTTCAATACCTTTCAGCTGACGCTGATGTTCCTGTTCGATGAGATCGAAAATCTGCTGGTCTCTTTCCATAATAATCTAGTTGGTTTCTTCGTTTCTTTAAAACGCCGACAAAGGTACGAAAAATTTGATTAAGTGAGCACAAAAGGAATAAATTTCTTTTGTCGAGCGTGAAAATTTTATCAAATAAGTGAGAAAAAAAACAGAAATCCAAATGGTACAATGGTACAATGGTACATTACAGCACTCTCTAGTATTCCTTCTTCCATCTTCCCTCTGCCCTCATGTTCACCGTCAATGCAAATGTACTCCCCTTAGAGAATACGCAAGTGGACAATCTTGAAATCCGAGTCAAAGGGTGTCCTAATGAGGATAGTCAGAATCAGCAGGATGAAGACTTTGATATTGTATCCTTTATATCCTATGTCCTCCAAAATATCTTTGGCGTACGAGTATAGTGACCTGCTTCTCTTCATAAGACAACAAACCAGGCGTTCTGGAAATGAATCCAGAACGCCTGGTTCTTTTCTAGGTGACAATGAACCTGGTACCTTGTTATCAGCCCTCAGCCGCCATTGGCATCTGCATGTCCTCTTCCTCCAATTTGGGATAAGGAACGGTCTTTGCCCCATGGTCTTGTAACCAGATGTGGTTCAGGGTGAACGCTATCGAGTCCAGCGTCTCTTCGCGCTTCGACGGCTTCAAATCGCATTCCCAAATGGTGATGCAATGCCAGCCCATTTCCGCCAGTTTGCGTTGCTCTTCCTTATCACGTTCCTTGTTCCTGCAAATCTTCGCCACCCAGAACTCCCTGTTCGTCTTCGGAATCTTACAACACTTCGAATTCTCTACGTTTATTGTTTCTTGTTTATTGGTTATTGTAATATTGTGTCCATGCCAGAAGCACCCATTTACGAAGATGCAAGTCCTGTATTTCCTCAGTACCAAGTCTGGATGTCCTGGCAGCCTTTTGTGGTTCAGCCTATATCTGAATCCACGTTTCCACAGACCACGACGCACAATCATCTCCGGTTTCGTGTCCTTCGAACGAATCGCCGCCATATTGGCGTGCCGTTGTTGTGGAGAGAGTTTATCCATCTTACTTCAATGCATCAAGCAATTCTTCTATCGAACAGCAAACCTTGCTGAACAGTTTGTACATCAGTTCAGGCTCCTGCCGTTCTGGGATATAGGCAATCGTCAACTTTCCACGTCCTGCAAACCATCCTGCCTCCGTATGGGCACTTCTGCCGCAAGGCAACACCAGCACGCATGTATCGCAGGCCTCCATCGCCTCGATGTCGTTCTTGAACTGCCGTACAGCATAGGGATGCTGCAGCATGTCGCGATACTGCTGTGGTGACCACTCCATATAGTCCTCACTCACGCAGCCCCATTTGAATCCTGGATCACCCGATGGCGGATTGCGGAAGTCATAGACATCATGTCCTGCCTCCCTCAATTTAACAACCACTTCAGGGTAATATTCGTTGCGCCAACTACTTGCTACGTATATCCTGTGTTTCATTTTTAATCCTCTTTCGAGTCTATCATCACCTTTAGGAAGTCAGCAGGGCTAATCACCTTAGGTGTCTGTGGATAATGCTTGAAATTAGATACCAACACATTGGTATCAATAACCGCGTAAATCATACCTTTTCACTCTTCCTTTTACGCAATTCTTCCCTTGCCGCACGAATCTCCTCGTTGATTTCATCCAGCGAGAGTTCCGGCTCTTTGCTCAATTCAGCAGCGCTCCTTTGCTGCATAAACAAGTCTAAAGCGCTTGGCGAACCCTTGATTGTAAAGGGAATGCTACGACTTCTTATTACCGCTTTCACAAAGATGTTGAACGCCGTATTTGCGCTCATGCCAAACTGTTCGCAGAGTGCGTCGAACTGCGTTTTCATTTCAGAGTCCATCCTGACTGTAACTGCCGATTGTGCCATAATCCATTATCATTATTACTGCAACATGATGGCACTGTGCCATCATTTCGACGGCAAATGTACGGATAAATTCTGATTAAAACAAATTTTTAAGCATAAAAATGAAGGTGACAATGAACCTGATACCTTGTCACCTCAAGATTATTGAGGATGCGAAAAGCGCAAATAATATAACTATCTTTTTCAA
>JAILHP010000208.1 GCA_024695705.1 Prevotella sp. | reverse complement strand
GTGCTGGCGCTGACATTTATCCTGTCAGGATTTGTCAAGGCCATCGACCCGTTGGGTACGCAGTACAAGCTGACTGACTACCTGGAAGCCATGCACCTGGGCGCGTTGGTGCCCGATGTGGCAACGCTGCTGGCATCCATCGCCCTGTCAACGCTGGAGTTCACGTTAGGCGTGCTGTTGTTCTTTGCCATACGTCGCCGACTGACGTCGCGCCTGTTGCTGCTCATGATGAGCATCATGACGGCGCTCACTATATGGATATACCTCGCCGACCCGGTAAGCGACTGTGGATGTTTCGGCGACTGCATCGTACTGACCAACGGTCAGACGCTGCTGAAGAATGTCGTGCTGCTGGCCTGTGCCGTCGTCGTATGGCTTTGGCCGCTTGATATGGTACGGTTCATCTCAAGGACCAACCAGTGGATAATCATCAACTACACGTTGCTGTTTATCCTCTTCATCGCGGGCTACGCCCTCTACGACCTGCCGCAGTTTGACTGCCGCCCCTATCACATCGGCGCAGACATCCGTGAAGGCATGGAGATACCTGAAGGGGCTGAGATGCCGCAGTTTGTGACGACGTTCATCATGGAGAAGGACGGCGAGCGCCGTGAGTTCGGCATCGACAACTACCCTGACTCCACGTGGACCTATATCGACACCAGGTCCGTTATGATAAAACAGGGATACGTGCCGCCCATCCACGATTTCTCGATGACCACGCCTGAGGGCGACGAGCTCACCGAGGACATTCTGGGGCATACGGGCTATACGTTCCTGCTCATATCGCCCCATCTGGAAGATGCCGACGACTCACATCTCGACCTCATCAACCAGATATACGAATATGCGGAGGACAACGGCTACCCGTTCTATTGCCTCACGGCAAGCGGAGAGCAGGGCGTCGGTCGTTGGCGCGACATAACGGGAGCCGAATATCCCTTCCTGCTGACCGACGAGACGACGCTGAAGACCGTTGTACGCAGCAACCCGGGACTGCTCCTGCTGAAGGACGCCACCGTCATCCGCAAGTGGAGCCACAACAAGCTGCCTGACGAGTACGTCCTGGACAAGCCGCTGGAACAGTCGGGGTTAGGGCAGCTGCCCGAAGACTCCGTACCTCGCAAGATACTCGTCATACTGCTGTGGTACGTATTGCCGCTGCTCATGCTTACAGTAGCTGACCGTCTGTGGGCCTGGAGCAGGTGGGTAAAGAAGAAAGAAGATTCAAGTAAAGTATTAAACTTAATAAAACGTAAGAAAATGAGAAAGAAAATTGTTGCAGGCAACTGGAAAATGAACATGAACCTGCAGGATGGTATCGCTCTGGCAAAGGAGCTTAACGAGACTCTGAAGGCTGACAAGCCCAACTGTGGTGTGGTCATCTGCACCCCGTTCATTCACCTGGCAAGCATTGCCCAGTTCCTCGACCAGGACATCATCGGTCTGGGTGCTGAGAATTGCGCCGACAAGGAGAAGGGTGCCTACACAGGTGAGGTAAGCGCTGAGATGGTGAAGTCAACGGGTGCACAGTATGTTATCCTCGGTCACTCTGAGCGTCGTGAGTACTACAAGGAGACTCCTGAAATCCTGAAGGAGAAGGTGCTGCTGGCACAGAAGAACGACCTGAAGGTCATCTTCTGCATCGGTGAGTCGCTCGAGGAGCGTGAGGCAGGCAAGCAGAACGAGGTCGTAAAGGCAGAGCTCGAGGGCAGCGTCTTCAACCTCTCTGAGGAGGACTTCCGCAAGATTGTCATCGCCTACGAACCCATCTGGGCCATTGGTACAGGCAAGACCGCTACCGCCGAGCAGGCTGAGGAGATCCACGCCTACATCCGCAGCATCATCGCTGAGAAGTACGGTCAGGCAGTAGCCGACGACACCACCATCCTCTATGGCGGTTCATGCAAGGCATCCAACGCTCCTGAACTGTTCGCAAAGCCTGACATCGACGGTGGACTTATTGGCGGTGCTAGCCTCAAGGCTGCCGACTTCAAGGGAATCATCGATGCATTCAAGTAATGCCGGTAGCCTGAAATAAATGATGAGCGGCCTTCGGCCTAAATGATAAATGATGAATGAGAAATGATAAAGAATATGACAACAGGAATTAGAAACAGTAAATGGATGATGATGGTGATAGGTTTATCATTTATCATTTGTCATTTATCATTTAGCAGCATAGCTGCGCAGACCTTCCTCGACCGTTTGCAGACGAATGCGGCAGGGCAGGGTACCATTACCGTTCAGCAGGATACGGCCATCAGCAACCTGGTGCTCGACCCTCACAGCACTGTGAAGCCTGAGGACAGGAAGCCGACGCCCACGACGCCTTCTACCACGAATACGACTCAGAACCCGCCGCGTGCCAATGCGTCACGTACTGACAGCACGACCACGACGACACCTGTCACGACGCCACAGAACAACCGGGTACGCCGCACCGTCAACGGTTATCGTATTCAGGCCTTCGCAGGCGGCAACAGCCGTGAAGACCGCAAGAAGGCAGAACGTACGGCCAACGACATCAGGGCCCAACTGCCCAACGTGGCCGTTTCCGCCCACTTCTATCCTCCACGCTGGATATGCTACGTGGGCAACTACCGCACGATGGAAGAAGCTAACCAGATGCTGCGCACCATTAAGGGACTAGGCTACAGTCAGGCACTCGTCGTGAGGGCGAAAATCACCGTTTATCAATAAGTGAGAATTTACTCAACGCTCAACACTCAACACTCAAAGCTCGACACTAATGAAGATTGAACCTGATGCACAGCTGACCGACAATGTCAGCACCAGAGAGGGTTTAGAAGAACTGACCCAGCACTACAGGGATATCCTGCGTCTGCTGGGCGAAGACCCCACGCGTGAAGGACTGCTCAAGACACCCCTGCGTGTGGCCAAAGCCATGCAAGTACTTACCAGAGGCTATGATATGGACGCCCACAAGGTGCTCACCGATGCCCTATTCAAGGAGGACTACTCGCAGATGGTCATCGTGAAGGACATCGACTTCTTCTCACTCTGCGAACACCACATGCTGCCATTCTACGGAAAGGTACATGTGGCCTACATCCCCAACGGCTACATCACAGGACTCAGCAAGATAGCCCGTGTGGTCGATATCTACTCTCATCGCCTGCAGGTGCAGGAACGCATGACGCTGCAGATTAAGGAGTGCATACAGCACACGCTCCATCCGCTTGGCGTGATGGTAGTTGTTGAGGCACGCCACATGTGCATGCAGATGCGTGGGGTGGAGAAGCAGAACTCCATCACCACCACCAGCGACTTCTGCGGCGCTTTCAATCAGGCAAAGACACGTCAGGAATTCATGAACCTGATACACAACAAGTCCTGATGCCCGTAATTAGAATTATCCAAAATCATCATTATTAATAAAAACTTATTCATCATGAATCAGCCAGACAGAGGAACTTACAACAAGAAAGAAAACGTGGCACAACAGTTCTACCACAGTTGCTTCGGAAAAATCGTCATCCTGATTGGCGTGCTTGCTGTTCTTGCCCTTCTCGCCCTGATCACCGTTCCGTCGGAAGAGAAGATGCGCGAGGAGATGAGGGACAACATCCGCCAGTGCATCCAGGAGAACGACAGCATCCAGGGTGACCAGCTCGACGATGCCATCGGCAACGTGCTCCACATGTTCACTTCAGCCGATACCACCGCTTTAGACAATGAGCTGATGGCCAACTTTGACAAATACAACAAACTGGAGATTTACCGTCACAGCCTGTTCGCCACCGCTTACGTACACAACAACTTCCGTCCTGAAGGCACCCGCGTGGGCTTCGGCTTTTTAGGTTTCGTCATCCCTACAGTCAACTTTAACGACTTCCTGCTGCGCGTAGGTCCCATCCATCGCGACTACGGTGACGGCGTCATCCGTCAGACCATTCAGTCCGGCAGCAATTACATGGGCGATAATCCGCACCTGACGCCCTTTAAAGGCCCTGATGAATAGCAAACATAGAGGTTGTAAAGTTAAAATAAGTTAAGAAATAGGGAAGAAGGAAAAAAACTTCTAACTCCTAACTCCTAACTCTTAACTTTTTATTACCTTTGCACCCGCTTTTAAGCAAACAGGTAGATCCGCTAGCTCAGTTGGTAGAGCACAACACTTTTAATGTTGGGGTCTTGGGTTCGAGCCCCAAGCGGATCACGCTCATAAGTGATAAAAATAATTATGTAATGCAAATCCCTGATTCTCAGTAGAGTGTCAGGGATTCTTCGAAAATGGAATACATGTCACAGGAAGGCTACGACAAGCTCGTGGCCGAACTCCGCCAACTGGAGAGCGTTGAACTGCCTCAAGTAAGGGAGGCCATAGCTGAAGCACGTGACAAGGGCGACCTCAGCGAGAACTTCGAGTATCATGCTGCCAAGCGTGAGCAGGCTCGTCTGCTCAGTCAGATACGTTTCAAGCAAAGGGTGCTGGAGCATGCCCGTGTCATTGACACCGCCCGTCTGGGTAGTGACAGCGTTGGACTGCTCTGCAAGGTGGAGATGACCAATCTGGCTAACAACTGCCGCATGATCTACACCATCGCCAGCCCCCATGAGGCCAACCTGCGCGAAGGAAAAATCTCCATCAAGTCGCCCATCGCCCAAGCGTTGCTCAACAAGAAGGTGGGTGACGTGGTGGAAGTCCGCGTGCCTGCCGGCATCCAGCGTCTCCGAATCGAGAGCATCGAGCTATGATGCTGCCTCGTTGTCGGTGAGTGATGAACTGAGTAGCCAGTTCACGAAGGTCTGAGTGACTTGGAAGGAGTTGTCGGCAATCTGGTTCCAGAAGTCGTGATACATCGAGGCATCGGTATCCTCAAGGGGCAGGTCGCTGATGACGCGAAACGAGATAAACCTTACCTTATTTAAATAACACGTGTGCGCGATGGCTGCCGACTCCATATCGACGGCCTTTGCTTCAGGAAACTTGCCGATGATGTCGCGCATCTTCTCCTTGCTATCTACAAACCAGTCGCCTGTGACGATGAGGCCAGGGTGGATTTGAAGTTGGTGGTTTGAAGTTGGAAGTTGGAGGTTTGTTGCGATGTGCAGCAGTTCAGGGTCAGCAGGGAAACGGGCCGGACAACCCTGTACCTGTCCATATACGGTGGTGTTGTCGATGGCCGTTCCACAATAGACATCGTGGTAGGACAGTTCTGTACTCACCACAACGTCTTGTATGCGAATGTCTTCCCCGTGTCCGCCTGCACAGCCTGAGGAGATGATGACGTCAGGCTGAAACTCGTTAATCATACGCTGTGCGCCAAGTGCCGCATTCACTTTTCCGATGCCACACTTCTCCACACGCACCTGTTCGCTGCTGAACAGCTTTTGCAGCTGACGCAGCTCTTTGTCCATTGCTACAATAATTCCTATTTTCATGTTGTCTGCTTTAATGCCTGCAAAGTTACGAAAAGTCGAGAGAAAAGCCAAATTTATTTGAACTTTTCCGAGACAAAGTAATTTCGGCGAAGCCAAAGTTCTTGCAAAAAAGCAAGCGGCGCAAGCGTCGAGCGACGAAAAGTCGAGAGAAAAACCAAACAAAACAAAGAAACTTACCTTTTTTTTGTAGGAGGGCAGCAAATTTTTTACTTTTCACTTTTCACTTTTCGCTTTTTTAATTACCTTTGTAGGCAAATTACCTTAAAACAAAAAGATTATGGACAAGAACGAGAAATTCGTCATTACGATTAACCGTGAGCTGGGAAGCGGCGGACGTACCGTGGGTGAGAAACTGGCTCAGCGTCTGGGTGTGCCCTTTTACGATAAGGAGGTCATCAAGGCCCTGCAGGAGGAGTATGGCCTTACCGTGGATGAAGTGGAGAAGCTGAAAGGCCGTGACCACGGATGGTGGGCAGAGTTTAAGCGCACCTTGTCTATGGGTTTCGTAGCCTCGCAGCAGTATATGGAGAGGGGTTACGTCAACGAGCCTGACCTCCTGGTGACAGACGAGATGTATATGCTGGAGCAGGAGATTCTGAAGGGTATAGCCGAGAGTGAGTCATGTGTCATTGCCGGCCGTACGGCATTCCACATCCTGCGTCGTTATCCCAACCACGTGAGTATCCTCATTCAGGCTCCGCTGGAGCAGCGCATCGCCCGTCTGGTGCAGAAGCGCGGAATCAGCCAGGAGGAGGCTATCGAAGCCATCAACGAAGCTGACGAGATGCGTGAGAACTACGTCCGCAAATACACGGGCACCTCACGCTATGACACGCGCAACTACGACCTGGTCATCAACATGGCCGAGCAGACGGAGGACTGTGTGGTTGATTTGATAATGAAATACTTATCCAATGAGAATTGACAATTGGAAATTGACAATTTAATTGAGTTCATGAAAAATATTAAGAAGTGGCTGCCCGATGTGGTGGCAGTCGTTGTGTTTGTCGTGTTGTCGGTGGCTTATTTCTTCCCTTCCGACTTCGAAGGGCGCATCCTCTATCAGCACGATACCTCAGCCGGCGCTGGAGCCGGACAGGAAGCCAAGGAGTATTTTGACAAGACGGGAGAGCGTACCCGCTGGACGAATGCGCTGTTTTCAGGCATGCCGACCTACCAGATATCGCCGTCGTACGACAGCACGGTACCCGTCTCTGTGTTTGAGAAAGCCTTTCATCTGTGGCTGCCTGACTACGTGTGGCACCTCTTTGTCTATCTGCTGGGCTTCTACATCCTGCTGCGTGCTTTCGACTTCAAGCAGTATCTGGCCGTGCTGGGCTCCATTATGTGGGCCTTCTCGTCCTATTTCCTCATCATCATAGCAGCCGGTCACATGTGGAAGGTGATGGCCTTGGGCTACCTGCCGCCCATGATTGCGGGTGTGGTGCTTGCCTATCGAGGGCGTTACCTGTGGGGACTAGTGGTGACGGCCGTCTTTGCTGCTTTGGAGATTCATGCCAACCACGTGCAGATGACCTACTATTACCTGTTCATCATTGCCGCAATGGTCATTGCCTTCATCATTGAGGGCATCCGCAAGAGGGACCAGCTCTCCAGGCTTCATGTGCTGAAGGCCACAGGCGTCTGTCTCATAGGCGGACTCCTGGGTGTATTGGTCAACATCTCCAACCTCTATCATACGTGGGAGTACAGCAAGGCCACCATGCGTGGCGGCTCAGAGCTGAAAGCCCCTGCTCAGGGTGCGGCTGAAGGAACAGGCGGCCTTGACCGCGACTACATCACGCAGTACAGCTACGGCATTGGCGAGACCTGGTCGCTGCTCATTCCCAACATTCAGGGCGGCGCCTCCATGCGTGCTGATGCCGAACAGGGAACAGCCCTTTACCCCCTGGGTGAGAGCAGTGCCGCAAAGGCTGTTGCCGATGAGTCGGTACCTTTCCCTGACGGACAGGTGGTGCCGGCCTCCTACATCTTCAGTCAGATACCTCAGTACTGGGGCGATGGCGGCACTATGGGCCCCGTCTATGTGGGTGCCTTCGTCTGCATGCTCTTCGTGCTGAGTCTGCTGGTGCTGCGCGGCCCGCTGAAGTGGACGCTGCTGGCCGTAACGGTCCTCTCCGTGTTTCTGGCATGGGGACGTAACATGCAGTGGTTCACGGATTTGTTTATTGATTATGTGCCCATGTACGCCAAGTTCCGTACCGTTGAGTCCATCCTGGTCATTGCTGAGTTTACCATACCGCTCCTCGCCATTCTGGGTCTGCGTGAGTGGATGAACAACGTTCAAGGCTCAAAGCTCAAAGCTCAAAGCTCAAAGCTATATATTGCCTTCGGCCTGACGGCAGGTGTGTTGCTGCTCTTTGCCCTGCTGCCTACATTGTTCTTCAACTTCGTGGGGGAGGGTGACGGTCCGCTGCTCCAGCAGATCAGCGCCCTGCAGCCGCTGTTGGAGAGTGTGCGACGCTCTGTCTTTACGGCCGACTGCTGGCGTTCTCTGGCCTTCGTCGTGGCAGGCGCCGCTTGCCTGTGGCTTTACATGAAGGGGTATCTCAAGGCGCGTCCTGCTGTGGTGCTCGTCGCCCTGGTGTGTCTCATCGACCTGTGGACCGTCAACAAGCGTTATCTGAACGACTCCATGTTCCGTGATGCCAGCATCAGGGAGCGTACCCACCAGAAGACGCCGCTCGACGATTTCCTGCTGCAGGACCAGACGCTGGATTATCGTGTGCTCAACATGCCTTACGACGCCAGCCGTATATCCAACGTGTTCAATGAGAATGAAACCAGCTACCGTCACAAGTCAGTAGGCGGATACCACGCCGCCAAGCTGCAGCGTTATCAGGACCTCATCGACAGCTGCCTCTACCGTGAGATGTTGGCCATCAACTACATGGTGCCGCAGGCGGGCTACCAGCTCGACTCACTGCCTACTGACCAGTTTATGCCCGTGCTCAACATGCTTAATACCCGTTGGGTGGTGGTCAAGACCGATGACAACCATTTGGCACCCATGCTCAACGAGCAGGCTTTCGGCAATGCCTGGATGGTGGATAAGGTGAACTATGTGGAAACAGCCAACGAGGAACTGTCGGCTCTGACAGAGCTGCCCCTGCGCCATGAAGCTGTCGCCGACAAGCAGTTTGCCGACGTGCTGGGCGAGAGCGTGCCTCAGGACTCCCTGTGTCGTGTGAAGCTCGATTCCTACCAGCCTAACCAGCTGACCTACACTGTAGAGTCAGGCAAGGGTGGGGTAGTGGTGTTCTCTGAGATTTACTATCCTGACTGGACGGCAACGGTCGATGATGCCGAAGTGCCGCTGGGCCGCGTGAACTACGTGCTGCGTGCATTGAAGGTGGCACCTGGCAAGCATCGTGTGGTGCTCTCCTTCTTCCCACGCTCGGTCAAGACCACGGAGACCATTGCCTACTGTTCTTATGGCGTGCTGGCAGCCGTCCTGCTGCTGGGTATCTTCCTTGCCTTCAAGAAGAAAGAGAATAAGAAGAAAGCGTGAAGAAACTGCTATCTCTTCCTCCCCACATGGTGGACAGCTTCCACCAGCTGACGGGCTTGAGTGCTGACGAGTATTTCTGCTCGTGTGACCCTGTGGGCAGCCGTCTGGGTTCAGGCGGCGGCACGGTGTGGCTGCTGCAGCAGGCTCGTGAGTGGCTGGGTGGAGAGCGTAGCATCATGATTCATGCCGGTGGGCGCAGCCAGCGCCTGCCTTCCTATGCCGTTCAGGGTAAGGTGCTCCTGCCCCTGCCTTTAGGTCCTGAGGGACGTTCGAAGAGCCTGTTGTCGCTGCAGTTACCCCTTTATGAGCAGATCATGCAGCAGGCTCCTGAGTCGTTGCGTCTCATGGTGGTCAGCGGCGATGTGCTTATCCTTGCCTCTGAGGCGCTACAGCCTGTGCCCGAGGCCGATGTGGTGTGCTACGGACTGCCGCAGCCTGACGCCATCGCCAGCCATCATGGTGTGTTCGTGATGGACCGTCAGGAGCACTCCGTGTTGTTGCAGATGCT
>JAILHP010000207.1 GCA_024695705.1 Prevotella sp. | reverse complement strand
GTGTGGCCGCTTACGTCGTAGGCCTTCATGGTGAGGGTGTCACCAGAGATGTCAACGGTTTGATAGTAACGGCTGGTATTGGTGATGATGTCGAAGCGGTCGTCAGGCTTAATCCGATAGTTTTTGGGTGAGCAATGACTGACGGTATAGACGGGCGTTACGGGCTGTCCGTCGTCAGTATGACGGGTCATGCGGGCATAGGCATGCTCATGGCCCTGCAGCACCAGGTCAACACCGTATTCCTCTATCAGGTCGTTGAACATCCAACGCTGAATCAGGTTATTTTTTCCACGGACAGAGAACAGGGGGTGATGCAGCACGACAATCTTCCAACGGGCCGTGCTGGCACTCAGCTCCTGTTCGAGCCAGTCGCGCTGTGTCTTCAGGTAGAAGAACTCACGGTTGGTGTCGAGCAGGAAGAACTGCACAGGGCCGTCGCAAACGGTATAGACCATGTTGTCGTTGATCTTGGAGTCTAGAAAATAAGAAAGGATGAGGGGGAAGCGGCGTTCCAGCTTCACGATGACGCCCTTCAGGTAGTCGTGGTTGCCCGTCACACAGAGGAAGGGCATGTGCTGTGCCAGGCTGTCGATGCTGCGGAAACCCTCAGCCCAGTAGCGGTCAGTGGGACGCTCGGTAAAGTCGCCCCCACAGACCAGCAGCTCGGTCTGCGGATGACGTCTGACGGCTTCGCGGAGATAGACATTTGCCTGTCCGCCAACGGAATCCTGCACATCGCCAACATAGAGGAACGACAGGTGGTTACGCTCTGAAGGAAGCACCTGGAAGGTGTAGTAGGGTGAGCATTTGCCGTCGGTCACAGCGCGGTAGGCATACTGTCGGCCAGGCAGCAACTGACGCAGACGTGCCACATAGTAGGCTGCCTTTCCGCTGCGTGAGACAAAGACTTCGCCTTCTGCCTGGATGGTGTCAGGTGTGCTGGACGTGCTGTCTGTCAGACAAACGAGCTCTATCCATGAGGGCCTTACCACGCTGTCGCATTGCCAGCTGATGTTACGTGACAGTCCGTCCTTGTTGCCGTAGGTCAGCAGTACGCGGTGGGGCGTGGGAGAAGCCGTATAAGGGGGTTCTTCTGGGTTATGAAACCAGGCATTCCAGCGTGAGCCCACCCATACGGAAAGCCCGATGACAAGGAGCAGAAGGAGTGTCCATTTGAGTTTTTTTCTTGTCATGACAGTTATTTTGCCTGCAAAAATACGAAATATTTATTAATTCTTCGTTATGTATTATGATTATTTTGTACCTTTGCCGAATGAATTGAGATTTAATGTTTAATCTTTCATGTTGAATGTATAAAACGAGCTGGTTGAAGAATCCGATTGTGGCACTGCTGAGTAACCTGTTGGTGGTTTTTGTGCTGTTTACGCTGTGCCGCGTTGTCTTTGTCATGACGAACTGGGGACTCTATTCAGGGACGATGACAGCAGGACACCTGTTCAGTCTGTTTCAGGCGGGCATCATCTTCGACACTTCCGCCATACTCTATACCAATGCTGTCGTCATCCTGCTCATGCTGCTGCCGCTGCACTGGAAGGAGCGGCCAGGCTACTACAGGGTGGTGCGTTGGATCTACGTGATTTGTAACTTCGTGGCCATTGCCGCCAACCTTATTGACTGTGCCTACTTCCCCTTCACTGGCAAGCGTACGACTGCCGACGTCTTTGCTGAGTTCAGCAACGAAGGGGCAGGCAACATGGTGAAAATCTTAGGCGAGCAGTTCCTGGTGAACTGGTACTTGGTGCTGTTGGGCATCGTGCTGGGATGGGTGTTATACAAAGCCTTCCAAGCCCCCCAAGCCCCCCTTTCGGGGAGGTTTGGTGGGGCTTACTACATCACCATGACATTGGCGCTCCTTATTGCCATTCCGCTGTGTGTGGCTGGAATGCGTGGCGGCTTTGCCCATGCCGTGCGACCCATCACTATCAGTAATGCCAACCAATACGTCAACCAGCCTGCTGAGACGGGCATTGTGCTGAACACGCCGTTTTCCATCTACCGCACGTTGAGCAAGAAACCGCTGACCATTCCTGACTACATGAGTGATCAGGAGGCGTTGGCCGTCTTCACGCCCATACACACCCCAGCTGACTCCGTTGCCTTCGAGCCGAAAAACGTGGTGGTACTCATTCTGGAGAGTTTCGGCAAGCAGCATTTCGCTTTCTACAACAAGTCGCTGCACAACGGAACCTACAAAGGATTCACCCCTTTCCTCGACTCGCTCATCACCCACTCGGCACTCACTTGGGAGTATTCCTACGCTAACGGTCGCAGAAGCATTGAGGGAATGCCCAGCATACTGTCGTCACTGCCCAACTTTGTGGAACCCCTCTTCCTGACACCGGCCTCGCTGAACAAAATGTCAGGACTGGCACGTGAGCTGGGCGAGAACAAAGGCTACACCACAGGCTTCTTCCATGGTGCGCAGAACGGTTCCATGGGCTTTGAGGCCTTTGCCAAGGCAACGGGCTTCGGCAAGTATTACGGACGGACGGAGTATAACGAAGACCCGAGGTTCCACGGTGATGATGACTTTGACGGCACCTGGGCCATTTGGGACGAAGAGTTCCTGCAGTACTATGCGCTGACCATGAGCAGCATGAAACAGCCCTTCATGACGGCCGTCTTCACGGCCTCGTCGCATGCTCCCTGCAAGGTGCCGGAGCGTTACGAAGGCGTGTTCCCCAAGGGCGAGAACCCTGTGCAGGAATGTGTGGCCTATTCAGACAACGCGCTAAGGCTCTTCTTCCAGACAGCCAGTCGGCAGCCGTGGTTCCAGAACACGCTGTTTGTCATCACCGCCGACCACACCAGCGGCCCTGTTGACCCCATCTATACCACGACATTGGGCAACTACTGCGTGCCCATCATCCTCTATGCCCCAGCTGACAGCACCCTGCGTGGCTACGACCGTCAGCGGGTAGTGGAACAGGCCGACATCATGCCGACAGTGCTCTCCTATCTGCATTACGACCATCCGTACCTGGCCTTCGGCAAGGATATGCTGGGACTGCCTGTTGAGGACTCCTACGCCCTGCACTGGGTGGCAGGTGCCAACGGTTATGAGTATGTCAAGGGAAAGTATGCCATAGAGTTTGACGGACAGCAGGTGACGGCAGCCTACCAGTATCGTACCGACCCGCTCCTGAAGCACAATGTGGTGGGCACGATGCCGCAGGACACGCTCCAGGCCATGACCCGTCAGATGAAGTCCGTCATACAGCAATACATGCAACGAATGAACAGAAATCAGTTGACAAGTGATAAGTGATAAGAGATGAAAGAATTTCTGCAAGTGCTGAGGCGGTTTGTGCCGCCCTACAAAAAATACCTGGTACTGTCGGTGATATTCAATATCCTGTCGGCAGTGCTCAACATCTTTTCGTTTGCAGCCCTGATACCCATTCTGCAGATACTGTTCCAGACGGGTGATGCCGAGGCTGCCACTGCCACCATGGCATGGGACTGGCAAAACATTCAGGGGGTGCTGATGAACAACCTGAACTACTACGTGAGCCAGCTCATCAGCGAGTACGGTCAGACCATGACGCTGCTCATCATCGGACTGTTTCTTGCCGTGACCACCGCCCTGAAGACGAGTGCCTATTTCCTGTCGTCGGCTACCATCATCCCCATCCGAACGGGTGTGGTACGTGACATCCGCAACCAGCTGTACCAGAAGATTACGTCGCTGCCGTTGGGATTCTTCAGCGAGGAGCGCAAGGGCGACATCATAGCCCGCATGAGCGGTGACGTGCAGGAGGTGGAATCCAGCATCATGTCGAGTCTTGACATGCTGTTCAAGAACCCCATCCTCATCATCGTCTATTTTGCCACGCTGCTCTTCGTGTCGTGGGAATTGACGCTGTTCACCGTCATCTTCGTTCCCATCTTCGGATGGTTCATGGGCATCGTCGGACGCAAGCTCAAGCAGAAGAGTATCAAGGCGCAGGCCCTGTGGAGCGACACCATGAGTCAGGTGGAAGAGACGCTTGGCGGCCTGCGTATCATCAAGGCCTTCTGTGCCGAGAAGAAGATGAACGCCCGTTTCGACCAGGTGAACTCCAACTACCGCAACGACATCATGCGCGTCAACATCCGTCAGTCTATGGCCCACCCCATGTCGGAGTTCCTGGGCACGCTCATGATTATCATCGTACTGTGGTTTGGCGGCATCCTCGTGCTGAACAACCAGGCCATCACAGGTCCTACCTTTATTTATTATATGGTGATTCTCTACAGCATCATCCAGCCGCTCAAAGACTTCTCGAAGGCAGGCTATAACATTCCGAAGGGACTGGCCTCGATGGAGCGCATCGACAAGATTCTGAAGGCAGAGAACACCATCAAGGAGGCCGAGAACCCCAAGCACCTGCATAGCTTCGAGCATCAAATAGAGTTCCGAAATGTCTGGTTCGGGTACCAGTCCCACCCCCAACCCCTCCCTATAGGGAGGGGAGGAGATACCTCAAGTCCAGAGAATAACAGTATGCAAGGTAATTGCTCCCCTCACTCACAGGGAGGGGATGGGGGTGGCTCTGTCATTTGGGTGCTGAAAGACATCAACCTCGTGATTCCCAAGGGGAAGACCATTGCCCTTGTGGGACAAAGCGGAAGCGGCAAATCGACGCTGGTCGATCTGATTCCGCGTTACTACGACGTGCAGGAGGGTGAGGTGCTCATCGACGGCATCAACGTCAAGGACCTTGGCATTCACGACCTGCGGCAGTTGATAGGCAATGTCAATCAGGAGGCCATCCTCTTCAACGACTCGTTCCGTAACAATATCTCGTTCGGCGTGGATAATGCTACTGACGAGCAGATTGCCGAGGCAGCGAAGATTGCCAATGCCTACGACTTCATCATGGCATCGGAACAGCAGTTCGAGACCAACATCGGTGACCGTGGCGGCCGACTCTCCGGAGGTCAGCGGCAGCGCGTCAGCATAGCCCGTGCCATCTTGAAGAACCCACCCATCCTGATACTCGATGAGGCTACCTCGGCCCTCGATACTGAGAGCGAACGACTGGTGCAGGATGCGCTGGAACGACTGATGAAGACGCGTACCACCGTAGCCATTGCCCACCGGCTTTCGACCATCCGAAATGCCGATGAGATTTGTGTGCTGCATGAGGGACGTATCGTAGAACGTGGCACGCACGACGAGCTGCTGTCCGTTGACGGTTATTACAGGAAGCTGCATGATATGCAGGCTAGTTAGAAAAATGAAAAGGGCGTTGTATTTGCTGAAGACGTACTTGTGGACGGTGGTGGTATTCATCATCGCCAAAGTGGCGTTCATGTACTACAACCAAGAAGGGCATGACTATAGTTGGAACGATCTGTGTGACGTGGTGCGTCACGGATTGTCGCTCGACCTCTCTACTGCCCTCTATTTTATCATCTTTCCCTTTCTCGTGGTGTTGGTGAGCCTCTGGTGGAACAACGAAAAAGTGCTTCGTCGTCTGCTCAGCATCTATTATGTGGTGATTTCCATCGCTTTTGCCCTTGCCTTCGTGGCCGACAGCAGTCTCTATCCTTTCTGGGGCTTCAAGCTGGACGCCTCCTGTCTGCAGTATCTGGAAACGCCCACAGAGGCCATGGCCAGTGTCTCTACGGGCTACCTCATCATGAGGCTGCTGGTGATCGGCATCGCTGCCGTCCTCATTTATATGGGGTACCACGCACCTTTCACCCTCCACCCTCACACCCTCCACACTCGACCAAAAATCATCCAGACCCTGATCTACGTCCTCCTCATACCCCTTATCGTTATAGGTATTCGAGGCGGTCTGGACGAATCGACCACCAACATCGGACAGGTGTATTTCTCCCAGAACCAGTTCCTCAACCACGCTGCCGTCAATCCGGTGTTCAGCTTCCTCTTCTCACTGGACCATCAGTTAGGCGACGGCAACGAATACCAGTTTATGAGCGACGAGGAATGCGCTGCCCTTGTCAAGGATGTCTATCCCAGTCAACCCTCCACTCTCAATGCTCCGCTCGACTCTGCCGCTTTGCACAGCAAAGAACCCTCTACTCTCAACTCAAATAGGCCCAACATTGTCATCATCCTCTTGGAGAGCTGTGGCGAGCAGTTTGCCAGCGTCATGCCACGACTGCAGCAACTGAAGCAGGAAGGCATCTGGTTCAGCCAGTGCTACGGCAATAGCTGGCGTACGGACCGTGGTACCGTCTGCACGCTGAGCGGCTATCCGTCGTTCCCTGCCACTTCCGTCATGAAGATACCAGAGAAGAGTCGCACGCTGCCCAGCATTGCCCGTACGCTGCAAAAAGAGCACTACACGACCTCCTTCCTCTATGGCGGCGACATCAACTTCACCAACATGCGCAGCTACCTTGTTGCTACGGGGTGGGAGCAACTGACGTGGAAGGCAGACTACAGTCGCGAGGAACAGCATTCGGCAGAGTGGGGCGTGAGGGACGACATCACCTTCGGCACCCTCTACGACAGGATTACCCAACTGCCCACCGACACCCTGCAGCAGGAGCGTGCCCTCTTCGGCTACTCCACCCTGAGCAGTCATGAGCCGTGGGATGTGCCCGTGAAGAAGCTGGATGACGAGGTGCTCAACGCCTTCACTTACCTTGACCAGTGTCTGGGTGACTTCATCGACAAGCTGAAAGCCACCCCGCAATGGGACAACCTGCTGATTGTACTGACGGCCGACCATGGCATCAACTATAAGGACATTGACGAGCAACAGCCCCTGAAGCGCAACCACATCCCCCTGCTCATGGTGGGTGGTGCCGTCAAGGAGCCGCTGATCGTGACCGCTCTCTGCAACCAGACCGATATCAGTGCTACCCTCTTGGGACTGCTGGGACTGCCGCATGACGACTTCCGTTTCAGCCGTGACGTGCTGTCGGAGAGCTACCGTTACCCCACGGCCGTCCACAACTATTACAATGCTCAGCTGCTCATTGACTCCACGGGCTACATCCTCTACGACTTCGATGCCCAGCGCTTCATCGTCAGTCAGACTGCTGACCCTGAACGGCTGTTGCGCATCAACAAGGCCATTCTGCAAACCACCACCAACGATTTGATGAACCGATGAAGAAACTACCCTATTACCTGCTTTATGGCTTTATTTACGCCCTGTCGCTGCTGCCCTTCCGACTGCTGTACCTGTTGTCGGACGGGGTATTCCTGCTGGTTTTCCATGTTGTCGGATACCGTCGGAAGGTGGTCTGGAAGAACCTGACCTCCTCCTTCCCTGAGAAAGACGAGCAGGAACTCCGTCAGGTAGAAAAACAGTTCTACCACTGGTTCTGCGACTATATCTTCGAGACCTTCAAGCTGCTCAGCATCAGCAACGAGAAGCTGTTAAAGCACATTGAGTTCAGGGGTGTGGAGCAGTTGGAGCAGTGTTTTGACAAGGGACAGAACTGTGCCGCCATCCTTGGACATTACTGCAACTGGGAGTGGCTCTCGGCCACGTGCTTGGCTTTTCAGCGTCATCCGCAGGCCGTGACAGGTCTCATCTATCATCCGCTCTACAACGATGCCTTCGACCAGCTGTTCATCGACATCCGCAAGGCCCATGGCGGCGTCTGCATCCCCAAGCAGGACATTCTGCGTCATCTCATTGCCTATAAGCGTGAAGACCGTCGCTCGCTCTTCGGCTACATCAGCGACCAGGCTCCCCGCTGGATGAACATCCACCTGTGGCTCCGCTTCCTGAACCACGACACACCTGTATTTAGCGGTGGTGAACGCATCATGCGCAAGATGAACGATGCCGTGTTCTATGTAGATATGGAACGCCCCCGTCGTGGGCAATACATCTGCACCTTCAAGTTGCTGACCGACCATCCTGACAGTCTCCCTGAACATGGGGTAACGGTGCGGTTCTTCCAGTTATTGGAGGCTTCCATCCGTCGTCAGCCTGCTTTCTATCTTTGGACGCACAACCGCTGGAAGCGTACCAAGGAGGAGTTCGACGAGAAGTACGACCTGGTGAACGGCCGTACCATTCCCAAAGACCCAAATGTTACAGGAAGTTGAAAGTTGAAAGTTGAAAGTTGAAAACTGAAAACTGAAAACTGAAATTTTGCATTATGCATTATGATAAAGATTCTCGTTATCCGTTTCCGTCAAATGGGCGATGCCATTCTGGCCACCCCGCTGCTCAATACCCTGCACCGTAGTTTTCCTGATGCAGAGATCCACTTTGTGCTCAACGAGCGGATAGCCCCTCTCTTTGAGGGCCATCCTGCCATCAGCCGTATCATCACTTTCAGCGATGACGAGCGACACCATACCCTGACCTACCTCAGAAAAATCTGGCGTACGGTACATCAGACACACTACGATGCCATCATCGACATGCGCTCCACACTGAATACCCTGCCGTTCACGCTGTTCTCACTTGACAGCAAGTGGCGCATCGGCATTTGCAAGCCCTATACGCTGGGCATCTGCAACTACCGCATAGAGGGTTGTGAGAGCGACGAAAGCATGATTACCCATAACCTGAAACTGGCTGAACCACTGGAGCCTACAGTCATCGACCGTAACCTCACGCTCAGCATTACGGACCAGGAAAAGGCGGATTTCCGTGCTTACATGCAGCAGGAAGGCATCGACTTCAACCGTCCTGTCATGCTGGTCGGCGTGACGGCGAAACTGGCGGGCAAGACGTGGCCGGAAGACCGTATGACCGAGACGCTGCAACGACTCTTGGACCATTGTCCGCAGCTGCAGCTCATCTTCAACTATGCCCCTGGACGTGAGGCAGAGAATGCCCGTCTTATCTATGAGTACTTGGGGAAACACCACAACATTTTCCTTCAGATTCAGGCCCGCAGTCCGCGTGAGTTAGCGGCAATGGCTGCCAACTGCACGGCCTACTTTGGCAATGAGGGAGGCGGACGCCACATCGTTCATGCCATGGGCAAGCCCTCGCTGGTCATCTGTTCGCCCTTTGCCAGCAAAACCACCTGGCTGCCACAAGACACCGATGTCCTTGCCTGGGGCATTGATGCCGCCGATGCAACCGTAGAAAATGTATGGAATCAGCTGCTTGACTTCTGCACTAAAATCGGTGTTCAAACCGGTCCAGCAGCTGTAAGGCTCGGGTAGCGGTCTGCGTCTCGTCCCAGCCACGCTGACGGGCATAACTCCTGACAATGTATTCGTAAAGGTCGCGTCGGTGGGTGATGCGCACCAGGTTCTTCAGACATTCCTCATCCGTAGGCAAGCCCTCGCGGAAATAACTGCGGTTAATGTCTATCATGCAGAAATGATAATGCCCGTTCTGCTCCGTGCAAAGGAAGTTGGAAAGGTTCAGGTCGCCATGCAGAATACCGTTACGATGCATCAGCAGTACCTGTGCAGCCACGGCATCAGCCAACTCCGGACTGAACTCCTTCACCTCTCGTAACAGCAGATGTGTCTCAGTTCCAGGCACTTCAAGGCTCACAAAGTAGCCCGTATGGAACAGCCCCATGCTGCCCTGCTCTATGTAAGCCACCTCCTGTGGGGTGTCAATGCCTCGGCGACGGAATTCTTGGGCAAAGAGGTAGGCGCGACAGGCCTTGGTTTTCCTGAACAGCGTATAGACCACGCGCTGCACCACGTTCACCCGCTTGTAGCGCTTCACCATCAGGGTAACGCCCTGGTCAGTGAAACGCCGCACCTGGTTACGTCCGTCATACACCAGCTCACCCTGTCCTGTTGCAAAGGCCTCAGGCAGCGTGGAGATAAAATCGGCATGACGAGCATACCCGTTGGCAATCACCGTCTTCATCAGAGATGTTACCCTTTATTATTTGAATTTCCTTGTATCATGATAGTCGTGATACGAGTGGTTGAAATCCACATAGTCAAAACCGTGGATATGGCGTTTGTTCTCTGGCGGCAGCTTCATGTAGTCCCCAAAGAGACATTTCAGGTAAGTGTCAGGCTGTTCCACTCCCATCAGCTCATGTCCCTCAAACATAATGGGAGTCGGTGTTCCCATTACTTCGTGCTTCATGGTGCTACGGTCACCGCTGTCATAGTCAGCTATCAGGGGTGACGTTTTATAGTCGTAGGCAGACTGTAGGCGTTTCTTCAGGCGCTGCAGGGTAACATTCTTCACCGTAGCCTGCAACAGTCGAGGCAACCACGACGTATAGCCGTGTCCACGCTTATAAGGGTCTCTGCTTCTCAGATAGATCCAGCTTTTCACCATGTGTACCATGGCTATCCTCAGGCGTCTTCTCCAACGCTGTTTAGGAATGCCGTCAATGGGACACACATCAATATACACACCGCCCAACTGGTTCAGTGACCACCTCTCAATGAGCGTTGTACTGCCATCAATGACTTTCAGGAAAATACTGGTGCAGTTCTCATCTTTTTCAAATGTCTGTATTTCAAACGGTTTGGGAAGCCATTCATCGGCGTGTGCCACAAACCGTTCGTAGTCTGGACGCGGCATGGCAATGTCTCCATCGTCGTCCCAGGGAATGAAGCCTCCGTGCCGCACGGCACCCAACATCGTGCCGTCAGAAAGCCAATAGCGAATCCCGTGTTCACGACATACTTTATCTACGTTTACCAGGATGTTTAGAATGCACTGATGTATTTCTTCTATTTTGTAGTCAGCCATAGTCGTATCAATATATTGCCGCAAAGGTACAAAAAAAGGGAAAAAGGAAAAAAGGTAAAAAGATAAAAAAAGTGAAAAGAGAAAAAATTACTCAACTATTTATTACCTTTGCAGCAAATATTAGAAACAAAGAAATGATAAGACTATCAAAATCTGTTGTTGGTAAAGCGGAATCAGCCGCCGTTGCCCATATCATAGAAGATATCGGATACTTAGGCATGGGGGCCACGGTGGGGGAATTTGAACACCAGTTGGAGGACTATATCGGCGGTGGACGTCGCGCCATCTGCGTCAACAGCGGAACGGCAGCACTTCATCTGGCCATTCAGGCAGTAACGAAACCTGGTGACGAGGTGTTGGTACCCTCCTTTACTTTTGTAGCTTCTTATCAGGCCATCACGGCTGCCGGTTGCCGTCCCGTCAGTTGTGACATTCGTCCTGATACGCTGACGCTGGACCTGGAGGATGCTGCACGACGCATCACCCCCCGTACAACGGCCATGATGCCCGTCTATTATGCCAGCAACTGCCGTTTGGCTGATGAATACCAGGCTTTTGCCCGTCAGCATGGCTTGCGACTGGTAGAAGATGCTGCTCACTCCTTCGGCTGTACGTGCAACGGCCAGAAGATCGGCTCCACGGGCGATGTGGTCTGCTTCTCGTTCGACGGTATCAAGAATATCACGACGGGTGAAGGCGGTGCCATACTGACTGCCGACGAAGAGGTGATACAGAAAGTGAGCGATGCCCGTCTGCTGGGTGTGGAGAAAGATTCCGAGAAGCGCTATGCCGGTGAGCGCAGCTGGCAGTTTGACGTGACCGAGCAAGGCTACCGCTACCACATGAGCAACATCTTTGCTGCCATTGGCATGGTGCAGCTGTCGCGTTTCGAGAAGGAGTTTGCCCCCAGGCGTAGGGCCATTGCCCAGCGTTATACGGAGCTGTTGAGCGGCAATCCCAACGTCAGACTCACTCCTATGGACTACGTCAACGAGATCACTCCCCATATTTTTGCCTTACAGGTATTGAATGGAAAACGTGCCCAGTTAGAGCAATTGCTCAAGGAACACGACATACAGTACGGCATACAGTATGCCCCCAACCACCATCTTTCGTATTTCAAGGCCGACTACGACCTGCCGGTTACTGACGAAACCTATTCGCGTATCATTTCCATCCCGATGCACCCTGAGCTGACGGAAGAAGACATAACACTCATTTGTAAACTTATCAACAGCCTATGAAGACAGTTATTCTTGCGGGTGGTTTTGGCACCCGGCTCTCAGAATACACAAAAACCATTCCCAAGCCCATGGTGGAGATTGGCGGCAAGCCCATTCTCTGGCACATCATGAACCACTATGCCCACTATGGTTACAAGGACTTTGTGGTGGCGCTTGGCTACAAGGGCGAGGTCATCAAGAACTATTTCCTGCAGTACTATGCGCTGAACAATGATTTCACCATTGACCTGAGCAATGGCAACGTTCAGTATATCAACGAGTTTACGCGTGACTGGCGGGTGACGCTGGTAGATACGGGTGCTAACTCGCTGACGGGCGGACGTGTGAAACGCTTGCAGCACATCATCGGCGATGAGGATTTCATGATGACCTATGGCGATGCGGTTTGCGACATCAACATTCAGGAACTGGTCAACCGCTATCAGGCTTCAGGTTGCCTGGCCATGGTGACGGCTGTTCATCCGACGGCCCGCTTCGGCGAGTTGCAGATTGATGACGAGGACTTTGTCCGCTCCTTCAAGGAAAAGCCCCAGGTGAACCAAGGCTGGATCAACGGCGGCTTCTTCGTGCTGAGTCCCAAGATCTTCGACTATATTGAAGGCGACCTGACCACCTTCGAGGCTGAACCCTTGGAGCGGCTGGCTGCTGAAGGACAGCTGAAGACCTACCGTCACGAGGGATTCTGGCAGTGCATGGACACCGTTCGTGACCGTGAAAAGCTGAACAAGATGTGGGAAGACAACTGCGCCCCCTGGGATTTACGGACAAAAGTATAATTGATAATTGATATTTTTTTGAAAAGATGAACATACTTTGTAACGACATTCAACACACGCTGAACGGCTTGACGCCTGAGGAGCGTGCCAAGTTCAAGGACTCTACCGTACTCATTACGGGCTGTGCCGGATTCTTGGGCTATTACATGATGCAGTTCTTTGCCGCCAAGGCAGAAGAGCTCGAAATCAAGCAGATTATCGGACTTGACAATTTCATGCTGGGACAACCTGGCTGGATTAAAAAGCTGGAGGAGAACCCCCGTGTGACGCTCCGCAAGTTTGACATCATCAAGGACAGCATAGCCGACATTGAAGGGGCAGCAGAGGCCGACTTCATCATCCACATGGCCAGCATCGCCTCGCCCATGTTCTACCGCAAGTACCCCATTGAGACGCTCGATGCGAACATCTGGGGACTGCGCTCCCTGCTCGACTTCTATGCTACCCGCAGCATCAGGGGCTTCCTGTTCTTCTCGTCGAGTGAGCTGTATGGCGACCCTGACCCTGAACATGTTCCCACCTCTGAAGACTACAACGGCAATGTCTGTGCTACAGGTCCCCGTGCCTGCTACGATGAGTCGAAGCGTTTCGGCGAGACCATGTGCATGCTCTTTGCCCAGAAATACGGTATGCCCATTGGCGTAGCCCGTCCGTTCAACAACTACGGTCCTGGTATGCGCATCGGCGACAAGCGTGTACCTGCCGACTTCGCCCTGGCGGTGATGCAGAACCGTGACATTGAGATTCTCTCCAACGGCACTCCCACACGTACCTTCTGTTACATTGCCGACTCTGTTTGCGGTTACTTCAAGATTCTGCTGCACGGCTCGTACGACTTCTTCAACATTGGCATTGAAAAGCCGGAAATCACCATTGCCCAACTGGCAGAAATCTATGTCAAGGCCGGCAAGGACATCTTCGGCTATACAGGACAGGTGAAGTATGCCGTGAGCGAGGACAAGGAATACCTGACCAACAACCCGCAGCGCCGCTGTCCGAAGATTGACAAGGCACGCCGGCTGTTAGGATATAATCCCACCATTTACGTGGAAGAGGGTGTTGCCCGCTTCCTGCAGTATCTGAAAGAAAGCGAGGAGGGCGAGTACAAATGGTAATCACTGTTTTTGGTCTGGGCTTCGTAGGACTGACCACCAGTCTGGGCTTCTCGGAATATGGCCATACGGTGTATGGCGTGGAAATCAATGCAGAGCGTTTGGCAACCATTAGCGGTGGCAAGCTGCCGTTCCTGGAACCAGGACTCGATGAGGCTTTGGTCCGTCACCTTAACAAGCGCTTCTTCCCCATTGGAACGGACGCTTTGGCACAAGCCGTCAAGGACAGTGACTGCATCTACTTCTGCGTAGGCACCCCCTACGGAAAGAACGGACAGGCCGACCTGGCTTACCTGTTCTCGGCCATTGACCAGACGCTTGCTGTCAGACCGTCTGACAAATACCAGGTGCTGGTGGTCAAAAGCACCATACCTCCCTCCACCACGTCAAGCAAAATCATCCCCTATCTGGAGGAAAAGGGACTGAAGGTAGGGGAAGACCTGGGAGTGGCCAACAACCCGGAGTTCCTGCGTGAAGGTCACTGCTGGGACGACTTCATGAATGCCGACCGCATCGTGCTGGGCGTGAGCGATGACCGTTCTGCCCAAGTGCTCAAGAAGGTCTATGCCAGCGTCAAGGAACCCGTCTGCTGCGTATCGCTGAATACGGGAGAATTCATCAAATACCTCTCCAACACCCTGCTGGCTACCCTCATCAGCTACAGCAACGAGATGAGTGTGGTGGCCGACACCATTGGCGATATTGATGTGGCAGAAGCATTCCACATCCTGCACATGGACAAGCGTTGGGGTGGGGCAACCATGGCGTCTTACTGCTATCCTGGCTGTGGCTATGGCGGCTACTGCCTGCCCAAGGATACCAATGCCCTCTATGCCGTGGCAAGGACGGCTGGCTTCGACGCCCAGATCCTGAAGAACGTGATTTCCACCAACGACCAGATGCCTGAGTTCATTGCGCAGAAAATCATACGTGCCATCGGTAACGATAAGAACCAGACCATCGGCATCCTTGGACTGTCGTTCAAGCCAGGCAGCGATGATGTCCGCGATACGCCCAGCGCCAAGATTATTCGTTCGTTGCAGGAAAAAGGCTATCAGCACATCTGCGGATATGACCCCGTAGCCATCAGCGAGTTCAAGCGCTATTATGACTTGGCGATGGACTATACGACATCCTACAGCGAACTGCTGGAAAAGGCCGATTCGCTGGTCATTGCCACCGCATGGCCTGAATTCAAGAATGTGAGACAGGAAACAGAGAAACCGGTTGTTGACTGCCGGTATATGTTGTAATGCTACTTCTTGCCCTCAGCAAAAATAAGCCCCCGCTTTCATGAGCAGGGGCTTTTATTATTCCTTAGAGAGAGAACGCAGCTTCGTCTCAATCATCACGTCGAAACCAAGCGCCGTTCCAGCGTAAATCAGACATTGCGCAAAGAACCAAAGCACAGAATCACTGATTTCCCCAAACGGAGG
>JAILHP010000203.1 GCA_024695705.1 Prevotella sp. | reverse complement strand
GTGACGCGCTGCTTGTCGGGGGTAAAGAGGTTGAGCTGCTGCTCGTAGATGTTATACACGCCTTTGAACTTGGCTCCCTGGTTGATGGGCCACGACAGGGGACGTACCTTGATTTCCAGTTCCTGTTCCAGTTCGTCGAGCAGGTCGAAGGGGTCGCGACCCTCACGGTCCATCTTGTTGATGAAGATGATGACGGGGGTGTTACGCATGCGACAGACATTCATCAGTTTACGTGTCTGCGTCTCCACACCCTTGGCACTATCTACCACGATAATGGCGGAATCGACAGCCGTCAGCGTGCGGTAGGTATCCTCGGCAAAGTCCTGGTGACCCGGGGTATCAAGGATGTTGACCTTATACTCCGTGTCAGAGCCGTCGGGCGTATAGTCAAACTCCATGACCGACGTTGACACACTGATACCACGCTGCTTCTCAATGTCCATCCAGTCGGAGGTGGCAGTCTTCTTAATCTTATTGCTCTTTACGGCACCCGCCACCTGTATCTGTCCGCCGAAAAGCAGGAACTTCTCGGTCAGCGTCGTCTTACCGGCATCGGGGTGCGAGATAATGGCGAATGTTCGCCTGCGTTCTATTTCCTGATTCATAATTGCACTTCACTTCGTTTGTTCGCCTCGATTATCATTTATCATTTCTCATTTAGAAGCTTGTGAATACAAACTTCGAGCGACTCCTCCCAATACGGAACCTCTATGCCATAGATCTGCTTGATTTTCGTCTTGTCGAGTACGCTGTAGTGCGGACGGTTGGCGGGTGTGGGGTACTCGCTGGTGTGCAGCGGACGGACGTGGCAGGTGTTGATGCCTGCTATTCGGTGAATGGCCTTGGTGAAGTCGTACCACGAGATGACACCCTCGTTGGAGAAGTGATAGATGCCGGGCACGATGCCCTTGTTGATAGCTGTCATGATACATACGGCCAGGTCACGGGCATAGGTCGGCGTTCCTATCTGATCGAAGATAACGCCCAGCTCGGGTTTCTCCTTGCCCAGGCGTAACATGGTCTTCACAAAGTTGTTGCCGAAGGTGCTATAGAGCCAAGCTGTGCGGATAATCATGCTCCGCTGGCAGGCTTTCATGACACCCTGCTCGCCAGCCAGCTTGGTACTTCCATAGACGCTGTCAGGACAGGGTTCGTCCGTCTCGACATAGGGAGTATGCTTGGTGCCGTCAAACACGTAGTCGGTGGATATCTGGATAATCCATCCGCCACGCTTCTCCACAGCAGCAGCCAGATAGGCGGGGGCCACGCTGTTAAGCGTAGCGCAGAACTCCTTGTTATCCTCTGCCTTATCCACGGCGGTATAGGCAGCACAGTTCACGATGCCGTCAATCTGGTTTTCCGTCACGAACTGCTCAACGGCCTGCTGGTCGGTGATGTCCAGTTCCTGCACATCGGTATTATAATAGGTATGCTGCGGATTCTCTTTCTCCAGCAGCTGCATCTCGTTTCCAAGTTGGCCGTTACAGCCAGTAATCAGTATATTCATACGCTTTACTTCGTTTCGCTAAATGATAAATGAAAAATGATAAATGATAAACTTTATTGCATATTCTTTTTAGTGGTCTTAATAGAAGCTACCAGAATCCTTATGATTTCATCCAGATCACTTTTTATAGAATCTGTTATTCCATCATCCAAATAATTAGCCTTGTTAAGTACTACCAACCAATAGGAAGTCTCGCTGGCCTCTTTCAAAGAGACACTTAATTTGCTAACAAAATCTGCCTTACTTTGAGCCTGTATACCTTCATGAATGTTAGCACCAATACTTGTCCCACTTCGGAACATTTGCTTTGACATAATATATTCGCCTTTTTCTTCCATCAGATACCGATAACATTTTGTCATCCGTATTGCAAAATCTATTGCTTTATCTATTAGTATATTATTTTGAGTCATTGTTCGCCTCGATTATCATTTATCATTTATCATTTATCATTTATCATTTAGGACAAGGTCACCGGCCTTGTCCGCAAAGTAATAATCGTTGAGCATGCCGACGAAGGTGGTGATTTCCTTGACAGCGTGCTGGGTATTGGGAGTGATGTCCTTATGCTGCAGGCGGAGGAGCATGACACCATAGAGCGAGTTGAAGCACGTCTCAATCTCGTTCTCCTCCTTGTTGGCACCACGGTTACGGAGCTCCACGATGTAGGGCAGCACCTTGTAGTACTCTGCATTGTAGAACGGGAACTTGGTGGAGGCGAGCAACTGGGCATGCAGCTCTTCCAACTGCTGGAGCGTCACCTTGTTGATCTGCAGGTGCCCCTGCTCGCGGCAGCCCTCGCTGTTCATCATCGTGATGAGGTTGCCAAACCAGTCGGTCTCCTCTTCTATCTGTTCTTCCGAATAGTTGAAACGGCTGATGTACTCCCTACGGATACGACTCAGCGAACAGCCGAAGGCACGTATCATGTCCTCCGTCTGCCACATATACAGCAGGTACTCCGCAATATTCTTCTCACGTAACTTCTGAGCTATAAACACCTTATTTCAATTTACAGTTTGACAATTTACGATTTATAAAATTTCGATTTTCGATTTTGATTCAGGCTCAGAAGAACCGGTACAGGCTCGTCACCGTTCCGAACAGGATAACAAGCGAGAAGATGACCACGCAGGCACCGATAATCTGATTAATAATCTTGATGCCATTATCGTCGAAGATTACCCGCACCTTATCCACCAGCCACGTCAGGCCGAACCACCACAGCAGGGCGCCTGCCACGATGCTGGCAAAGCCGATGACCATCTCGAAGGGATGTTCGGGGAACACGAAGGCAAACTGGGCAAAGAGACCCATGAAGAGGAAGATAATCAGCGGGTTGGAGAACGTAACAAGGAAGGCAGTCCAGGCATTGTACCATAGTGTGCCACGCTGCTGACCCGACTTATGTATGTTACGGGTGGGGTCACTACGCCAGGTATAGACACCGAAGGCCAGCAACAGCACACTGCCCACAATCTGCAGGTAGAAACGGTTCTGCGCGTCGTTCACAAAATCCATCACAAACGACATACCGAAGCCCGTAATGCCGGCATAGATAATGTCGCTCACCGATGCGCCGATACCTGTCAGGAAACCATACCAACGCCCCTTGTTCAACGTACGCTGCACGCAGAGCACGCCAACAGGTCCCATCGGTGCCGATGCTATCATTCCGATCAGCATCCCCTTGAATATCAAATCGACTATATTATATATAGGAAATGGCATATCGCTTGCAAAGGTACGAAAAAAAAATGAAGAATGAAGAATGAAGAGTGAAGAATCTATCTTTCTGACATTAAAAAAACGTTAAATATTTGACTAGCGGCAGCAAATTATTCACTTTTCACTCTTCACTTTTCTCTTTTTTTGTATCTTTGCAATCAAATGATAAACAATCAACAACTAAAACTTTTGTAATATGGAACTACAACCAGGAATGAAGCCATACGTTATTGGCTTGGACTTAGGAGGAACAAATTCAGTTTTCGGTATCGTTGACGCACGTGGAGAAATCAAGGCCACGACAGCCATCAAGACTGGTAGCTACGACAAGGTTGAGGACTACGTCGCTGCTTGTGTTGATGCGCTGCAGGTCATCATTGACCAGGTGGGCGGCATTGAGAAGATCAAGGCTATGGGTATTGGTGCCCCCAACGGAAACTACTACAACGGCACCATTGAGTTTGCCCCCAATCTGGCATGGGCACACGACGGCATCGTGCCGCTGGCCAAGCTGTTCAGCGATGCCCTGGGCATTCCCGTGGCACTGACCAACGACGCCAACGCCGCTGCGCTGGGCGAGATGGTCTATGGTGTGGCACGCGGCATGAAGAACTTCATCGTCATCACCTTGGGAACAGGTGTCGGCTCAGGTATCGTAGTCAACGGACAGCTGCTCTACGGTCACGACGGCTTTGCCGGTGAGCTGGGTCATGTCACCATGGTTCGCGGTGCTGAGGGACGTACCTGTGGATGTGGACGTACCGGCTGTCTGGAGGCTTACTGCTCAGCAACGGGTGTGGCACGTACCGCCCGCGAGATGCTGTCAAAGACAAGCCGTCCGTCGCTGCTGCGTGAGATGAATCCTGAGGACATCACCTCGCTTGACGTCAGCATTGCTGCCGGCAAGGGTGATGAACTGGCCAAGGAGATTTACGAGTTCACGGGTAAGATGCTCGGTGAGGCCTGTGCCGACTTCACGGCGTTCAGCTCCCCCGAGGCATACATCTTCTTCGGTGGCATGGTGAAGGCCGGCGACCTGATTATGGAGCCCATCAAGCGTGCCTACAACGAACATGTGATGAACATCTTCAAGAACAAGGCTCAGTTCCTGGTCAGCGGACTCGACGGTGCCAGTGCTGCAGTACTTGGCGCTTCGGCCATCGGTTGGGAAATCCAATAACCCCGATTCCGTAACCCCTTATCACCGGCGTCTGCTCATGGCATTCGCCGGTTCTTTTTTGCCCAAAAGAAAAGGAGGTTGGTGCAGGACGCTACCAACCTCTCGTAACTAATACATAGATAAGGTGCATTTTAACTGAAATGCTATCTTATCGGGGGCAAAGATACAAAAAAAGGTTAAAGTGAAGCGTGAAAAGTGAAAAATTTGCTGCAACCATACCTTTATTTAACATATTTTACCATTTCAGCCGTCTCATTTCTTATTTCTCATTTCTCATTTCTCATTTAAAAGCAGTACCTTTGCAACCGAATAACTGGATAATAACTAAATATGTCAGACATATTAGAAGAGATTGTAGCGTGGAAACGCCGTGAACTGGAGATTATGAAGGAGATGCAGCCAACGCAGAAGCTGCAGCGTATCATTGAGGAGCAGACCTACTACAAGCGTCCGCCGATAGCTGACGCCCTAAAGAGCTCCTCAACGGGTATCATTGCCGAGTTCAAGCGCAAGTCGCCGTCACTTGGATGGATCAACGAGGATGCCAAAGCCTCGGACATTCCCTTCTCCTACCAGCAGAACGGAGCCGCTGCCCTCAGCATCCTTACGGACAACCGCTACTTCGGCGGCGACGATGAGTTTGTCAAGGAGGCCCGCATGTCGGGCGTCCGCATTCCCGTGCTATACAAGAACTTCGTCATCGACGAGCACCAGCTGCTGCAGGCACGCCTCTGCGGTGCCTCCACTGTGCTGCTCATCGCGGCCTGTCTCGACTTCTACGAATGCAAGCGACTGCTGCTCACGGCCCACAGCCTCGGACTGGAGGTGCTGTTGGAGATGCACAGCGAGGAGGAGCTGGTCTATGCCGAGTTGGAGCCCGACCTCTACGGCATCAACAACCGTCATCTGGGTTCGTTCCAGACGGACGTGGAAACCTCCTTCCGGCTCGTTGACCAGTTGCCTGAGAATAGCGTCAAGGTCAGCGAGAGCGGCATCAGCAATCCTGCTACTGTCCGTGCCCTGCGCGAAGCGGGCTTCGAAGGCTTCCTTATCGGCGAAGCCTTCATGAAGACCGATAACCCGGGGAAGGCGCTCGCAGAGTTTATTTCGAAGATATAATTTACGTAATCCTTTACATAGATTATCGGAATGAAATCGTCAAGAAATTTTGGCGGTTTCATTTTATTATGTAACTTTGCAGACAAATTGAGATAATCATTCAACTACTAAAACAATGAAGCAACTAAAACTATTGTTCCTGTGTTTGTTGATACCTGCTGTGGCAATGGCCGACGATGCGTGGGAGACAACCTACAAACAGATAGAACAGAGCATCAAGGCGCCTGAATTCGCCAACCGCGACTTCCCGATTACCAAGTACGGTGCCAGTACCAAAGCTACTGCCATCAAGAACCAGAAAGCCATCAACAAGGCTATTGCTGCGTGCTCGAAGAAGGGCGGCGGCCGCGTCATCGTACCGGCAGGAACGTTCCATACGGGCGCCATCACGCTGCTCTCCAACGTCAACCTCGTCGTAGAGAAGGATGCCGTGCTGCAGTTTGTTTTCGAACCCGACCTCTACCCCATCGTTCCCACCCGCTGGGAAGGTATTGACTGCTGGAACCTCAGCCCCTGCGTCTATGCCTACAAGCAGCAGAACGTAGCCATTACGGGCGAGGGCATCATTGACGGCGGCGGCTCGAACGATACCTGGTGGCCCATGTGCGGTAAGGACACGTTCGGCTTCAAGCCAGGCATGATTAGCCAGCGTGGCGGTTCGCGTGCCCGTCTGCTCAAGCAGGCAGAGGACGGTGTAAACATGGACGAGCGCCGTTTCGACAAGAACGATGGTCTGCGTCCGCAACTCATCAATCTCTACCAGTGTGACAACATCCTCATTGAGAATGTCACCCTGCTGCGTTCCCCCTTCTGGGTCATCCATCCCCTGCTCTGCAAGAACGTCACCGTGCGTGGCGTGAAGATTACCAACGACGGGCCTAACGGTGACGGCTGCGATCCGGAGAGCTGCGACGGCGTGCTTATTGAGAACTGCTTCTTCAACACGGGCGACGACTGCATCGCCATCAAGAGCGGACGTAACAACGACGGTCGTCTGTGGGGCAAGCCCTCCGAGAACATCATCGTGCGTAACTGCATCATGCACAACGGACATGGCGGCGTAGTTATCGGTTCCGAGATTTCGGGCGGCTGCCGCAACGTCTTTGCCCATGACAACGTGATGGACTCCCCCGAGCTGGAGCGTGTCATCCGCATCAAGACCAACACCTGCCGTGGCGGTATTATCGAGAACATCTACGCGCGAAATATTAAGGTAGGCCAGTGCAAGGAGTCGGTCTTGAAGATCAACCTTGACTACGAACCGAACGAAGTCTGCTGCCGCAACTATCCCCCGACGGTACGCAACGTCTATATGGAGAACGTCACCTGCGAGAAATCCTTGTACGGTGTGCAGATCATTGCCCTCGACACCGCCGTTTATGTACACGACATCTACGTCAAGAACTGCCAGTTCAACGGCGTGGAGTCAGGCAACACCATCAAGGGCGAGACGCGTAACGTGAAGTTCACCAACCTGCTCATCAACGGCAACGTCGTCCTCGCAGCGCCACCCTACAAGCACTACAGCGAGTGGCTCACCTACTCTGAGATGCAGCGCACGCCCAGGTCCTACCTGCTGGACTTCGCCAAGAAGCCACGGTGGAGCTACGTCATGGGAATTGAGCTCGAAGCAATGCTCGACACCTATCTTAAGTATGGCGGAAATGCCATACTTAATTATTGTAAGGAGTATTGTGACACCATGATTCTTGCCGACGGCAGCATCCGGGGCTATCAGCTGGAGGACTATAATCTCGACAACATCCGAACGGGTCACTTTGTGACACGCATGCAGCAGCTCTGGCCAGAAGAGAAGAACCTGAAAGCCATCCAGCTCATGATGCGCCAGCTGGACAAGCAGCCCCGCACCGTCAAGGACAAGGTCTTTTGGCACAAAGCCATCTACTCCTATCAGGTATGGCTCGACGGCATCTTCATGGGCCTACCCTTCCGCGTGCTGACTGCCCCGATTAATACACAATTGTCGCCCAATGCCCAAAGCTCAATGCTCAAAGTTCAAAGCATCTACGACGACGCCGTCAACCAGATCAGCATCACCTACCAGCGCACCTACGACCCCGTCACGGGTCTCAACCGTCACGCCTACGACGAGACACGCGAGATGTTCTGGGCCGACAAAGTGACGGGACTCTCGCAGCATTGCTGGGGGCGTGCCCAGGGCTGGTACACCATGGCACTCATCGAACTGCTTGATGCCCTGCCCCAGGACTATGCCCGTCGCTGTGAGCTCATCGAACTGCTGAAGAAAGACCTTGATGCCATCATCAAGTGGCAGGATAAGAAAACGGGATTGTGGTATCAGGTAATGGACAGCCCGGAGCGTGAGGGCAACTATCTGGAAAGCACCTGCTCCTCCATGTTTGCCTATGTGCTGCTAAAGGCCGCCCGCCTGGGCTATGTCGATGACAGCTACCGTCAGGCAGGCATCCATGCCTACGAGGGTATTATCAAGCATTTTATCCGTGTGAACCCCGACGAGACCATCTCGCTCACCCACTGCTGCTCCGTAGCAGGATTGGGACCAGGCCTCAGCAAGAAAGTACTGAAGGCTGCCCCCAATGTCAAGGAGAACCGCAAACGCGACGGTTCCTATGAGTACTACCTCAGCGAACCCATCCGCGACAACGATGCCAAGGGCGTCGGCCCCTTCATCTGGGCATCACTGGAAATGGAAGCACTTGGATTTACAACGGAGAACGTACTGATTGCTAACTATGATTTAAATAATTAGAAGAATATGAAACGACTACTATTAGCTTTATCATTTATCATTTGCGCTATTTCATTTAACAGCGTGTCTGCGCAGGCTCCGGCCTTCCCGGGCGCAGAGGGTCACGGGCGCTACGTAACGGGGGGACGAGCCGCCGACGGAACCACCAAAGTGTATCACGTCACTAACCTTAACGACAATGGTTCGGGCTCACTACGCTGGGCACTTTCACAATCTGGTCCACGAACCATTGTGTTTGACGTTGGCGGTGTCATCGCATTGAACTCCGACCTGAGCATTCCTTCGAACACCACCATTGCCGGACAAACAGCCCCCTACCCCGGTATCACCCTGCGTTACTATACCATTCATGGTATTGGCAGCAACGTCATCATTCGCTTTATTCGCTGCCGCCGAGGTCAGGAACGTGACGTGAACGATGGTGCCGACGCCATTTGGGAACGTCAAAAGACAGGTATCATCATTGACCATTGTTCTTTCTCTTGGAGCATTGACGAGGTGGCTTCGTTCTACGACAATAACAACTTCACCTTGCAATGGTGTACGCTCGGCGAGAGCCTCAACAATGCCGGACACGGCAAGGGCGCCCACGGCTACGGCGGCATCTGGGGCGGTAAGCTGGCTTCGTTCCACCATAACCTCATCCTGCACGTAACAAACCGTTCACCCCGTTTCAACGGTGCTCGCTATAACTGGGGAGGCTACACCAACAATAAGCTCTATGGCCAGTACAACTGGCAGAATGCCGTACAGGCAGAGAACGTGGATTTCCGCAACTGTGTGGTCTATAACTGCGGCAACGGTTGCTACGGAGGTCCTGGTGGCGGTCAGATTAACATGGTGAACAATTACTACAAGACTGGCCCTGCCGGCAATACGTCGAGCATCACCCAGGCCTCGGTAGCCAACAGCACCACGTCTGCCGACAACAACACCTACTGGAACATGTTCAGCCGTTACTACATTAGCGGTAACCAACTGAACTCCACAGCTAATGCCGACTGGGACAAGGTGACCTACGACAACGGCACAAAGGTCAAGGGAGGCATTCGCTATACGCCTGACCCCAACCACTATTACGGATCTTCCGTGACTTATGAAACTATTGACGGTGTGGATTGCGTCAGCATGAAGATGACACAGCCCATCCCCTACGGTGAGGTGACGACCCATGCTGCAGCCGATGCGTTTGACAAGGTAGTGGAGTATGCCGGAGCATCGCTCATTCGTGACGACGTGGATAGGCGTTATGCTACTGAGACACGTAATGGTACCGCCACCTATTCAGGTTCAAAGACGGGTAAGCCCGGACGCATTGACCTGGTCAGCGACGTCAACGGCTATACTGAACAAAACTTCGGAACAGGAACGCGTGCTGCCAACTTCGATGCTGACAATGACGGTATGGCTGACCAGTGGGAGCAGCTGAACGGCGGCAACCTGGAACCTAACGCCTTTACACTCGACCCCCAAGGCTACTACTCTAATCTGGAGGTTTATCTCAACTCGCTGGTAGAGGACATCATGATGCAGGGGAACGACGGAGCAGAGAGTACCGTTGACGAATACTATCCCGTCTGCGAGAAACTGCCTATCGACCCCAACGTGCAGCCAGAAGATCCTGAAGAGGTGGAAGGACTGCAGGGCAATATTATCTGGGCGCTCAGCTCAGAGGACACTAACGCCACGTACAGCAACTCGTTTACAGCCTACATGGGCAACAACTCACTGGCTATGGGCAGCAACCTCAGCGTCAACGGCTACGGCACCTATGGCGGTGTACGCTTCACCAAGTTCACAGCCGAGACAGCTGAGTCGGAAGCAGCCGAGAGCAATACTGTCCGTTTGACTGTCAACACGCAGAACAACTATAAGTTCCGTGCCACAAACATCTCGTTCCAGGCTTGTAGAATAGGAACTGACAACGGCAACTTCGATGTCAGATGGGTGGATGCCGGCGGCACAAAAGTGTTGGCAACGGGTATCAAGCCCAACCGCAATAATGAAGCCGGAGGCTACTTCTCCAACCATCAGTTTGACGTGACATCGCTCTCCACCGAGACCGCCGGCAGCTGTACACTGCTGCTGAATCTCTATAACATTGGTTTCATGAATGGAGGCGTGATGACCAAGAAAGATATGGGTCTGGCAAACGTTATCATCAACGGTGTCATTACCAATTCGCAGACTGGCATAGAAACTCCCGTAATACTCAGTACAGCAGATATGCTTCCCACCTACAACCTGCAAGGACAGCGGGTGGACAGCAGCTACAAGGGTATCGTCATCCGAGGAGGAAAGAAGTTCGTCCAGAAATAAAAAGAGAAATAAAAAGAGAGGCTCAATCAAATCGGTTGAGCCTCTCTTTTTTACGTTATCACTTTATCGCTGTATGAATTTCCGTCCTCCCTGTACCACGATGCCTTTATAATTGGCATCTACGCGCTGACCGTTAAGGTTGTAGCGCGGCATATCCTCACGTGGGTTGCCCTCGCTGATATCGAGGGGAAAACCTTCAATTGCTGTGGAGCCGTTGTATTCGTAGCATCCAAGATCAGGAGCTGAGCCCTTGAAGGAGACATAGCCGTTGATGTGCTCACCGCTGAAGTCGGTGAAATTCTCCCCTTTGTCAATAAGATTGGATGCGGTAGCCTTCAAGTGGAACTGTAAAGTCTCGGGCAGCGTGCCGTCAGCGTTACGCTCAGCAAGGATCATCTCCGTCACGTCGAGTCCCTCGAAGTCTTCCTCCGTACAGCTATAGCCCGTGTTCCAGGTGTTGTGCCCCTGATAAATGGTTGCTTCGTTATAACGCTGCCAGTCGCTACCCCCTGAGGTGTGAGCCAGCGCCACGTTGTTATAGGCATACATCGTATAGGCATAAGGGTTACCGAAACCATAGTTATACTTGTTCTTGTAAGCCGTGCAGTTGATCACCTTCATTTCACCGGCATTGTTGTTCTGGTCAAAACCCTTGCTGCGATGTCCTACTGCCAGGCAGCGGTAGAGCTCCACATTATGCAAGGTTCCTTTGCCACCCACCTTGAAGCCGTTGGGGTTGCCGCCATTGGCGAAATTGGCAATATCCTTTCCCTGGAAGCAGCTCAAGTTCTCATCCTTACCACCCGCCATCACTCGCGGGTGGTTGGTAAGGTCGAACGTGGCAGGACCGTTGTTATAGGTGATGCAGTTGATATAGACAGTAGGCGTTCCGCTGGTGACGCGCTGGAAGGAGTCCCAACCGTCATCAGAGTTTCCCCATGCACGGCAGCCTATGTAGATGTTGCCCGGACAAGCATTGCCCTGCTTGTCAGCAAATCCGTCGGCATTGCCACCATTATCCTGATAGTCAAAGTTTTCGTGCGAGTCGCAGTTGATGACCATGTTGTGTCCACCGCTACGCAGTTGGATGCCGGCATTACAGCAGCCATAGACATCAAGTCCCTCGAGTATGCAGTACTGTGATTCTTCAAGCCAGATACCCTTGTAGCCAGCGTAGCGGATAGTGATATTCTTAAAGTGCAGATAATTACCGCCCACCTTCACGCCGTTGGTCTTGTTGGCTGTCTGGCGGAAGTCGAGGATGGGGCGCTCGTCATTATAGGGCTGAATGGTTATCATGTTGCCCTCCGTGCCTGACCTATTGATAGACAGCGAATTCTGAAAGTCATACTGCCCACCCATCAGATACAGGTTGTCACCAGCCTTCAGTTTACCGATGACGGTCGATGTTAGCTTGCCCGGGCTGCTCTCTGTATAGCTGGAGCCTGAGCCCGTGGGCGACACGTAGTAGTCAGTGGCCTGCACGCCCAAGGTGGCGAGTGCCAACATACCAGTCAGGAATAATCTATTTGCTTTCATATACCATTTTATTAAAAAGAGAGGCGGGCCGTCACGGTCCGCCCCCTAAAGATAAAATATTAACGTCTAAGTAGTTTGTTTCCTTATTTATTAAGCTCGTGGCTTTTCTCTTATTTATCCTCAATCTTGAGCTAAAGCTCTCTTATTTATTCACAATCTTTTTACCATTCATAATGACTACACCACGATATGAAGCGTCAACCTTCTGACCCTGCAGATTGTAAATGGCACCATTGTACTTAATGTTTACGGGCAGCTCTACGATACCAGTCTCACCACCGCCACGGGTGACCAGAAGCCTCGTAACGAAAGTACCAGTGTTACCATTACGGCCAAGATACAGTTTATCAGCATCGACAGTCAGCGTATAGGTCTCTTCTACAGGCTCGTCATCAACCAGACGACCATTGATGAACTGCTGAGTGGTGAACAGAGCGGTAGGAGTTGTTCCATCCAGGGTGAAGATGTCAACCTTTGAGATCTTACTGTCATCAGCGTTGTTAAAAGCACCGGCAATGATGAAAACATCACCAGCCTTGAAGCCACCCTCTACGGTCAACTCGGCGTGGTTACCATTAGAAACGCCCTCACTTGAATAGCTGTTGGCAAACTTGACACCAGGAATAGAAGTAGTGTTGGTCTTGATCTTCACAGCGTCAAATGTCGTTGTGCCGCTTACGGTAATACCATCCTGAGATGTCGGGAAGTCAATTTCACCAGCAGGCTCAACAGGGTCACCACCACCACCGATAGTAGTTTCTGTACCACCACGAACAACCTTAAGTGTTGTAACGAAGGTACCCGTATTACCATTACGGCCAAGATACAGCTTCTCAGCATCGGCTTCCAGCGTATAGGTCTCTTCTACTGGGTCGTCATCAACCAGACGGCCATTGATGAACTGCTGTGTGGTGAAAAGAACGGTGGGAGTTGTTCCATCCAAGGTGAAGATGTCAACCTTTGAGATCTTCGTATCATCAGCGTTGTTAAAAGCACCGGCAATGGTGATAACGTCACCTGCCTTGAAGCCACCCTCTACGGTCAACTCAGCGTGGTTGCCGTTAGAAGCGCCCTCAGTAGAATAGCTGTTGGCAAACTTAATACCAGGAATAGAAGTAGTGTTGGTCTTGATCTTCACGGCGTCAATGGTCGTTGTACCGCTTACGGCAATACCAATTTCCTGACTCTGCTTGAAGTCAATCAGTGTCTGTGCCTGAGCACCCAATGCCATAAAGGCTACTGCTAAAAGTGTAAAAATCTTTTTCATAAGCTTTTTTGTTGTTTGTTAATATAATTGTTTCGTTTGTTTCGAGGTTGCCTATACCTTATTATAATTATACAGGTTTTCAGCTTCACGTTGCAAAGTTAGACGTTTTCCCTGAACCATGCAAGCATTTTTCCCGTTTTTTCACCGTAAACGTTTTCAG
>JAILHP010000193.1 GCA_024695705.1 Prevotella sp. | reverse complement strand
CTTTCCAGGCGTGCCTCTTCAACCACTCGAGCACCTCTCCTTTTTGTAAGCGGATGCAAAGGTACGAAAAAGTTGAGAGTTGAAAGTTGAAAGTTAGGAGTTTTTACTGCCAATACTCAAAATTTAACCTTCTTTTGCATTTATAAAGAGAAGATACGGGCGACATTGACGCTGGTTGTCTCGCAAACGGTATCTTCATTGACGCCGAGCGTTTCAGCCAGTCGAGTGATGATGTAACGGATGTTGGCCGGCTCGTTACGCTGTCCGCGCAGGGGGACGGGAGCCATGTATGGGGCATCGGTCTCGAGGACGATTCTGGAGAGTAGTGAGTGGTGAGTGGTGAGCAGGGTGCGGATCGTTTCAGGCAGGTTGGACTTCTTGAAGGTGAAGACGCCGCCAATGCCCAGCACGAAGTTGTCGAAAGCCAGCAACTGAATGGCTTCCTGAGCGTTGCCTGTGAAGCAGTGGAACACGCCGCCTGGCAGGTCATGCGCGTACCTTTTTAATATGTTGACCATCTCGTTCTGCGCCTTGCGGCAATGAATCATCAGCGGTAGCCGCGTCTCCACCGACCAGCGAACCTGTTCCTCGAAGGCCTGCAGCTGCTCCTGCTCGAACTCACGGCTCCAGTAGAAGTCAAGGCCTACCTCACCGATAGCTTTGAGCTTTGCGCTCGGCTCTGCCGCTTTGCTCTGCAAAGAACTTTGAGCTTTGAGCATAGCTTTAATGGCCACCAGCTGCTCACGCCAGTCGGCGCGTACCTCTTCCGGGTGCAGACCTGCCATGGGGTAGAGGTAGCCGGGATATCGCTGGGCCAGCTGTAGTGCTGCCTCTGACGACTTGAGGTCGATGGCTGGAATGAATATCTTCTCGCAGCCGGCCTCACGAGCCCGCTGGATAACGGCTTCCAGGTCCTGTGCGAACTCCTCACCGTCCAGGTGACAATGGGTATCGATATAATGCATAATGCAAAAATATCACTTATTTCTGTTCATCATTTCGTTGGTGAAGTCAATGAGCGGCTGCTTACGCTCCAGGGGTACGTCGATGCGGGCAAGGTACTGCTTGGCGCTCTCGAAGTACGAATTGATCTTCTCCTCGCACAGCCGACGGATGCCTATCTCGTTATACAGCTTGGTGACCGCAGCAATCTTCTCCTGACGGTCAAACTCCTTGGCATCTACCCAGCGGTGGAGTTCCCGACGTTGCCTGTCGTCAGCCAGCAGGAAGGCATTGATGAGCATGTATGTCTTCTTGTTCGACGTGATGTCGCCGCCTATCGCCTTGCCGAAGACGGCAGGGTCGCCATAGACGTCGAGCAGGTCGTCCTGCAGCTGGAAGGCCAGTCCCAGCTGTTCGCCATACTGATAGAGGTTGTCGGCATCCTTTTCGTCGGCACCTGCCAGAATGGCGCCAATCTTCACGGCACAGGCCAGCAACACGCTGGTCTTCAGACGAATCATCTCAATGTATTCTGCCTCGGTCACATCGTTGCGCTGTTCAAACTCCATGTCGTACTGCTGTCCCTCGCCAATCTCCAGCGCCGTTTCCGTAAACAGCGGAAGCACGGCTCCCAGCTTGTCGGCAGGCACCTGGGCCATGCGCTCGTAGGCCAGCACCAGCATGGAGTCTCCTGACAGCACGGCAGTATTGGCATCCCAGCGCTTGTGTACGGTGGCATGTCCGCGGCGCAGGTCTGCATTGTCCATCAGGTCGTCGTGCAGCAGCGTGTAGTTATGATAGGTCTCCAGGGCCACGGCGGGCATCATGATGTCCTCGGGCTGGTCCTTGTAGAGCTGATAGGTCAGCAGTATGAGTGCCGGACGGATACGTTTGCCGCCCAGTGAAAGGACGTACTGGATGGGTTCATAGAGCGAGAACGGCTTGCGTTCGTAGGGCAGTTGTTCGATGAACGTGTTAATGCTGTTCAGAATCTCATTCGATGTCTTCATAATTATAATATTGCTTAATGTCTTCTAACTCCTAACTCTCAAAGCTTAAACACGATGGGGATGCAGACGCGGGTGCGACAGGGCTTGTCGTTCTGTATGCCAGGTGTCCAGCGGGGCATGGAGTTCAGCACGCGCAGGGCTTCGCGGTCACACTGCGGATTCAGCGGCTTGGTGATTTTCACGTCGCTGATGGAGCCGTCTTCATTCACCAGGAACTGGGCTACCACCCGGCCTTCAATCTTAGACTGCTGGGCACTCTTGGGATATTTCAGGTTGGTGGTCAGCCATTTCAGGAACTCCACCGGTCCGCCAGGGAACTGCGGCATGTCCTGCACTACGCGGAAGCGTTCCGGATTGTCGCGTGGGTTGATTTCCGGTGGGGCAATGTCGCCCATCTCGTCCAGCATTTCCCCCAGACTCTGTTCCTTGTCGGTGCCGTCGCTGCTTTCTTCGGTGGTGTTGAGCTCTTCCGGCTGCAGCTCCACCTCGTCCTCCACAATGTTGATCTTCTCCGTGGGAGCCTTCTCCTCCTCAGGAGCCAGCATCACCAGCTGTTCCTCCTGCTTGAAGAGGGGTGCCAGCTCGGCGTTCTCCTCCGTATTGTCCAGCAGGTCGTTAGGGTCGAAGCCTAGAGCCTCCTTCATGTCGAACTCGAAACCCACATAGAGCAAGGCCAAAACCAGCACCAGCCCCAGGAGGAAACCCGTGGTACGTCCTCGGTTGAGGTCTGCCTGTGGTAATTTCTTTTGTTCCATCAAATCCTAACTCCTAATTCCTAACTCCTAACTCTATTTATGCAATATTTCCGCCTTTTCTGCGTTATTTTTCTGACGTCGGCATATTTTTCTGCTGCAAAATTAGTGTAGTTATTTGAAAAAGCAGTATCTTTGCCGAGAAATTATAGATATTTAGATGAAAAAAGTAGTTTTTGCCATTCTCACGCTGTTTTTCGCGCTGCAGACGACGGCACAGGAAAGTCAGACCGACTATAACTTCCTGCGGTTGCCGGTGAGCGCCCATGTGGCAGCGTTAGGAGGCGACAATATCTCCATAGCAGATGACGACCCCACGCTGGTCTTCCATAACCCCGCCCTTATCAGCGGTGTGAGCGATAAGAGCATCAACCTCAACTACATGACCTACATGTCGGGCACGAAGACTGCCAGTGCTTCATTTGTCAAAGCTATGGGCGAGCGCAGCACCATAGCCGTCATGGGTCAGTTTATGGACTACGGCGAGATGCTTGAGACATCGTCTGCCGGCATTAAGCTCGGCAACTTCAAGGCGAAGGACGTCATGGTGGGCGGCACGTTTGAGTATAACCTCAGCGAACACTGGGCAGGCGGCATATCAGGTAAGTTCATCTCGTCGAGCATTGCCGGCTACAATTCTGCAGCCCTGGCCGTTGACTTAGGTCTGAACTATTACAACGAGGATGCTGGGTGGTCGGTATCTGCCGTGGCCAAGAATTTGGGCGGACAGGTGAAGGCCTACAACGACGAATACGAGAAGATTCCCCTTGACGTGCAGATAGGCTTCAGCAAGGACTTTGCCCGTGCGCCTATCCGCCTGTCGGCTACCATGTCACGCATCAACAACTGGGACACGAAGTTCATCAATCACTTTGCCGTAGGTGTTGACGTCTTTCTGGGACAATCCATCTACATTGCTGGCGGCTATAACTTCCGTCGGGCTTACGAGATGAGAATCAGCGACAACGAGAGCAAGAGTGCCCACGGGGCAGGTCTCTCCATTGGCGGTGGTCTGCAGCTGCAGCGTTTCAAGCTGAACATTGCCTACGCCAAGTACCATGTGTCGGCATCGTCGCTGCTGTTTAATGCAACATATTCTTTGTAGATGAAAGATTAAGATAAAAACATTAAATAATGAAGAAGATTACCATTGCTATTGACGGTCACAGCTCGTGCGGAAAAAGCACGATGGCCAAGGACCTTGCCCGTGAAGTAGGTTATGTGTATGTGGATACAGGAGCCATGTACCGCAGCGTCACCCTCTTTGCCCTGCGCAACGGATTGTTCAAGGAAGGCAGCGAGGTCGTCATCGACGAAGAGGAGCTGCGCCGTCGTATGCCCGATATCCACATATCCTTTAAGTTCAACCCTGAGACGGGCCGGCCTGACACCTATCTGAACGGCGAACTCGTGGAGCAGGAAATCCGCTCCATGGAGGTGAGCAACCGCGTCAGTCCCATTGCCGCCATCGGTTTTGTGCGTGAGGCCATGGTGGCCCAGCAGCAGCAGATGGGCCGCGACGGCGGTGTGGTGATGGATGGTCGTGACATCGGTACGGTGGTCTTCCCCAATGCTGAACTGAAGGTCTTTGTCACCGCCTCTGCCGAGGTACGTGCCCAGCGCCGCTACGATGAGCTGAAGGGAAAGGGCATGGAGGCCGACTACGACGAGATTCTGCGTAACGTGCAGGAGCGCGACTACATTGACTCCCACCGTGAGGTGTCACCCCTGCGACAGGCTGACGATGCCATCCTGCTGGACAATTCCAACATGACCATCCCCGAGCAGAAAGAGTGGCTGCTGCAGCGATTCAGGGAGGCCTCCCCCAACCCCTCCAAAAGGAGGGGCTAACCTACGGGGCTCAATAACTCAATAACTCAGAAACTAAAAACTCAAATGAATATGAAAAATACATTTTACACATTGCTTTTGATGGCTGTGGCCATCCTGACCTCTTGTTCCAAAACGGTTTCCGACGATGAGTTGGGAGGAGGCAACGCACTTGGTAACAGCAACCTGAGTATCATCACGCGTGCCGATGGTGCCGATGGCACCGTGGCCTATCCCGTTGTGCTTTACGTCTTTAACAGCATCAGCGAGTGCGTGGTCGTCAAGACGCTGGCAGACGCTGAGGCAGAGCTGACCATTGGCAACCTCAAGGCCGACACCTATACGGTGTATGCCATTGGCGGTGCTGACGATACGCGCTATGCCCTTCCTGCTCAGGCAGATGCCACACCCACCACGCTGATTACCCTGCTTGATGGAAAGGTGCATGAAGACCTCATGGTGGCCAAGAATACCGTACCCATCGGCGAAGACGAGGACAACCAGCTCACGCTTGCCCTACAGCGCGTGGTCTGCATGGTGAAAGAGGTGGAAGTCAAGAAGATACCTGCCGACGTGGAGGCTGTCAGCCTGGTTATCACGCCGCTGCGTGAGTCGCTCCAGCTGAACGGAGACTACAATGGTGAGGCTGGTACCTTCACCCTTGCGCTGACGAAGCAGAGCGACGGCCAGACGTGGAAGAACGCCACCCCGCAATACATGATGCCCTCTGTGGGCAACGCTACCGTTTCCGTCAAGCTGACGCGTGA
>JAILHP010000184.1 GCA_024695705.1 Prevotella sp. | reverse complement strand
GTACCCGCTGAGCAAAATACCCTCCAGGCTCCACCCTCCACGCCCAACAACACCCCTGTCTTCAAGGTCCAGATTACGGCGAACTCCGTCAAGCTCAAGAAGAATGCCCCGCAGCTGAAGGGCCTGCAGGATGTGGACTATTACGAGGATGGCGGCATGTATAAATATACAGTGGGGGCCACCACCGACTATAATGAAATCAGCCAGTTGCGCAAGACGCTGCTTGACCGCTTCCCGCAGGCCTTTATCGTTGCTTTCAAGAACGGGAAGCGTTGCGATCTGCAGGAGGCCATACGGGAGTCTCGGAAAAGAAAGAAATAAGAATGAAATAATGCAATAACAGATATGAAGTTCTTTAGAAAAGAAGTGCAAATCGCCCTCGTGGCCATCGTAGGTATCATCGTGCTGTTCTTCGGCCTTTCCTACCTGAAAGGGCTGAGCCTGTTTTCCAACAGCAATACCTATTATATTAAGTTTACCGACATCAGCGGACTCTCCGCCTCCAGTCCCGTCTATGCACGTGGCTATCGTGTCGGTGTGGTGAAGAACATCATCTACGACTTTGAGAAGGCCAGCGACATCCTCGCTGTGGTTCAGATGGACGATCGTATGAACATGCCGGAGGGTACCAGTGCCATGCTGGAGAGCGACATGCTGGGCAACATCAAGATTAACCTCGTCTTCCCGGAAACCATCTCAGGCATGATGGCCAAGGGTGACACCATTCAGGGTAATGTCAGCTCAGGCGCCTTGGCAAAGGCTGCCGAGATGATTCCCGCCATTGAGCAGCTGCTGCCGAAGATTGACTCCATACTCGTCAGTCTGAACACGCTGCTGGCCGATCCTGCCATCCCCAATTCCCTTCACCACATTGACCAGGTAACAGGCGACCTGACCACTACCACGCGTCAGCTGAACACCATGATGGCACAGCTCAACCACGAGGTGCCAGGCATGATGACCAAGGCCAATACCATTCTTGACAATACCACCGAACTGACAGATAAAATCAACCAGTTGGACTTCGCTGCCACCAAGGCAAAGGTAGATGCCACGCTGGACGATGTACACCAGATGACCGCGGCACTTAACTCCGACCAGAGCTCCTTAGGACTGCTGATGAAGGACCCCGGACTCTACAATAACCTGAACGCTACCATGATGTCGGCCGACTCCCTGCTCATGGATTTGCGATACCATCCGAAGCGTTACGTCCACTTCTCCATTTTTGGCAGAAAATGACACAGCAATTTGTGGTAATTTTTATTTTGTCTAAATAGAGCAGTGGTTGCCGACTCATTGAAGTCAATAGCTCCAATCGCTTGATATAAACCGCTTTTATTTACGCTCAATCTTCAGAAAAGCACATCGCACAGGGAGTGTGCGAAAATCAGTAACCCGTTGATTGACAAAAGATTGAATATACACAATAGGCTGTTGATAATGAAGGGGTGAAGAATACGCATAAAGCCCCAAAACTTAGGAGGTTACGCTGTTCGGTGGGAAAAGAGTCAAAAAGAGCAGATTTGCAAGATTCAAAAATTATTACGAAATTTGCATCGAAAATCAAGGTTGCTTGGTTGCCGTTCCATGAAAGGACACCAATAAAAACCTAACATAATGTATAAATATAATAATGTATAACAAATAACGCCAAAATGCAAAAAAGACATGAGGCGCTTTGGGACGACTGCCTAAGTTTAATTAGGAACAACGTCACGGAGCAGCAGTACAAAACGTGGTTTGCACCAATCGTCTTCGAGTCGTTCTCGGAAGACACCCGTACGGTGTTGGTGCAGGTTCCAAGCTCATACGTATATGAGTTCTTGGAGCAGTACTACGTCGGTCTTTTGAGCAAGGTGTTAACCCGCTGCTTCGGAGCCAACACCAAACTGACCTACCGCATTGTGACCGACAAAGGACACAACCTGACGCAGGTGGTCGAGGGTGAGACACCCAGTGAGATAGATGCTCCTCAGAACACTACACGCGGCAACAAGACGCCCACTCCCCTGGACTCTGCCGTGCCTCAGGACCTGAACCCGCAGCTGGATATTCACAAGACTTTCTCGTCGTTCATCGAGGGCGACAGCAACAAACTGCCACGTACCGTAGGCCTGTCAGTGGCTGAGCATCCGGGGAAGACCACGTTCAATCCCTTTTTCATCTACGGTCCCTCAGGCTGCGGAAAGACCCACTTGGTCAATGCCATCGGCGTTCGCTGCAAGGAGCTCTATCCCCAGAAGCGCGTGCTCTACGTCAGTGCCCGCCTGTTCCAGGTGCAGTTCACCGATGCCCGCCGCCAGAACACCATCAATGACTTCATCAATTTCTACCAGACCATCGACGTGCTCATTGTTGACGATGTGCAGGAGTGGGCAACGGCTGAGAAGACCGTCGCCACGTTCTTCCACATCTTTGACCACCTGTTCCGTCTGGGCAAGCAGATAGTATTGGCCAGCGACCGTCCCCCAGTGGATCTGAAGTGGCTGCCTGACCGCATGCTGACGCGTTTCTCCTGCGGACTCATTGCCGAACTGGAGAAGCCCAACCCGCAGCTCTGCATTGACATCCTCAATGCCAAGTGCCGTCGTGACGGTCTGAAGATTCCCGCTGACGTGATTCAGTTCATTGCCGAGACAGCCAACGGTAGCGTACGTGACCTGGAGGGTGTGGTCAATTCGCTCATGGCGTACTCCATCGTCTATAACAGCAATGTTGACATGCGCCTGGCAGAGCGTGTCATCAAGCGTGCCGTCAAGGTAGATAACAAGCCGCTCACCGTCGATGACATCCTGGAGAAGGTCTGCGGACACTACAACGTCAGCCAGCAGCAGGTGTTCAGTCGCAGCCGCAAGCGTGACTTCGTCATCGTCCGTCAGGTCAGCATGTACCTGGCACAGAAATACACCAAGATGCCGGCATCCCGCATCGGACAGCTCATCGGCAACCGCGACCACAGCACGGTCATCCACAGCTGTTCCGCCGTGGAACAGCGCCTCAAGGTTGACAAAGCCTTCGGTGAGGAGCTCAACAGTATTGAAACCTCTTTCAGACTGAAATAAACAATAAGGCCCGGACAATCCGTCCAGGCCTTTTCTAACTTCTCGCTCGGCTTTGCCGCTTTGTACCTTAGGTCAAAGAACCTCTATTTAAGGATGATGCCGCCGTTGGGCTGTATCTCCACTTTCGCCGTTCCCTTCTTATCAATCTTCAGCGTGGTGAGCTGCGGCTCGCCTTTCTTGTTGTCCACATAGTAGCTGACGGTCTGACCGGCCAGCATGGGCAGCTGCAGGGTGAGCTTCTTCACGGCAGACTCGGCGTTAAGTCCGGCTACGTACCACTGGGTGCCATGACGGCGGGCCAGCACGACATATTTGCCCGGGTAGCCGTCGATGTAGCGTGTCTCGTCCCAGGTGGTGGGCAGCTGGCGCAGGAAGTCGAGCTCAAACTGTGGCAGCTCCTGCAGGTTATTGGGCTGCATGGCCACACACTGTATGCTGGTCTGCATGATGATGCCCGAGGCCATCTCAAAGATATCGGTAGTCTTGCGGGTATGGCGTGAGGCATTGTCGCGGCTCATGTAACGGTTCATGATGATGCCGCCCCAATCCATGGTTGCTGTAGCGTTGCGGCAGAAGGGGTGCAGCGTCAGGTCGAAGCCCTCGCGGATGGTGGCTCCCTCGCCGAAGAACAGGTTCTCAGAGGCCAGCACGGCTTCTGATGCCACGAAATTGGGGTACATGCGCTCCCAGCCTCTGGGCAGCGTACATCCGTGGAAAATGACCTGCAGGCCGTAGCGGTTGGCGTCGTAGAGGATGTCCTCATAGAGCTGCATGGTGGGCTGCTTGTCGCCTCCGAAGAAATCCACCTTGATGCCCTTCACGCCGATGCGCTGGAGCCAAGCCATCTCCTTGTCGCGTGCCACGGGGTTGTTCATGCACTGACGGGGTGTCTGCGGCGCATCGTTCTCGTAGCCGTTGGAGTTGTACCACATCATGAGGCTTACACCCTTCGACTGAGCATAGCGTGACAGCTCCTCTATCTTGTCGCGGCCGATGCGCTGGTCCCACCAGTTATCCACCAGACAGTACTCGAAGCCCATTGCTGCTGCTAAGTCAATGAACTGCACCTGGTCGGCGTAGTTGATGCTCTCGTCCTGCCACAGCAGCCAGCTCCACGTGTAGCGTCCCGGCTTGTACTCCTGTGACGGCTCGTAGAGCGGTTCCACAAGGTCGTAGCTGACGGTGGTCTCTGCGATGTCAGCCAGCGTACCCAGAGTGATGGTACGCCAGGGTGTGGTGCAGGGAATGGGCACACCTGCAGTGGCGGTGCCGTTGCCGTTGTTCTCACCCGGGTTGGGGAAGGCGATGCGATAAGAGCCTCTCCCCCCGCCCTCTCCAAAGGGAGAGGGAGCGAAGTCGCTCAGGTGGCTACCTACGTAGCTGCCGTTGATCCCTGTCTCCGTCAGGAGCACCCACGTCTTTGACATGTTGATGATGGCATCCGGGTTGTTGTGCAGGCAATGACTCAGCATGCCCGGGGGTGTGGGCACCTTGAACAGGGCAGGGAAGACGTAGCCCTCGCCCTGTGCCGAACGTTCCGTCATAGGACGGTCGGCGCGGTACTCCTCCTCGTAGCTGGGTTTGGTACGTTCCCAACCTACCATGGGCTTACTCTGCGGTGAGAGGAACGTCGTGGTGCCGTCAGGGAAGCTGAACGCTGATGCCTCAGACAGGATGACCGCACTCTTTGGACGTCCTTCATGGTCGGGCTCCAGATGATAGCGGAACGCCACATCGCGGTTTGACACCCTGAACTCCACGTTCATGCGCTGTCCCTTGCCATTGACAAACGATGCCAGCAGTGTGCCGGCTTCGTAGTTGACTTCCGATGCCTTGGTACGCGTCATCTGGTAGGTGCGCTGCAGCTGTCCCGTTTCGCTTTTCTCAAGGGTCAGCCCGTTGACGAAATCGCCGTAGTTGGCGGTCAGCCCTAACTGCGAACGTTCCAGCACGGTCAGTCCATTACGCTTCACGGTGTAATAAGCCTTTCCGCCCTCGGTACCTACACTGACGACAACCTGTCCGTCAGGCGACTTTACTAACACTTCTTGGGCACTGCATACCGCAGCACCCAAGATCAACAATGAAAATAATACTTTCCTCATTATCATTTATCATTTCTCATTTATCATTTAGGCCGAAGGCCGTAATTCATCACCATCCGCCTCCTCCTCCACCGCTGGAGTAATTGCTGAGCGAGACGTTGGAACCGCCGCTGACGGTGCAGCCGATGTTGAGGATGCCGTCGCAGTACTCGGTACCGCCGCTGACGGTGCCGCCCGTGGTCAGGGCAGGCGTTGAACTGGTATAGACGATGAGTTTCTGACTACCGCCGCCACCGGGGCCTCCACCGCCGGGACCGCCACCGCTGCCTGACGACTTCGTAGGTGTGACAAACGTGCCGACGAGCGTCGAACCATTGTAGAGTGCATACGTCGTGTTGCCGTTCCAGGAAGTGGTCTGCTTGGCCGTTCCGCCTGTAATGCTGGCTCCGTTCTCCAGGTTGCCCAGAGCAATGACGGTGCCACCCTGAATGTAGAGTTTCTTCTGCTCCTCGGTGTTGGCATCGATGGCCATTTCAGCACCTGAAGCACCCATGGCGAAGACTATGCCGCCCTTGATGTAGGTGTTGCCGTTGGAGTCCATGCCGTCATTGCCTGTTGAGCGGGCATAGATGTAGCCGCCAGTAACGGTCATGGTGCCCGTACCGCTGACCCACTGCTTATTGTCGTCCTTCATATAGGCAGCGTTGATGGCGTCGTCGCTGGCATTCACGATGACCTGTCCGCCGCTGATGTTAATCTCATCCTTGCTCTCAATGCCCTCGCCGCCGGCACCTGTGGTGGTGACACGGGTGATGCCGCCGTTGATGTTAATGGCACCATCGGCCTTGATACCCTTGGGCGACGACTTATAGCTTGTGGTGTAGTTGTCGAGGTTGTGTGAGTTGGTGACAATGGAAAGGGTGCCTGACGACGAGGCGACTACGGCATGGCCGCTGGTACTGATGGTGATGTCGGCATTGCCGCTGATGGTGAGTGTGCCATCGACGCTGATGCCCTTGCCGCCGGCACCGGTGCTGGTCAGGGAGAGGGTTCCTCCACTGATGGCCATGTTACCGTCGGCACTCAGGCAGGAGGCCGCCTTGGTCTTCAGTTTGTCGGTGTCCCATACGCCGCCGCCACTGGTAGTGCAGGTGATGGTGCCGTCGCTGACGAAGAAGTCGCCTTCTGACTTGATGGCCTTGGCAGCCGCTGCCGTCACGCTGACGTTCAGCGTACCTCCCTCAATATAGATGTTGCCGGAGTCCTCATCCTCATGGTCGTCCAGCTGGCCTGTCGATGTGTCGCCGTCCAGGTCACACTGGATGCCGTCGTCCTGCGTGCCGCTGATGTTCAGCTCGCCGCTCTCCATGAGGAAGTACTGGTTACAGCTGACGCCGTCCTTCACGGCAGCCGTCACGTTGATGGTACAGTTCTTCATCTCCATGTACTCGCCACTCTTGATGGCGTGGGCATAACGGCCGATGACGTTCAGCACGCCCTTGCCCTTGAACTCGGCATGTCCCTTGACGTAGAGGCAGGCCTTCTGAGCCAGGTCCTCGCTGGGGTTGGCACAGTCGGTCAGCGTGTTGACCTTATCCTTCTTCACGCTGATGTCGATGCGCTTGCCGTTGGCAATGTTGATGGCCGCACCGCTATAGACGGGCGTGGCATTGGTCAGCGTCAGACCGTTCAGGTTGACGGTGGCCTTGTACTTGCCGCTCATGTAGAACTCGCCGTCCGTCGAGCTGCCCGTCAGGGTGTATGCTATCTCGTCAGCATCGTCACCTGTGCCTGCGAAATTGTTATCCTGCTCAATCTTCACGTGGGCACCCTGCACCTCGGCGCTGATGTATTGCGCCACGTTGCC
>JAILHP010000114.1 GCA_024695705.1 Prevotella sp. | reverse complement strand
TTTTAAAGCCACGCGAAGGTTATTCTGAAAATACATACAATCTGTGTTGAAAAAATCCGTAAAATTCGTGGAATCCGTTGTTAAAAAATTTGTTGTATGAAAACGAATGTACGTGCATGGACGGCTGTGGCGATGTTGGCCTCCGGTGTGGGGCTGAGCATAGCAGGTTTCATTGCCCCGCCTTTCGGCGAGATTTCTGACTCAGTCCTTTGGTTCTTGCGACTTCGTCGCGAGCCTGCTCACGCTCGGCATTGCTCATGCAAGCATGGCATTGCTCTCGCTTAATCGCAGCCTTCGCCCAATGTCTGATTTATGCAGGCACTGCCCTCGGCTTTGATGTCATGATTGAAACTAAACTGCGTTCTCTCTCGAAAAACTAAATTTGACATAATAAATAATCTATGAGTTGAGCTGCCTGCGCTGGATAGCGCGGGCAGTTTTTTATGAAAACGTGACAACGTGACACGTGACATTAAGCTTTTCCGCACTATTTCACTTGTTCCGACTCCAGCAGTTCGACGCCGCCGTTGACGGGATTGAGGCGCAGGCGGATGGCGTAGCGCTTGTTGAAGAGCTCGGCACTGAGCAGCTCGACGTTACCGAACTGACCGGCATTCAACTCATCAGAGAAGTACTCCCTGCCACGATGGGTAACGGTGGCCTTGATGCGACCGGGGATGTTGACGTAGATGCCCTCCTCCTCGAGCTTCTTCTTTTTCTTCTTGCTGTCTGCAGGTACGGGAACGGTCTTGAGGTCGTCGATGGTGAGGTAGTAGGGCTCTCCCGACAGGTCGTCGGCATTGACGATTCCCAGGTGCTGTGACAAGCGGAAGAGTACCATGTCCTTGACGGCCGTCATTGGGCAGGTCATGATGATGTACTCCGTAGTGTCGCAGACGGTGGTGCCGGCAAACAGCTGGGTGAGTGCCTGGTTCTGCTCGTCGAGCTGGGCCAGCATGATGCGCAGCTGCTCTCCGTCCTTCGGCATGTAGTCGGCCTCGCCGCGCGTCAGCTGGTTCTTGCTGTCACGGACGTTGTAGATTTCCTGGGCGATGAGCTCTGCACGCTTGGCCATGCTGCCTGCAGCGAGGATCTCCTCGTTGAGGAACTGGCGGGGGTTGAGTGCCCTGGGCTTCGCGGAGGGCGTGAAGTGACGGGGGCGCTCCTGTCGGATGCCCGGGGTATTGATGGCCAGCAGTACGCCGTCGTCGGCCAGCTCCAGATTGGAAGCGGCTGAGCGGGCATTGTATTTCAGGGCGAAGCACTTGGCGGTGTCTGCCTGACCTACTGCCTGCATCATGACATTGGTGACGCGGTAGCTGACGGTCTTCTCAGTCTTGACACCATGGAGGGCAAGGTAACGCTCGGCATAGGGGGCGTACTCACCTGGGGTGTAGGTGGTCTTCTCCACTTGTACCAGGAAGTGCAAGGCGGTCTTCGGCAGGTAATAGATGGCGCCGTCGGTGGTTACGCCGGGCTGGTACTTGGAGAGCACGGTCTGTGCATTGACGCTGAAAGGTAAAAGGGCAAACAGACACGTGATAAGTGACACGTGACAAGTCATAAGTGATAAGTGACAAGTGACAAGTGACAAGTGATTCTTCATTGTTGTTATGTTTAATGTTTATTCTGTAATCTTTAATCCGTTATCCTTAATGTATTCAGTCATTCAGCCGTTTGAAGGCTTCGGGCAGATACTGGATGAGGTCGCTGGCGATGAGGCTCTCCTGTCCCAAATGGCGGGCGGCGATGTCACCGGCCAGTCCGTGCAGATACATACCCACCATGCAGGCTTCCTTGCGTCCATAGCCCCGTGCGAGCAGGGCGGTGATGATGCCTGTGAGGACGTCGCCGCTGCCTGCCGTCGCCATACCGGCATTGCCCGTGTTGTTGAACATGACATGTCCGTCAGGACAGCAGAGGGCGGAGTAGTGACCCTTCAGGATGACGTAGGCCTGCTGGCGCTCGGCCATTTCGCGGGCCTTAGTGAGTCGTTCGTAGCTGTCGGCAGAGTGGCCTTCCAGGCGGTCGAACTCTTTGGGGTGAGGGGTGAAGATGATTTCCTTGGGCAGTTGCATGAGCCATGCTCGGTGGTTGGCCAGCATGTTGAGGGCGTCGGCATCGGCCACTATGGGGCATTGCGTGCGCCGCAGCTGGGCAATGAGTGCAATGGCGGTGGTCTCGTTCTGTCCGAGTCCGGGACCGATGCCCAGGGCATTGTATTCCTCTGTATCGACGGCTTCAGAGAAGATGGTGTCTTCACTGTCGAGCTGTACGATGGCCTCGGGGACGGAGATCTGCAGTATCATGTTGTTACGACGCGGGGAGTGGACCGTCACCTTGCCGGCACCGGAACGCAGACAGGCCTTGGCGGCAAGGACGGCGGCGCCTGCCATGCCGTAGCTGCCGGCAATGAGCAGGGCATTGCCCATGCTGCCCTTGTGGGCATAGCTGTCGCGCCCCATGAGCAGGGGACGTATCTCGGTTTCCTCGATGATGTTGTACTGGGCGTCAGTCTTACGGATGCCCTCGGCGCTGATTCGGATGTCAAGCACGCGCAGCTTACCGATATACGGCTGGTTCTCAGGGAAGAAGAATGCGAGCTTGGGCTGCTGCAGGGTGAGCGTCAGGTCGGCCATGATAATGTTGGAACGGATGTTGTAGGTGTTGTCCTCGCACATCAGTCCCGACGGCAGGTCGATGCTCACCACGCGTGAAGGCGAAGCATTGATGTACTTTACCAGCGAGGAGAATCCGCCGTTCAATGGTTTGTTGATGCCTGAACCGAACAAGCCGTCAACGACGAGCATGTTGCTTTCCAGCTGAGGCGGATCAAACTCCTGAGTTACCTCCGTGAAGGCCTTGACCAACCTGCAGTCACGCAGACGCTGACGGTTGGTGGCACAGTCGGCCGACAGGTGTCCGTGGATGTTGAACAGATAGACGGACACGAGGTAGTTGGCCTCGGCCAACAGACGTGCCACTGCCAAGGCATCGCCGCCGTTGTTTCCCGGTCCGGCAAACACGATGATGGGAGTGGTAGTGGCCCATTGTTCACAGATGGCCCGCATGACGGCCTTAGCTGTGCGCTCCATTAAATCGATGGATTTGATGGGCTCGTGATCTATCGTATATTGGTCAAGCTCACGTATCTGAGCACTGGTAAATATCTTCATACGTCGGCAAAGGTAATGCAAACCGAGCGAAATGCAAAATAAATTAGCATTTATTTTCATTTCCGAACCGAAAGAACAGCGAGCGCCATCAAGCTTGCTTGAATGGCCGAGTCGTGAGTGAGGAAGACAAAGTCAAGTGAAGTTTACCTAAGAGACGCAGTTTTTTTATGCCACTTAACCTTTTTTATTTTTTTATTTTTTTATTTTTTTATTCTTTTCATTACTTTTGTGGCAAAATCCTAAATTGACACGTTATGAGTATAGTAAAAATTAAGGACAAAACGTTCAAAACCTCCTATACGGAGGCACAAATCAAGGAGAGAATCAAGGAGATGGCACAGCGCATCAACCACGACATGGAGGGCAAGAACCCGCTGCTGTTAAGTGTGCTCAACGGAGCGTTCATGTTTACAGCAGACCTGATGCGTGAACTGACCATTCCCTGTGAGGTCTCGTTTGTCAAACTGGCATCGTACCAGGGTGTTACCTCAACAGGCAAGGTGAAGGAGATTCTGGGTATCAATGAAGACCTGACTGATCGCCACGTCATCATCGTGGAGGATATTGTGGATACGGGGCGCACGATGAAACAGATGATAGAGTCGCTCGGTACCCGCAGGTTAGCATCGGTGCATATCTGTACGCTTTTCCTGAAACCGGACAATGTGCAGGAGGACTTAGACGTGGACTATGTATGCTTTACTATTCCCAACGACTTTATTGTAGGCTACGGGCTCGACTACGACCAGCAGGGACGCAACCTGCCGGAGATCTATACCTTGTACGAAGGATAAGACATTTCTGACATTTTCGATTTACGGATTTTCGATCTACGATTTATATGATTGTAGGCAGGCTATCCGTAAAGAGAAAGCAACAAGAAGTAATGAATCGAAAATAAGAAAATCGAGAATAAACATGAAGTTTGTGAAACTACCCTATTTGCCAAGCGATGTGGAGTCAGGTAAGAATCAGAAAGACCTGATGACAGATTTATGGTATAAGAACAAGGAACAACGAAAAGAGTTTAACCAACAAGAACAAAGAGTGGTTATGAAGAATATCGTTATTTTCGGTGCGCCTGGTTCCGGTAAGGGAACGCAGAGCGACCTGCTCATAAAGAATTATGGGTTGGGGCATATCTCGACTGGTGATGTGCTCCGTGAGGAAATCAAGAAAGGTACAGAACTGGGAAAGACGGCTCAGGGCTTCATTGACAATGGCCAGCTGATTCCCGATGAGCTGATGGTGTCAATCCTGGCAAAGGTGTATGACGGCTTCGGACCAGCACACAAGGGTGTCATCTTCGACGGCTTCCCCCGCACCATTCCGCAGGCTGAGGCATTGAAGCAGATGCTGGCAGAGCGTAACCATAGAGTGGCTGCCATGATAGAGCTGGACGTGCCTGAGGACGAACTGATGAAGCGTCTGCTGCTGCGCGGACAGCAGAGCGGAAGGGCTGACGACAACGAGGAAACCATCAAGAAACGCCTGGTGGTCTATCACTCGCAGACTCAGCCGCTCATTGAGTGGTACAAGCAGGAAGGGCTGCATCACCACATCAACGGCCTGGGAGAGCTTGACCGCATCTTCAGCGACATCTGCGCTGTGATTGATAATTTGTAAGATGGAAAGTAATTTCGTTGATTACGTTAAGATATTGTGCCGCTCAGGCAAGGGCGGAAGAGGCTCCATGCACCTGCGCCACGTGAAGTACAACCCCAACGGCGGTCCCGACGGGGGTGACGGCGGCAAGGGCGGCAGCATCATCCTGCGGGGTAATCATAACTACTGGACGCTGCTGCACCTGAAGTACGAGCGTCACATCTTTGCCGAGCACGGAGGCAACGGTGGCAAGGACAAGTGTCACGGCACCGACGGCAAGGACGTGTATATCGACGTGCCCTGCGGAACGGTGGTCTATAATGCCGAAACGGGAAAGTATGTCTGTGATGTGAGAGAAGACGGACAGGAGGTGGTGCTGCTGAAAGGCGGCAGAGGTGGACTGGGTAACTTCCAGTTCCGTACGGCCACCAACCAGGCTCCGCGCTATGCACAGCCCGGCGAGCCCATGCAGGAGATGACCGTCATCATGGAACTGAAGCTACTGGCCGACGTGGGACTGGTGGGATTCCCCAACGCGGGAAAATCTACTCTGGTATCGGCCCTGTCGAATGCCCGTCCGAAGATTGCCAACTACCCCTTTACCACCATGGAACCGTCACTGGGCATCGTGGGCTACCGCGACAACCAGTCGTTTGTGATGGCCGACATTCCCGGCATTATTGAAGGTGCCAGCGAGGGTAGGGGATTGGGTCTGCGCTTTCTCCGTCATATTGAGCGTAACTCGCTGCTGCTGTTCATGGTGCCCGGCGATACGGACAACATCATGAAGGAGTATGACATCCTGCTGAACGAGCTGCGGCAGTTCAACCCTGAGCTGCTGGACAAGCACCGCGTGCTGGCTGTCACGAAGTGTGACCTGCTGGACGAGGAGCTGATGGGGATGCTGCGTGAGGAGATGGAGAACAAGGGGGAAATAGGAGATTCCGTTCCCATTGTCTTTATTTCTGCCGTCACCGGCTTTGGACTGGACGAGCTGAAGGACGTGCTGTGGCGGGAACTGAATGCCGAGAGCAACAAGCTGGCTGCCATCACCACGTCGGAGTCGATTGTCCACCGCGACAAGGACATGTCGGTTTTTGCCGACGAAATGGCTGATGAGGGCGAAGACGAGGACATTGAGTACATTGACGTTGAGGATGCCGATATCGATGATTACGAAGACTTTGAAGAGGACTTCGAGGATAATAAATAAACGTATAAAAAAGCAGTGCTCCTCGTGAACGGGGAGCACTGCTTTTTGTATATTGTTGATTTGATGTTTCTTAATTGTACTTCAGCACCTGACCGGGAGTCAAGCGGAAGTTCTTGCCGATGTGGTTCAGCTTGCAGAGGTTGTCCACACTCGTGTTGCGCTTGCGGGCGATGGAGTAGAGGGTTTCACCCTTGGCCACCTTGTGGAAGCGTACGTTCTCGTTGGCAACGGTGTTCTTCTGACGAGGAGCAGGCGTAACGGCAGCCACCTCGGTACGAGTCCTGGGCTCAGCGGGAGCTGTAGCTGTGCCACCTACGCCACGCAGACGGGTTGCCTGTGCCGACTCACTCTCGTAGGTCGATTTGCGGAAGGTGTAGTAGTCGGCCACCACATCCTGATTCTTGAAGTCGAACATCAGGGCGGGGTTCAGGGCCACGCCACAGAGACGTGTCTCAAAGTGCAGGTGGGAACCTGTGCTGCGGCCGGTGTTACCACCCAGACCGATGACTTCACCAGAACGTACTTCCTGATTCTCGCGGACGAGCTGTGCTGACATGTGACCATAGACGGTCTCCAGACCATTGTCGTGACGGATAACCACGTACTTGCCATATCCGTGAGGCTCGTAGCGGACGATGCGTACCTTACCGGCAAAGGCTGCACGGATGGTATCGCCGATATAGACCTTGATGTCCAAACCCTTGTGCTGACGTCCCCAGCGGGCACCGAAGTTAGAGGTCACCACGCGACTCGGAGTCGGCATGTGGAAACCACGCAGGTCAATGCGGAACTCTTCAGGGAGGATGCCGCTAACTTTGCTGACGTATCTATTGTCCCAGTCCTGATAAAGGTCAGCGCCCGGGAGCTCAGTGCTTTCTGTTTGAAGTAACTGGCGGAATGCAACGGAATCAACGGCCTTCATCTTACGGTCGATGGGAGCCTGATTGGCTAAGAGGTCCTGTCCCATTGTCGGGATAGAAACGAGGATTGCAAACGCCATGAAAGTGATTGTCTTAAGCTTCTTTAAATTCATAACGGGTTTTGGTTTTAGAGGCAGTTATTCGTTGCCTCATGTGCATTAAACGCTGCAAAGGTACAAATTATTTTCCAAATACGAACATTCTTAACACAATTTGTGTGTATTTTAACACTTTATATTACGAGATAACACCCCAATTGATGTTAGTTTTTCGCAATTCGCGGAGCTGATTCCACAACATGAGGTACTTGCTGTCCTGACAGGTCGGGTCGTCATCGATGATGCGCTGAGCTTCATCGCGGGCCAGTTGTACCAGCTGTCCGTCTCGGGCAATATCGGCTATTTTCAGGTCGAAGGCCATACCGCTCTGCTGGGTGCCTTCCAGGTCGCCAGGGCCGCGTAGCTTCAGGTCGGCCTCGGCAATGCGGAAGCCGTCGTTCGTCTCGCACATGATCTCAATGCGCTTACGGGTTTCCACTCCCAGCTGGTAGTTGGTGACGAGGATGCAATAGCTTTGGTCGGCTCCGCGTCCCACTCGTCCGCGTAGCTGGTGTAGCTGACTCAGACCGAAACGCTGGGCTTCGAGGATGACCATGACGGAGGCGTTGGGCACGTTGACACCCACCTCAATGACCGTCGTGGCCACGAGTATCTGGGTGTAGCCAGTGACGAAACGCTGCATCTCCTCCTCTTTCTCCTTGGGTTTCATCTTGCCGTGGACCTTGCTCAGGCGGTATTCAGGGAAGGCCTCGCACAACTGGGTGAAGCCGTCCTCCAGGTTTTTCAGGTCCAGCGTCTCGCTTTCCTCGATGAGCGGGAAGACGAAATATACCTGGCGCCCTTGCTCTATCTGACGGTGGATGCCTTCATAGAGCGATGCCATGCGGTTGTCATAGACGTGGAGGGTGCGCACGGGCTTGCGGCCGGGGGGCAGTTCGTCGATGACGCTGACGTCAAGGTCGCCATAGAGCGTCATGGCCAGCGTACGTGGAATGGGGGTGGCCGTCATCACCAGCACGTGGGGCGGGTTCTGACTCTTGCTCCAGAGCTTGGCACGCTGGGCAACGCCGAAGCGGTGCTGCTCATCGACCACCACCATACCGAGACGGGCAAACTGCACCGTGTCTTCAATGACGGCATGGGTACCGACGAGTATCTGCACCTCGCCTGTCAGCAGACCGTTGAGAATCTCCTGGCGTTTCTTTCCCTTCACCATGCCGGTCAGCAGTTCCACGCGGATGGCCATGTCACCCAGGAAGTCGCAGATGGTCTGCAGGTGCTGTTCGGCCAAAATTTCCGTGGGTGCCATGATGCAGGCCTGATAGCCGTTGTCCAAGGCGATGAGCATGGACATGAGTGCCACGAGGGTCTTGCCCGACCCTACGTCACCCTGCAGCAGACGGTTCATCTGCCGACCGCTGCCCATGTCCTTGCGTATCTCCTTGACGACGCGCTTCTGGGCACCCGTCAGTTCGAAGGGCAGGTGGCGGTAGTAGAACGTGTTAAACAGGTCGCCGACCCTGCTGAACACATACCCTCGGTACTTGCGGCGCTGGTCGCTCGCGTACCTTAATATATTCAGCTGCACGTAGAACAGCTCCTCAAACTTCAGTCGGACGCGGGCCCGTTCCAGGTCCTTGGTGTTCTGCGGGTTGTGGATGATGCGCAGGGCCTCGTCGCGTCCCATCAGGTGTAGCCGCTCGGTGATGAAGGCCGGCAGCGTCTCGGCAATGGGCTCCTTGATGACGCTCACCATGGTCCTGGTCAGTTTCTCAATGGTGCGGGAGTTCATGCCTGCTTTCTTCATCTTCTCCGTCGTGTGGTAATAGGGCAGCATCTTCATGGTGGAAAGCTCCAGCGTGTCAGCGGGTTCCACCTCAGGATGCGCCACCTGTACCCGTCCGTTGAAGACGGTGGGCTTTCCGAAGACCACGTATTCCGTATCCACCTTGTACTTGGTGAGGGCATTCTTGCCATAGACGAACCAGATGAGGTCCATCACCCTGCCGCTGCCGTCGGTGAAGTGGGCCACCACACGTTCCTTCCTGCCGTTCATCTTGAAGGTTTCAAAGCTCAGGATGAAGCCCTTCACCTGCACAAACGGCATGTCGCCCGTCAGTTCGCGGATACTGTACAGCCGACTGCGGTCCACGTAGCGGTAGGGGTAGTACTGCAACAAGTCACCGATGGTTTTGATGCCGAGTTCTTCGCTGAGCATCTTCTTCCGGTTGGGACCTACGCCTGGCAGGTACTGTATGTCTTGGTGCAGGATTGACATTATGGGTGAGTGGTGAGTGGTGAGTGGTGAGTGGAAAGGATTGCTTCGGCAATGCAGATGTCGAAGGGGGTGGTAATCTTGATGTTCTCTCGGTTGCCCTCGACCATGCTTACCTCTTGTCCATAGGCTTCTACCACCGAGGCGTCGTCGGTGAAGCTGACGGGTGAACCGTCAGCCGCTCTATTGGCAGCCTTCAGCAACTGGATGTCGAAGGTCTGGGGCGTCTGTACCAGACGGTAGTCACCACGTGGTACCGTCACGGAATTACACAAAAGGGACGGTTCCTTTTGTGTAATTCTTCGCAGGGTCTCCACTACCGGGATGACGGGGATGACGGCCTTCTTCTCACGGGCGGTTTCGTAGCAGCGGCGGATAACGTCAAGGCTGGGGAAGGGACGCACGCCGTCGTGAACGCCCACTACACCTTCAGCATCGTCAGGAATCAGCGCCAGTCCGTGTTGCACGCTGTGGAAACGAGTCTCACCGCCGTCGGCAAGGAGATAGGGGTCTCCGGACCCACCCCTGACCCCTCCCTGTTGAGGGAGGGGGAAAGAGTACTGGTGGCACAATTCCTTCCAGTAGTCCTGTTGTGCCTTGGGCAGCACGAGAATGATTTGCAGCTCTGCGGAATATTCACGGAAGCGTTCTATGGTGCGCATGAGTACCGGTTTCCCGCCGATGGGCAGGAACTGCTTGGGGATATCGCTTCCCATACGCAGGCCCTTTCCGCCTGCCACGATGATGATGTAATCCATCAGCCTTTCATCAAATGCTTATACCGCATGCCTTCGGCAATCTGGTCAGAAGTAGCCTGATCAACAAGCTGGGCGAGCAGCTCATAGGCATAGGGGAAGGCGGCTGCCGGTCCTTCGGCGGTGGTGATGTTGCCGTCAACGGTGACCAGGTCGCCCGTGTAGGTGGCCTCTGTCAACAGCTGTTCGAAACCAGGATAGCAGGTGGCGCGCTTGCCGTTCAGAATGCCTAACTGTGCCAGTACGACAGCCGGAGCAGCACAAATGGCGGAGATCATCTTGCCCTTCTCGTTCTGCTTGAGCAGTGCCTCACACAGTCCTTCGTGGGCATAGAGGTTGCTGGCGCCGGGCATACCGCCGGGCAGCATCAGCAGGTCGGCATCGCTGGGATTGATTTCCATGAACATGAGGTCTGCCTCGATGTTCACGCCGTGGGCTGACGTCACCACATAGCCGTCACCCACACTCACTGTCTTTACATCTACACCGCCGCGACGCAGCACGTCCAGTGGAATCAGGGCCTCGACATCCTCAAAGCCTTCTGCCAAAAACATATAAACCCTTTTCATTTTACTATTTTAATGTTTAATCTTTAATGTTTAGTCTTTAATCTTTAATGTTTAATCTTTAATCTCTCCAAGTATTGTCGGATGGTGTTTTCCAGTCCCATGTAGAGAGCATCACAGATGAGGGCATGACCGATGCTCACCTCATCGAGCCAGGGAATCTGTTCATTGAAATAACGCAGGTTCACCAGCGACAGGTCGTGACCGGCATTCAGTCCGAGTCCGCAGTCCCTGGCGGCTTTGGCAGCCTCGATGAACGGAGCGATGGCGGCTTCGCGGTTGGCTTCGTAACCTGCAGCGTACGGCTCCGTGTAAAGTTCTACACGGTCGGCACCACACTTTGCGGCACCCTCCACCATGCGTGGGTCGGGATCTACAAAGATGCTCGTACGGATGCCGGCCTCACGGAACACCTGACAGATGTCCGTCAGGAAGGGACGGTTCTCCAGCGTGTCCCACCCGTGGTTGCTGGTCAGCTGGTCGTGGCCGTCGGGCACTAAGGTCACCTGCTTGGGCTTCACCTCGAGCACCAAATCAGTGAACGACGGGATGGGGTTGCCCTCAATGTTGAACTCCGTCGTGATGAGGGGCTTCAACAGTCGTACATCCTCATAGCGGATGTGTCGCTCGTCAGGACGGGGATGCACGGTGATGCCCTGTGCACCAAATTTCTCACAGTCCTGGGCCACGCGTTCCACGTCGGGGTTATTCCCACCCCTGGCGTTGCGCAAGGTAGCCACTTTATTGATATTTACACTTAATTTTGCCATTTTCTTCGATTTATCGGGGTTGTTTTGACGTTATTTCAAGATTAATTCGTAACTTTGTCAACGAATTCGCGGTCTTTTCAACCGCAAAGTTACAAAATGTTTGGCAAATAACGGCATTTTCGCCCCATATTTTTTATGCATCGACGCAAATTGATTATCGCCTTGTTCGGCAACTGCTACCAAGCCAAGAAGTCGGCCAGCATCCAGGAGGTGCTCTCGTGCCTGAAAAAGTACGAGGCTGAAGTCCATGTGGATCGTGAGTATTTCGAGTTCCTGCAGCATACGTCCGGCGTGCAGCCTGAGTTCAAACACGTCTTCGACCGTTACGAGGAACCCTACGACTACGCCATCTCCATGGGTGGTGACGGCACGCTGCTGCGTACGGCCAGCGTGGTGGGTGACGCCTGTACGCCCATCATCGGCGTCAACATGGGGCGGCTGGGTTTCCTGGCCGACATCCGTCCTGATGAGTTTGAACAATGTATCAAGGACATCTTCAACGGTCATGTGACGCTTGACAAGCGTTCGTTGCTGCAGGTAGATAGTGACGGTCAGTCCATCAGCGGCTATAATTGTGCCCTCAACGACGTTGCCATCCTCAAACGCGACAATGCCTCGATGATTTCCATCCGCGCCACCGTCAACGGCGAGTACCTTACTACCTATCAGGCTGACGGATTGGTGGTGAGCACTCCTACGGGTTCCACCGCTTATTCGCTGTCGAACGGAGGCCCCATCATCATCCCGCAGACTCATGTCTTCGCCATGACGGCCGTTGCTCCCCATTCGCTCAACACCCGTCCATTGGTCATTCCTGAGACGGCGACGCTGGAGATTGAGGTGGAGAGCCGTACCCACAATTTCCTTGTGGCCATTGACGGACGCAGCGAAAGCTTGCAGGACGATACCCGTCTGACGCTTCACCTTGCTCCTTACAAGGCACAGATTGTCAAGCGTCCCCGTCAGAATCACTTCCAAACCTTACGGGAAAAGATGATGTGGGGCGCGGATGCCCGCGATTGATGACCGGCCAATCCAGTACTTACCTCCGTCCTAATATATCTGCTGACGGTCGTCAGCAGATTAACTGACGGCTGTCAGCTGATTAGCTGACGAGCGTCAGCAGGTTACTTTGCTTTGTTCAAAGAATGAACTTGCCCGGTTCAGACATGAAGACTGATGAGCCTAAAGGGTTTATGATAGTTGTTCTGTCGTTTCCCCTGTAGGCATGAATCGTTTTGTCTGCGTTCATATAATGCTCTTTGTGCGCGCATGTATAAAGTAAGGTGGCAAGGTTAAAAAATGTTATGGCACGGAAAAAACTTCGCGAAATATATGGAGGGAAGTGCTGATTGTTGTACTTTTGCAGTGTACTATTAAAGTGGTACACCGAAAACAAGAATCAGAACAAGTAACCAAACGCAAAAAACCGTATGATTAAAGTAAATGACATCCAATTCAAGTACAAGGGCCAGAAGGCTTTTGTCTTTGACGGGTTCAGTCTGGAACTGACAGAGGACCGCGTCTATGGACTATTGGGCAAGAACGGAACGGGCAAGAGTACGTTGCTCTACCTGCTGTCAGGACTGCTGC
>JAILHP010000126.1 GCA_024695705.1 Prevotella sp. | reverse complement strand
TATTCGTCTCGCATCGCATCCACGGGTTTGATGCTCATGGCACGGGCGGCAGGTGCCAGACCCGCCAGCACGCCCATGGCGCTGACAGCCAATGCAGCGGCAATGGCCGTCCAGAACGGCACTTGGAAGTGGGCGGCGAGGATGCCGTCCTCGGTATTTGCCAGTTCCAGCATCTGCAGGATGAGCACGCCGAAGAGGATGCCGCTCATGCCTGCCACGAGGGTGAGCACGATGCTCTCAGAGATAATCTGCGAGAGGATCATGCGGGGTGTGGCTCCGATGGCACGGCGGATGCCAATCTCCGTGGTACGCTCCTTGACAGTCACCATCATGATGTTCGACACACCGATGGAGCCGGCGAGCAGCGTGCCCAGTCCGATAAGCCAGATGAGGAAGTTGACCCCCTTGAAGAGGTTATCCAACAGTTGGAACAATACCTCGGTATTGAATACCATCGCACCCTGCTCGTCCGTCGGGTCTATGTAGTGGGCACGGGCAATGGTCTCACGGATGCGTGGCGTTATTTCGCTCATCACCACGCCCTTGCGCCCTGTTGCAGCTATCATATCGACAGCATTACCACGATTGTAGGTCTGCCGCATCAACGTCAAGGGCAGGGTTATCTGCTCCTCGGCACGCCCTTGGATGCTAATGGTGGAATAATCCACGCCAATCACCTCATAATAGGTGGAATCCACGCGAATCTTCTTGCCACAAGGGTCACCACCGTCGCGGAAGAGGTCTTTGTATATCTTCTTTCCCAAGACACAGACCTTACGGTTTTCACGGATGTCCATATCGTTGATATAGCGACCATAGTAAAGTTTCGGCTCCACGACCTTCGCATAGTCGGGGTTGACACCTTGTATGTTGGGCGACGTTTTCTGTTCTCCGTAGTAGGCGGTATTCGACTGCCCCCAAGGCGAGAAGAGGATGGGAGCAATGACTTCCAGCTCAGGCACCCGCTGGCGCAGACGTTCAAGATCTTTATACTCCATACTCCAGTAGCGTGACTTGCGGAATCCCTTGTATGCCTTCGATGTCGGTTGCGCCCAAATCATCACGGTGTTCTGGGCAAAGCCATCGAAGTTCTTGTTCAACAGCTCCTTGAGACCATGTCCGCCACCCATCAGTGCAACCAGCATAAAGACACCCCAGAACACGCCGAAGCCTGTCAGGAACGACCGTGACTTGTTACGTGTCAGCGTGTCGAGTATCTCGCGGTAGGAATCCAGGTCTATTCTCATTTGACTATTTGACTATTTACAATTTTAGTCGGCGCGCAGCGCCTCAATGGGTCGTATTTTACTTGCCTTGTAGGCTGGGATGAGTCCGGCGATGGTGCCGGCGATAATCATGACCATCGTAGCCTCGATGCACACGTCGATGCCGACGGTAGGATCAAGGAACATCGTAGCCTTGAACAGTCCCGTGTCAATGGTCTCGTTTCCGATGGTGGCATCCATGTATTCATTCACCGCTACGCCCAGCACCATGCCGATGTAGCCGAAGAAGGTGGTGATGATAACACTCTCCACAATGATGAGCTTCAGGATGCTCCACGGCTTGGCACCGATGGCCTTGCGGATGCCGAACTCATGGGTGCGTTCCTTGACGGTGATGAGCATGATGTTCGAGACACCTACGATGCCCGACAACAGGGTGAAGAGACCGACAATCCAGAGGAAGGTACGGATGATGCTGATACCTGACTCCATCTGCAGGCTCTGCGTGAAACGGTTCCAAAGCCAGATGGCACTCTCGTCCTCAGGGTGTGCCTGGTGGTTGGCGTTCAGCTGATGGCGGTAGTCCGACTCAAAGGCGTCGTTCCCCACCTCCGTCGTCAGTCCGTGGAACGTAAACTCAATATTGCCGGCATCGTCGGTGTTGGCACCATAGATGCCCTTAATGGCAGAATAGGCTGAGAAGGCATCAGCCCTGCCATCCTCGCGGTCCTTATAGATACCCACCACACGGAAGGCTATGTTACCGACGTTCACGTAGCGCCCTAACAGACTCCTGTAGTCCTTGGGCATCAGCTCCTCGGCCTGCTTATTGCTCAGCACGAGCACCTTACGTTTCTCCTGCTGGTCTATCTCATTGATAAAACGACCATAGAGCATCTCCATCTTGTCAATCTTCGTGTGGTTGGGATAAACGCCCGTGATGGAGGTGCTGATATATTCCTCGCCATAGCTGATGGTGGCAGAGGTCTGATAGCGTGCACCCACCTCATCGACGTGCTCCCCGAACTTCGAGCTGGTGGTAGCTACGTCACCGGTCTGGAGGCGTATCCAACGGCCTTCCTGCAAACCCTGATAGGCCTTCGACGTACGTCCACCATATACCACCATGGAGTTGGAGAGGAAACGTTCGCTCTGCTTCATGTTGGCATTGATGAGACCATTGCCGGCTCCCAGCAGCACGATGAGCATGAAGATGCCCCAGGCTACTGCGAAGCCCGTCAGACCTGTGCGTAGCTTGTTACGCTTGGCCGTCTGCCAAATTTCATTGAGTAATTCCATACTAATAATAAGACTACTCACTCCCCTCTCTTCTTGGAGAGGGGTCGGGGGTGAGGCTGATAATACCGTCTTTTATCCTGATAATCCTGTTGGTCTGTTCCGCCACGAGGGGGTCGTGCGTAACAATAATCTGGGTCATTCCCTCATCCTGGTTCAGCTGCTTCAACAGCTGCATCACCTCCACACTCGTCTTTGAGTCGAGGGCACCCGTCGGTTCGTCAGCCAGGATAATCTGCGGCTGGGTGATGAGTGCACGGGCAATGGCCACGCGCTGACGCTGGCCACCGCTGAGCTCATTGGGATAGTGGGTTGCCCAGTCTAAAAGGCCCAAGCGTTCCAAATACTCCAAAGCAAGGGTGTGTCGCTTTCTGCGCGACACCCCTTGATAAAAGAGTGGCAACTCCACGTTTTCCACGGCGGTCTTAAATGAGATGAGGTTAAATGACTGGAAAATAAAGCCTATCATGCGGTTACGGTATTCCGCTGCCTTGCGTTCGGAGAGGTTCCAGATCCGCGTGCCAGCCAGCTCGTAGGTGCCCGAGTCGTAGTTGTCGAGAATACCAAGGATGTTCAGCAGCGTACTCTTGCCCGAGCCTGACGCTCCCATGATGCTGACGAACTCCCCCTTTTCAATGTCGAGGGTAATGCCTTTCAGCACGTGGAGTGGCTGTGCGCCCTGATAGGTTTTGTTGATGTCTCTGAGATGTATCACAGTTTAATGTTTAGTTTACTTTATCGATTAGATGACAAAGGTAAGAAAATAGTTGCAGTGTACCGCCACTTTTTAACAATCCTTATGTTTTTGAAGGTGCGTCCAGGTATAGACCACATCCGAGATGTCGAGTCCCAGGAGCTGCATTTGACGGAAAAGCTCGGGCAGCTGCTGTTCCTTGAACAGTCGGCGGCGTTCGTCGCATATCCGTTCACGGGCACCTGAGGTGACAAAGTAGCCCAGCCCACGCTTATTATATATAATGTTCGCGCGCGCAAGTTCGTCATAAGTCTTCACCGCCGTATTGGTGTTCACCTCCAGCATCACGGCATACTCACGGACTGACGGTATGCGGTCGTCGTCCTTGTAGGTACCGGCAAGTATTTCATCACAGAGGCGGTCCGCCATCTGCAAATATATCGGTTTGTCAGAATGGAATGTCATACGTTCAGATATTTACGAGTAATAACCTGCATGCGGCTGAAAATGCGATAAGAGAGCCAATAGTGAACAGCGGCTAAGAGATAGATGAGTACAAGAAATACGTAGAACAGCCAATGGTATGCGGCTTTACCATCCGCCGTCGTATAAATCGGGTAGGAATTCCAGTCTATGGCGTCACTGGTAGCCTTCACACCCCACATGACGAGAAAGAAGCCGATGACGACAAGCATACTCGTCAGGACGAATGCCAGCCTGCGGAACAATGCGCCGCCAAGAATATAGACGGAATGGAAGTAGATGACCCAGCCAATTAACCAGGCTCCCCATGGCCAAAGATAAGCATTATGCGCATCAAAGAAATAAGGCACACCCCAGATGACGACACGCCCGGTCAACAGGTCGGTCAGTACGCGTAAGCCATCGGCTATGCAATAAGCCACGAAGGTTCCGATGCCCACCGATACGACAACATGGAGGAAGCAGGCTAAGTATTTCTCCATATTGGAAGCCGGTAGCGTCAGGAAAGTGGAACGCTGCGCGTTGGTTTTCAGGTGCGAGAAAATCAAGGAGGCACAGATCATCATAGCGAAAAGGAAGAAGAACTGACCGAAATCGGCCGACCCATTGACTTGTGAAGCATACATCTCG
>JAILHP010000119.1 GCA_024695705.1 Prevotella sp. | reverse complement strand
AAAACGAAGATGAAAATTACAAAAGTACGTACACAATTAGGCGAACAACACATGCCTGTATCAGTAGAACTGGACGACGTCGTAGCACGCATGCGCTCAGAAACGACAAAAGCCGCTGCTGAGACCATCGCAGCGAACGCCCTGCTGGGCCGACTGGTTACCGAGAAGGGTGGACCGCATTACCCGCTGGGGGGCACTGACCGCCTACCCTATCTGCTCTTTTCTGCTACATTCGGCAGGAACGGCTTTGAACAGCCCCGCACCTTCACGCAGCTGCTCTTACTCGACATTCCCTGTCCCGACGGAGCCCGTCAGGTGGAAGAAGCCAAACAACGGGTGGCACAGGTGCCCTACACCCTGCTGGCTTTTGCCGGTGTGAGCGGTGTCACGCTGAAGGTGGTGGTGCGATGTGCCTATGCTGACGGGCAGGAACCTTGGAACACCAGCAGCCCACAGTCTCTGGAAGTCCGCACCAGCCATTACCTGACGTTCCTGCGGCAAGCACAAATGACGGCCTGCGAACTTTACAGGGTACTGGCACAGTGCAGTCTGACAGTCGGCGAACCGTCACTCACCCAAGGATGCCGCATGAGCCACGACCCACAGCTCTACTATCAGCCTCAGGCACAAGCACTTCCCGTTGTCCGCCTATCAAACAACGCACTGGCGGCTTACGCCGGCACACGGACTGACGACGACGGCACCGTCATCTGGTACCCCGACTACAGCGAGCGCAAACGGCTGCAGATGGAGTTCCAGACTTGTCTGTCGAAATCCATTGACGACTGTGCAACACCTGAAGCAGAAAAGCTTTCCATCGACGAACAGGCAGAGCACCGTCTGCAAGTTTTGGCCGACTACTGCCAGAAAGCCGGGTTGCCAGAGGAAAGCTGCACGGCACGGGCGCTATGGACACGTCATTTCCAGTTGTTAGGAGCAGATGCCATACGGAAAACGTTTCGTACGGCGTACAAGAAACCCTACAACGGACGTCCCCAATCGCAGATGAACGAAAAAGAGCGCATTATCCGTTTCATTGAGGACTTCCTGTCACGTCGCTATCAGCTACGTTACAACACCGTGAAGGGCATCACGGAGTTTCGGCCCAACGACTTGAACTTCAAACAGTGGGCACCACTAACCGACCGCCAGCTGAAAAGCTTGGTGGTGGAGGAGATGAAGGAAGGCGGTGAAAGCTGGATGAACGACATTCGCGTCTATTTAGAGTCGGCCCACATTCAGGATTACAACCCCATCCATGAGCTCCTGGCCGGTGTAGGTGAATGGGACGGCAAGCACAACTACATCGAGGACTACGCCCGTCGGCTGCCGACGCGTTACGCCCTGTGGCCCAAGTATTTCCACCGTTGGTTCCTGGCGATGGTCGCTCAGGCCCTTGACCTGAACAGCGACTTCGGCAACTCCATGGTTCCCATGATTATCGGTGAACAGGGTACGCAAAAGACTCAGTTCTGCAACCACATCCTGCCACCCAGCATGCGTGAATACTACATGAAGGACATCAAAATGGACAACGCCGAGCAGGTAGAACGAGTGTTGGGGCGCATGTGGTTAGTCAACATTGACGAGTACGATGCCAAGACACCCCGCGAACAAGCCAAGATCAAGCGGTTGCTCACCGAGAAAGACGTTCAGGTGCGTAAGATGCGTAGCGACCAATACACCATGACCCCGCGATTGTGTTCCTTCATTGCGACCACCAACGACCAGACTCCGCTGCCTGCAGGCGACGGTACACGGCGTTACCTCTGTGTGGAAGTAACGGGCATGGTTGACATGTCCGGACACATACCCTATCGGCAGATGTATGCGCAGGCCGTCACTGAACTGCAACAGCGCGACTGCATCTATTGGTTTACCAGCGACGACGAGCGCGAGATACAGAAACACAACAGCCAATATCAGGAGGAATCGTCCGTTTTCTCTGTCCTTCAGGGTATTTTTCAACCTACATCCGAACACAAGCGCGAAAACCTCTGGCAGGTAAAGGATATCCAGAAGGAACTCGCCCGTCATCTGCGGACGACAGACATTCCCAGTTTGAAGACACTCGGATTGACACTGAAGCAGCTCCATTGGGAACGTGGAGGCAACAATGGCATACGCGGCTACTACCTAAAGTTAAAATAGTAGCAGGATAAGCCCAAAAAGTAGCGGGGTTGTAGCTGGATTCAGCCACAACCCCGCTACCACTAAAATTCACATACATAGCATGTTATAACCGAAAGTAGCAGGATAGCGTATCTGACGGACACGCTCATTCTTCATTCTTCATTCTTCACTCTTCATTCTTCATTCTTAAATTTCTTCCTCAGTGTCAGCACATTGAGGTTGTTCATGCGTTCGTAGTTCATGGAGTCCATGTTCTGACGCATGATGTGGATGCCCAGTCCGCCGATTTTCCGTTCCTTGGCAGAAAGCGTCGTATCGACTTCAGCCTGAACGGTGGGATCGAAAGGCATGCCGCTATCAATGATAGTAAATTTCAACCGTTCATTATTCGAGGCAGCCTCAATGGTCACGTCGCCGCGATCAGTATCACCACCACCAGACCGGTATAGATTTGTCGTTGGCGTGCTGAACTCGCTTCGGCCTCCACAATCTCCATATCCCGCTCGTGGATGGATTGTAACTCGCTGGCATCAAGGTGCCTGTTGTTGGTGATGGCGGAATCGAGCACCTCGCAAATCTGGCGTGCCGTCAGATTAATGGAGTCTTGCTGGTTGAGCATCTGGTGGGCACGGTACTTCTTCAGCAAGTAGCGCTGAATGTTGTCTAATGAATAAACGTTGAGGTCCTTGTGGAGGTATTCCAGAATGGTGCAATAGTTGGCTACAGCCTCATCCCACCGTTGGGCCACGGTGAGGTATTCACAGGCATCGGTCCATCCCTCACGGGTATTCGAGAATTGCGTCTGCAGGTATTCCTCGTAGGCACTCTTAGCCTCTTCGTGGCGGCCCACACCCTCCAATGAGGTGGCTAGGAATATCTTGTACCTGGCCCATTGCTTGTCAATATATTTTTCGTCGTCGAATAGCGTCTTGTATTCCTTCATCAAGTCTCCCATGCGTTCATCCCACATCAGTCCTTCCCCATATCCTTTTACGTAGTTCCAGATGTAGGCGATGTTGATGATACCCACCATGGCATCACGATAGGCCTTTTTCGAAGCTTTCTGCCGAATACGGTCGGTGTGCAGCCGATAGGCTCGCTCCAGCATGTCGGTGGCTGTGGAGTCTTTCTTGTCGAAATAGACCTTGCAGCAGCCTGCGAAAACCAGCAGGTTGGTATAGTCGCTGGTGGTGTCGCACTCAATCTTCTCCAGCCGGTTGATGACAGGGAGCGCCGTATATAAGGCAGCTGCGTATTCTGCGTAACGGCAGAGCTGACTGGTCAGGTAGCTGGCCGACTTGGCATAGTATTTCAGGTCGTTGGCGTCGGTAGAATTTTCCGTGACCTTGATAGCCTCTTGCCAAAGGGACTTTGCCTGTTCGCGCTGTCCCATCTGGTAGTAGGCATGGCCTTGCCAGTAATAGCTCTCGCCTTGGGAAATCTTTCCCGCCTTTTCCAAGCTGTCTGCCAAGAATAGCACCCTCTCATTGTCTTTCGCCTCGGACGCCTCATTGATCAAGCCGGTGGCTTCGGGACTGGATGATTTCCTGCCTCCACTCTGACAGCCGGTGAACACCAGCACACTTGCGCCACAAATAATCAGGATGGTGGCGAGCATCCATAATCTTGAACGTTTCATCGTTGATTTATTTATTTTTTCTCTACCTCTGTCACGAAGCAGGCCACGAGGCCGTAGGTGATGGTGGGGCGAATCCAGATCTCCGTGAGAAAATAGTTGGTGTATTCGTTGATGGGCTCCATATAGATGTCCCAGTTGTAGAGTGTCGCAATGAGTATATCGATGATGCAGATGGCCCACAGGTTGCGCTTGGTGTAGCTCTTCCAGTTCTTACGTGCATAGAAATAAGTGAGCGTGCAGAGCAGCAACACCGAGAGGATAAGACACACCAGGTGGAGTGCGTAACATGACAGGGGCGGTGCAAAGAGTATGTCGCGCAGCAGCACCGTTATGCCCACTGTGATGGAGCACCAGTAGTTGAAACGAAGACTGTCAAGGCGATTGAAGAAGTACATCCATATCATAGCCAGACAGGCCATGTAGAACAGGTTGAGCACCAGTTCGGGCCACGCCTCGGCCAGTCCGAAATGAAACACGCCATAGAGCATCATGCCCACCGAGAACATTCCCGTCACGGCGGTTATCACGATGTCGAAAACCTTGGCTCCTTTCTTGAATCTTGTCTGCATATATTGTTTTGTGACAATTTGACCTTAACGTCCCGCTTTCTTCATTTTGCGCAGGGCAACGTCGCGTATCTGACGGACACGCTCACGCTTCAGGCCTAACTCCATAGCGGCTTCTATCATGGTGAGGCGTTCGCAGCCGATGCCAAACAGCCGGGTGATGACGGCCCGTTCACGCTCGTTGAGCACGCTGGCGGCATTGAGCAGCTCTGCTGACAGCGTGTCGCGTTCCAGCGGGGCGTCAGCCTGTGGCGCGTCTTTATCCTCCAGCACGTTGAGCAGCGTGAAGTTGTTGTTGCTGCCAAGGGGCAGCGACTCATCGGTGCTGAGCGTCGAGCGTTGAGCATCGAGCGTTGAGAGGGCCTGCTCGATAGCCGTACGGATATAGGGTGCCGCGAAGGTGACAAAGCGCTTTGAGCTTTGAGGTTTGAGGTTTGAGCTTTGAGGCTTGAACTTCAGCGCGGCCTTCATGAGTCCGATGTTTCCCTCGCTGACGAGGTCATCGAAAAGTAGTGAGTGTTGAGCGTTGAGCGCTGAGAGCTGCGGCAGATACTGTCGGGCTATGGTAACGACATAGCGCAGATTGGCGGTTGCCAACTGGTCGGCAGCCTGCTGGTCACCTTGTTGGATGCGTTGTGCCAGCTGCTGTTCCTCGGCATCAGTCATGAGGGGCGTATCCCCTATTTCGTCTAAGTAGCGTTGCAGGGCGTCGCGCCCGGGTTGTAGTTTGTTCTTTGACATGGGCTTACAATTATTGATTTGCTTGCAAAGGTA
>JAILHP010000018.1 GCA_024695705.1 Prevotella sp. | reverse complement strand
GGGGCGTACCTTAATCGAATAGGTTGTTTCTGGTTCAAGTCCTTCCAATACGAAATCTTCATTGGTGTCAGCTGTGATGGTCTGGTCACCGTAAGCAACTGTCCATTCTTCGGCTTTTCCGTTCTCCGTCCAGCTCAGCTTGACGTAGTCTGAGCCAATCTCTGTAGCAGCAAGATCTGTCGGTGCCTGACACGGGATTTCCTTGGTGATAATAATCTGGTTCTTCTGCGAAGATAACGTGCCAGAATACGACGTACTGGACGGATTATAGTTCGTGCCATCGCTACGAACATAAAGTGCTTGGTCGTTGGCAGTAAATACTGTGCACTTCAGACCTTTCGAATATGTTCCTGTATTGTCGTCAGTAACGAGTACCAAGTTGGAGGTTCCGTCATACTCAAAAGGAGTATTGAACGTGATGTAGGTCCAGCCGTTAGCCACCAAAGTGACGCTGCCGCTGAAGACCTTGTCGCTTCCTGCTACGGCAATCCAGTCGGAGCCTTTAGAGAAGGTGTTCTTCGTCGTCGTCTTCAAATAAAGATCGAGGGTGCGCGTCTTTTCAGTACCGGCATTGTAGAAAGCCAAACTGGTAATCATTCCTGCCTCGCCCAACTCAGCGGTAGTATAGATCTGCTCTGAAATGGAGTAGTTATAGAAACTGTTGGTGGGGAGATTATCATTCGTTAAAGTACCTCCGTCACCAATCATAACGCCTAAGGCGAAGTTGGCCACCAACTCCATATCGCTGGTTACATTGAAAGTGTATTCGGCATCGGTAGAAACCACATTGCCATTCACAGTCCAATTGGTAAACATATAGCCATCGGCAGGAGTGGCCGTTACGGTACAGGATTGTCCAAAGGTGAACTCACCACTACCGGTCACGGTACCGTGGTTGTTGTTGTCAGAAGTCACAGTCACATTGAATATCTGGGTAGCAGCGGCACAGTTGCAGTCGAACTCATAGAGGACACCAGCACTTGGAGTACCACTTGATTGATAAATGACAAGGTCGCCGTCGTAGCATACAGTGAACGAACATTCATTGTCATAGCTACCCTTGGTCCAAGTCAGCGTGACATGGGTACCATTTCCTACTTCAAAGCCATAGGTTACAAAACTGCCAGAATCCATGGTGAGGTCCTGACTGGGAGTGCCGTCATCGAAGCTGACGGTAAGCTTGGCGTTATTCCATCCGTCACCATAGGAATCGGCCAGTTTGAACTGGACGAAACAAGTATTCTTCAGTGTCTCCTCGCCCTGAGCAGTGAGACCACCGTCGGCCGTCATCTCGAAGGTCAGCGGAAGCTGCGCCGTCTCGGGACAGTTGGCATCAATGGTGATGGCAAACTGAGCTGTAACCTCTCCATCTACTTCAACGGTTCCAATGTTAACGGTTGGTTCAGCAATGGAGACGTATCCGTTAGTAGAAGCAGCCGTAATCTTGGCATTGGTAGCCTGGAAGTGACCGGTATTCTTGAACTTGGCTGTGACTGTAAGGGTTTCGCCAGGAACGAAGCTGCCGTCCCATGTCATCCCCTTGTATTTCAATACGGCTTCCACTGCAGTGACGTTGAAGTCACCCTCCCAGGTTTTATCACCATAGACAATAGAATAGTGAAGAATCACAGGAGTCTCATCGGCTACATCTTCAGCGATGTGAATCTTGAAACCGCTCACAGTGGTAGTTGCATCAACATCAAGAACATCGATAGTACTTGTTTCGGTTCCCTCAAGAACAATGACATGATTGGTATCATTGGAAGTTAGAGTGACAGTAGTAGTACCTTCAGTGGCATCAGTACCCACATTCTTAAGTGTAATGCTCAAGTCGGTGTCCACATCAACCAAAGCGGAACTTGGCGTGTAGCTGTCAAGGCTGATGAAAGGCCCTTCGGGCATTACTGAAATGGTTCCGAGATAAGTAACCTTATTATATCCGAAAACACAAAGTGTGAGTTCGGAGTTGGCAATCAGATCGCCTGAGATACTGATATTGGCAGTGCCGTTGCTTACGGTAGCCTTACCCAAGATGTTATGGTTGGCATCAGTGATGGTAGCCAGAGCACCATCGCCATTGTTGACGTTCACAGTAAAGGACTTGGCAGATGAAAGAATCTCACCTGCATGAGTGACCGTCATTTCCTGCGGCGTCTTAGTGCGGAGCATCATCGACGGGTCGCCATAGAGAACCCATGCCTGATAGGTACCGACGGCTTGTGCTTCCGAGGTGCTGAAATTGTCAAAGATTCCCATGAGGCCATTAATAGCAGCACCGCCCAAGGTATTCTTGTTGTGATGGTTGGGCTGTTCCGTGAGGATATCGATAAACTCGTCCTGGGCCCACATAGGCGGAATCCAAGGCTGTGAGATGTAAGAGAATATGCCGCCGACTGCTCCAGTAGGCGTTAAATCGGTACTGCTTTGGGTGGCGTGCATCCAGGCCTCAGCAAAGCAGTCGTTGTTTTGACCTATGGTGTAGCCACTGCCGTATGATGTTTCGGTATTGTCGTACTTGCCAACGAGGCAGGCGACAGAGAAGATGAAGGGTAACTTGTTGCTATTAGTGAGGGCGTTGACCTGAGTGTTGCTATAGTATGCAACTCCCCACATCTGAACGTTGCCGTGGTTGCAGTAGTTAACAATACCCGTACCACTGTTGATATGGCTGCTGATGGAAGAGACCGTTCCCGTATAACCACTCAAATTCTCATAGTCTTGATACACGGTATTATAGCCGAAACCTAACAGGTCTGTGCGGATGTTGTCTATATGCTCATAATCGTCCTCACCGTTGTGACCACTGCCACCTTCATTTCTGGAGATACCATCTGCATTCTGAAGCCATGTGTCGGAAGTAGTCAAGTCGCGCTCGTAGGTGATGATTCTGTTCACCTGAGTGGTTACCTGTGCAACTGTTTGGGCCGAGAAACGACCAATGAAAACGTCGTTGTAGATATCGTTACCTTTAATCTGTCCATAGGCGTTATCACCTAATCCACTATAGCTGCTGCCTCCACCCGAATAGGAATACCCGGGAATCTGCGCCACGTCACCTACAAGGAGTACGTGGGTCAGGTTGTTGTTGGCGTTGTACTGACTCTGGATATAGTTCTTGATGGCACTATAGCTGGTGCCCGCTGTTGAGGTTCCTACAATGGTGGTATTCACACCACGCGTCCTCTTCCAGTTGACGAAGTCGGTCATCGAATTGATGAATTGGTCGTAGCAGATGATGAGCAGGTCACCCTCCTCATCTACGGGGGTGTATTTACTCTGCGCAGCCTCGTAG
>JAILHP010000138.1 GCA_024695705.1 Prevotella sp. | reverse complement strand
TTGTCCTCGCGGATGGTGCGACCCATGGTGAGGTAAGCAATCGGAGCAGCAATGAAGATAGACGAGCAAGTACCGAAGATAACACCCAAGATCATAGCGAACGAGAATGAGCGGATGCTGTCACCACCGAGGATGAAGATACACAGCAGCACAATCAAGGTCGTGATAGAGGTGTTGATGGTACGGGCCAGGGTCTGGTTCAGTGAGTCGTTGAACAGTACCTGACGGTCGCGCTTGCCATAGAGCTGGATGTTCTCACGTACACGGTCGAATACCACCACCTTATCGTTGATAGAGTAACCGATAACGGTGAGGATAGCACCGATGAACGTCTGGTCAATCTCGAGCGACATGGGCACGAACTTCCACAGCAGTGAGTAAAAGCCGATTACGATGAGGGCGTCGAGGGCCAGGGCAACGGTAGAACCTACAGAGAAGGCTACGTTGCGGAAGCGGAACAGGATGTACAGGAAGATGGCAATCAGGGCGATAGCCACACTGATGAAGGCACGGTGGGTGATGTCCTTAGCGATAGAAGGACCTACCTTAGCCGAGCTGATGATAGAACCACCCTCACGAACATCGGGGTTCTTGAAATCGTCAACATTTGCCTGTGTCACGATGCCGGCTTCCTTCAGGGCCTTGAAGAGGATTTCCTCAGCCTCGTCATCCACGTTAGGATCGTTAGAGTCAATCATGTAGTTGGTAGATACACGGATGCGGTTACCCTCTGCACCCAGGGCAATAGCTGTGGTGTTAGCCACCTTCTCATTGCCGTTTGCATCCTTCTCAACGAAGGCCTTGTTCAGAATGTCACGAACCTGCTCAGGCTCCACGCTCTTCTCAAACTCCATGATGTAGTTACGACCACCGGTGAAGTCGATGCTGCGGCTCAGACCGTTAATGAAGAAGCTTACAATAACGATGAGTGCGGCAACGCCCCAGATGCTGAAGGTCTTCTTGTACATACCCATGAAGTTGAAATGGGTGTTCTGCATCATGTTGCGAGAATACGGAGTGGTGAAGGTGAGGTTGCGCCAGCGGTCGCGCTTCAGCTGATACTCATAAACCAGACGGGTCATGAACACAGCGGTGAAGAACGATACGCAGATACCGATCATCAGAGTGGTTGCGAAACCGCGGATAGGACCTGTACCGACAACGTAGAGGATGATACCGGTAATCAACGACGTCAAGTTAGAGTCGAAGATAGCCGAGAAGGCGTTAGAGTAACCCTTGCCGAGTGCCTCCTTCACGTTGAGGCCCTTGCGCAGCTCTTCCTTGGTACGCTCATAGATAAGCACGTTGGCATCCACAGCGGTACCCAGTGTCAGCACGATACCGGCAATACCCGGCATGGTCAGAGCTGCCTGGAATGAGGTGAGAATACCGAGTGTGAAGAACAGGTTGAACAGCAGGGCGATGTTAGCCAGCATACCGGGAATCCAGTTGTAAAGCAGCACCATGTAGATCATCAGCAGGATGAATGCTACAACGAACGAGATGGCACCCTGCTTGATGGACTGTGCACCCAGTGTAGGACCTACAACGTCAGACTGTACGATGCGGGTAGGAGCCGGCATCTTACCTGAGTTCAGCGTATTGGCCAGGTCCTTGGTGTCCTGGATGGTGAAGTTACCCGTGATAGACGAGTTACCACCGTCAATCTGCCCGTTTACGCGGGGAGCGCTATAGACAGCGTCGTCAAGAACAATGGCTATGGCCTTACCTATATTATTATGTGTGAGCTGTGACCAGCGGCGTGCACCGTCACCGTTCATCTGCATGGATACCTCAGGACGTCCGTGCTGGTCGAAACCGTCGCGTGAGTTGGTGATGACATCACCTTCCAGCGGAGCACGGCCATTGATGGCGTTACGAGTGTCGATGGCATAGAGCTCGAAGCGCTCCTGACGGTCTGTAAACTCAATTTCGCAGGGCTTGGCACCCCAGAGGAGCTTCAGGTCGGTGGGCAGCAGGCGCTTGGCAACGTCAGAGTGCAGAATCTTGTTGACAGCTGCAGTATCGCGTGTCAAGGCATAACCTACGACAGCCAGCGTCTGACCCTGAGCGGGGGTAAGGATAGAATACAGGGGGTTCTGCTTGGCATAGGCAGCCTTCGCAGCAGCATCGTTCTGGGTTGCTGTGGTGTCGTTCTTGGCCAGTGCAGTAGCAAGGTCACCCTTTGCCTTTGTGGTGTCGGCAGCAGCAGCTACCACCTTTGCTGTATCGGCAACTTCAGCCTTGGTAGTGTCGGCAGCAGCAGCGCCGGCAGCATACTGGGCATTCAGCTGGGTCAGCAGGGGAACAATCTCCTGACTGTTGTAGCACTCCCAGAACTCCAGGTTGGCACTTCCCTGCAACAGCTTACGAACGCGCTCGGGCTCCTTTACACCAGGCATTTCCACCATGATGCGGCCGGACATACCCTCCAGCTTGCTGATGTTGGGCTGAACAACGCCGAACTTATCAATACGGGTCTGAACAACAAGCAGAGCGTTATCAACAGCTGCAGAAACTTCCTCACGAAGGGCTTTCTCAACCTCGTCGTCGGTGCTCTTGGTAGTCACCTTGTCCTTCATCTGCTGTGTAGCGAAGACAGAGGCAAGGGGTTTGCCGGGGGCGTTCTTCTTCCAAGCGTTGATAAACAGCGAGATGAAGTCGTCCTGACTCGTCTCTTCAGCCTTCTTGGCCTCTTCCATTGACTTCTTGTAGAGGGGATCGGTTCTGTGGTCGGCCAGAATGTCAACAACATCGGGTACCGAAACCTCCAAGATAACGTTCATACCGCCTTTCAGGTCAAGACCCAGGCCAATTTCCATTTCACGGCACTCACGCAGTGTGTAAGCACCCAAATAAACTTTCTCGTTCAGCAGTGAATCGAGGTAGGCCTTCCCGGCTTCCTCTCCCTTGACGGCGCTAATCTCGGCTGCCTTGCTCTCATAATGACGGGTCACGAAAGAGAAAGACAGGTAGAAGATGCACACCAGAACGAGCATCACTGCCACAAACTTTACAATTCCTTTGTTTTGCATTTTTATTGTTAATTTTAATAATAATTTCTGCTATTCTTCAATTTGAGCCTGCAAATATAGACAATTTTCTTCACTTAACGAAATTTATTACGGATTTTCATGCATTTTTTAAGGATTTCGACCTATTTTTAGCCAACAAACGACAGGATAATGGTCACTTGCGGTAATTTTTGAGTCAATTTTGCACTGAAAGGGTTGAATGGTTTTTGAACAGATGAGATGGTCAATCCGGAAGTACATTCCATACCGGTTGAAGGATCTTCCGATGCCGTTGCCGGTGGAAACGAAACAGTCGGTCATGTTCTTTGCGATGACCCGACGGGTGTAGGAGAGGGGATGGTCGTTAAAGTCACCGCACACCACGATGGGGTAGTTGGAATGAGCTTGGATGTACCGATGGATGGAGTCGGCTGCCGGTGCCCGCTTGGTGGAGGCATCGGCCAGTTTTGCCAACAGGCGCTTATATTCTGCACGTGCCGTATCGCTCTCCATGTCGCCATGCACAATCTGACGGTACTGATCGCGGTCGTCTTTCGTCAGGTGGGTGGCCTCCAGATGGTTATTGATGATGATGAGCGTGTCGTTGCCTACCTTGAGATACCAGGCGATGCTGCCGTTAGATACTGAGCTATAACTGATACGCTCCGTCCGCAGGATGGGGTAGCGGGTGTGAATGCCGACGCGGTTGATGACTTTATCAGACTCGTTAATCTTGTACGTGTCGTTATAGGGGAAAGTACTCTCGTAGAATTCGTCAGTACGTGGCTTTGTGTCGTTGTCTTCCTGGGTGCAGAAGATGTCGGGCTTCTGGTCACGGATGTATTCCGTTATCAGCTTGAAACCGTCGGCACTGTCAGCAGCACTGGCGTAGCCGGCGATGTTGTAAGAGATAATCTTGATGGCATCTTTAGGAGGCGACGAGGGCAGGTTGAAGGGCATGTAGGTCCGCATGGGAGGATAAGCCAACAGGAACCCGACAAAGGGAATCCACGCCATACGCCATTTGATGGTGAGCCAGAGGAACAGGAAGAACAGGTTAGCCAATGCAGCAAAGGGGAAGAACATTCCCAGGCCACTGATGCTCGGGTGGCTGACCGGATTGATATGGTCGGCAAATCCCAGCATCAGCATGACAATGATTGTCACGACGTTGGCTCCGGCAATCATCCCGAAAATTATCGACTTAACCTTTTTCATAACAAACTTCAATCCAAGCTCTACGCTTTACACTCAACCCTCCTTACTGGCTTCGAAGAGACGCTTCTTTTCTTCCTTCGTCAGACTGTCGTAACCCGATTTGCGAATCTTGTCGAGGATGGCATCCACCTCCGCCTGACGCTGTTGCTTGCGGGCATTGTACTCCATATCCGCCTCACGGGGTGTTTGGTGAGGGGGAGTTTGTGGCTGGCTAGGTTTCTTTCTTTGCTCGAAGTTGCGTTTCATGTTGTTGAAAAACTCCTGTCCGCGGTTTCGGCTGAAACGTGCATCGCTCCCCGGATGGCGCCGCCAGTAAAGTATGAGCAGCAGACCGAAGAGCATGCCTCCCAAGTGAGCCAGGTGAGCAATGCCGTCCATGGAACTGCTGACAGATGAGAACAGCTCCAGAGCCGCATAACCGATGACAAACCACTTGGCCTTGATGGGTACGGGGATGGGGAATATGAAGATTCGCTCGTTGGGGAACGTCATACCGAAAGCCAACAGGATGCCATAGACGGCACCTGAGGCACCCACGGTATTCCACAGGTTGAGGTACTCACCAGTGGTGATGATGGCTGTTCCGGTATTCACATGTTCGTAGGCATACAGTCCCTCGAAGTAATACGTTCCCAACTGAGCCAGCTCCTGCATGATGCCGGCTCCGATGCCGCACACCAGATAATAGTAGAGAAACTTCCGGGGTCCCCATACGTTTTCCATGACACGTCCGAACATCCAAAGGGCAAACATGTTGAAGAAAATATGGGTGAAGCCTCCATGCACAAACATGTAGGTCAGGAGTTGCCAGATGCGGAAATTATCTGCCAACACGAAATGCAAACCAAGGTAGGAAGTGGCCGAAGGTATCACCAAAGTGAAGATAAAAACCAGCACATTGATGATGAGCAGATTTCTTGTTACCGTGGGTAAATTATTCATTTATTTGACGTTTTTTCAATTACACTTTCAAATTTGTTCTTTCGCAATTTTGCGCGCAAAATTACTAAAAAAAACCGTTTTTTTGTACAAAATCAGGCCTTTACACACTTTTTTTCAACAAAAAAGTCATTTTTTTTCATTTTTTGTTTGTTTTCTAAATACTTTACACTATATTTGCGGTGAATTTTGCCAATAAGTGTAATTATTATATTTCTATTTTAAAATCAAAACATTATGAACAAAACAGAATTAATTGAGAAAATTGCAGCTGGTGCAGGTCTGACCAAGGCTGATTCTAAGAAGGCTCTTGACGCTACCGTTGCAGCTATTAAGGACGCTCTCGTAGCAGGTGAGAAAGTTGCTCTCGTAGGTTTCGGAACATTCTCTGTAAATGAGAAGCCCGCCCGTGAAGGTGTGAATCCCGCAACAAAGCAGAAGATTAAGATTGCTGCCAAGAAGGTTGCTAAGTTCAAGGCAGGTGCTGAACTCGCTGACGCTGTAAACAAGTAATCAGTACTTTCACCAACTAAGAAGGATAACGGCGCTCCCCTACGGGAACGCCGTTTTTCTGTTCCTATGAGCCCAATAAGCTTAAATCACCTCAATGCCTAACTGTTCGCAGAGCTTCAGGCTCATTTCCTTCAGCTTGAACTTCTGGATCTTTCCCGAACCGGTCAGGGGGAACTGGTCAATGAAGAAGACATACTTCGGAATCTTGTAGCGGGCTATCTTGCCGCGGCAGAACAGTTGCACGTCTTCGGGAGTCATCTTGGCACCTTCCTCCAGAATAATGAAAGCACCCACAGCCTCGCCATATTTCTTCGAGGGGACGGCAGCTACCTGCACGTCACGGATGCCAGGCATGTGGTAGAGGAACTCCTCTATCTCACGCGGATAGATATTCTCACCGCCACGGATAATCATATCCTTGATGCGGCCCGTTATCTTGTAGAAGCCCTCTTCGTCCTTCACTCCCAGGTCGCCTGAATGCAGGAATCCGTTTTTGTCAATGACTTCGGCAGTGGCTTCAGGATTCTTATAATAGCCCTTCATCACGTTGAAGCCCCTGCAGCACATCTCACCCTGCACACCTACAGGACACTCCTCGCCCGTTTCAGGGTCAAGCACCTTCACCTCCACAAATGGGAAGTCACGTCCTACAGTGGTACAGCGCTGCTCAAAGGTGTCGTTCAGACAGGTTTGTGTCATGCCAGGTGAGCTTTCCGTGAGTCCATAGACGCTGGTAATGGTCATGTACATCTTTTCGCTGACCTGCTTCATCAGCTCTACGGGGCAGAGGCTGCCTGCCATGATGCCTGTACGCAGGCAGCTCATGTCAAACATGGAGAACATGGGATGGTTCAACTCGGCAATAAACATGGTGGGCACACCATAGACTGCCGTACACCGCTCCTTATGGATAGATGCCAGCACCACCAGCGGGTCAAACTTCTCGACCATCACCTCGGTACAGCCGTGTGTGAGGCAGTTCATGGTAGCCAGCACTACGCCGAAGCAGTGGAACAGGGGCACACAGACGCAGAGCTTGTCATCCTGCGTAAAGCCCATGTTTTCTCCTGTGAAGTAACCGTCGTTGGAGATGCCGTAGTGAGTCAGCATTACACCCTTTGGGAATCCCGTGGTGCCACTGGTGTATTGCATGTTGCAGACGTCGTAGCAGCTCACCTGCTTCTTCATCTCGTTCAGGGTCTCATCCTCCACGTTCTGTCCCAGGAGCAGCAGCTCGGCGGTGTTGTACATGCCGCGATACTTCTCCATACCAATGTAAACCACGTTCTTCAGGTAGGGGAATCGCTCACTATTCAGGTGTCCGCGCTCACAGGTCTTCAGCTCAGGCAGCATGGTGTAGGTCATATCCACATAGTTACAGTCCCATGTGCCGTCGGTGATGCAGAGCACCTCCATGTCAGAGTCCTTGCACAGATACTCCAGCTCGTTCTGCTTGTAGTTGGTGTTCACCGTAACCAGCACAGCACCAATCTTTGCCGTAGCATAGAGGAATGTCAGCCAGTCAGGCACGTTTGTGGCCCAGATGCCAACGTTGGAACCCTTCTTCACGCCAATGCTGATGAGTCCCTTGGCAAGGTTGTCCACGCGCTCATTGAACTTAGACCAAGTAAAGCGCAGGTCACGGTCACTATATACAATGTACTCCTTGTCAGGCGTTGTCTCAGCCCAGTATTCGAGCCACTCTCCTAATGTCCGTTCCCAAAGTTTGTATCCCTCCGAGCCAGTCTCAGCAGGGTATGTTCTGTCAGGCAACGGCCTGCCAGCCATATCTAATCTTACGTTGCTCATTTTTTAAAACGGAATATAAACCACTGCAAGAATCTTTGCTGACTTGCCGGGAGCACCGTGTACGTGGTGCTTCACAATGGAGTCGTAGAAGATGCTGTCACCCTCCTTCAGCGTGTAGGTGTCCTTGCCATACACAATCTCCACCTCGCCCTGCATCACGTAGATGAACTCCTCACCCTCATGGGCTGAGAGCTGGAACTCAGGGGCCTCCTCAGGGTTGATGTCAATGACAAACGGCTCCATGTGTCGGCCAGCCTTCTGCTGAGCCAGAGGATGATACTCCATGTGCTTGCGGGCATCGGTTGCACCGTTCGAGAAGCTGATGCTGCTCTCTGCCTCACGGTCCTTGGCACGTGTGACCACAGGCCCCAGTGCATCATTGTCATCCATAAACGTACCCAACCTTACACCCAGGGCACGTGCTATCTTGATTAACGGACCTAAAGAAGGCAGGTTCTGGTCGTTCTCGATGGAATTAATTTGGTCAATGGTCAGACCACTACGTTCGGCAATCTCCTCAACGGAGAGGTTCTTGGTTTCACGAAGGCCCTTGATTTTGGAGCCGACGATGTTGTTGTTATTACTCATGTCAAGTTACAAAAAAACTTAGTCGGTTTAATTTCGGCCGCAAAGGTACGAAAAAAAGATTAAAGATTAAAGATTAAAGATTAAAGAATTTGCCGCCGCCGTTGATTTTTTATTTTTTTAATTCAATAATTTGCGAATTATTATTTTTTCTCATTACTTTTGCACCTGATTACAACCTATATATATAATAAGGTATATGAAGAAGATTCAGATTATCAACGGTCCTAACCTGAACCTGTTAGGGAAACGCGAGCCGGGCATCTACGGTCAGATGTCGTTTGAAGAGTACCTGCCACAGCTGCAGGCCCGCTATCCTGATTTGGACATCAGCTATTACCAGAGCAATGTAGAGGGCGAACTCATCAACCAGATGCAGCAGGTAGGAACTCCCTTCGGTTCTTCCGGCGGCGAGGTGGTTGACGGTATCATCCTGAATGCCGGAGCCTATACTCATACCAGTATAGCATTGCAGGATTGTATTCGTTCGCTGAAGTGTCCCGTTATTGAAGTACATATCTCGAATATTCACCAGCGCGAGGCTTTCCGTCATCAGTCGCTCATCTCGTGCGCCTGCAAGGGTGTCATCTGTGGCTTTGGACTTGACAGCTATCGTCTGGCGGTAGAATCTTTGTTGGTATGACGTTGGATGACTACATTCTACAGCACATAGACCCTGAACCGGAATACCTTTATCAGCTTTATCGGGTCACCAACATCCACATGTTGCATGGTCGTATGGCGAGTGGCCACCTGCAGGGTAGGTTGCTGAAGATGCTTGTCCAGATGATAAGGCCGAAGAATATCCTGGAGGTGGGGACGTTCAGCGGCTACTCTGCCATCTGCATGGCAGAGGGACTGGAGACCGACGGTCACCTCTACACTTTCGAGATAAACGACGAACAGGAAGACTTTACTCGTCCGTGGATTGAGCAGTCGCCTGTAGCTGACAAGATTACGTTCCTCATCGGTGATGCCATTACCGAGGCGCCGAAGTTGGGCATCCAGTTTGATATGGCGTTTATCGACGGCGACAAGCGAACCTACTGCGACACCTATGAGGCCGTACTCCCGCTGTTGCACCCTGGAGGTTTCCTTTTGGCAGACAACACGCTGTGGGACGGTCATGTCATAGATTCTGCCTACGACCACGACCAGCAGACACTCGGCATCCGGCAGTTTAACGATTTTGTGGCAAACGACCCCCGCGTGGAGAAAGTCATTCTGCCCCTACGCGATGGCTTGACACTTATTAGGAAAAAGGAGGAGTAATCCAGAACAAGCTATGAGAGGACAATTCGCCGAACTGCAATTCATCAAACGGCTGGGCTTCGTCAAGACTTTCCTGCACGTCATCTCCCAGTATGAGATAAGCCCCAAGGTGCTGCTGCCCTATACATGGCAGCTGCTGAAGATGATGTTGCGCATCGGCGATATGACGGCATACGGCATTTCCTACCATACCATCGACCCTCAGGGAGAGCCTGTCATAGCCTCCGGAGTGGTCTATGTGCCCCGCAAGAAGGGCAAGCCCAAAGGTGTGATTGAAGTGTCGCCCCTGACTAGAAGCAAGATTGACTGTGCTACGCGCGACATCATGGCTGCCGAGATTTTTCCGGGCATGATAGGCTATGTCACCATCATTCCTGACCTCATCGGCTGTGGCATCTCTGACAATAAGCCCATTGCCTACCTGCAGCACGACAACGTAGCGGAAGTGAGTGCCGATATGCGCAAGGCGGCAGCACAATTCCTTGAACAAGAACTCCATTACGAACTGCCCAACGAGTCGCTGCTCTTTGGCTATTCGCTTGGCGGCAGCGGCGTCTGGGCCCTGGCACGTTACTACCAGTTGCACCCCGAGGCAGGTGTCCGAGTCAGTCATATTTTCGCCGGCGGTGGGGCATACTATCCTGAGGTTGCCCTCCGCGCCTTCCACTCCACCCGCTACAGCGACTATGCCATCCTGCCCAATATCGTGTATTCCATGAACCACTACGACCAGCTGCAGCTCGACTTCCGTCATATTTTCAAAGGCCAGCTGCTGGAAAACTATAAGCACTGGTGTAAGGGCAATATCCCTATTCCGGAACTGACGCAGATGATTGGCACCAAGCTTGACCGCTACCTCAACTTTGACTTCTTCAACGACCAGAACCCAGAGTACATGCGGCTGCTGAAGGTGGTGGCAGAGAAAACCATTCCTGAAGACTGGGTGCCCAAGGCGAAGGTCCATCTGTTTCATTCCCGTCACGACACCTATGTGCCCATCGCCTGTTTCTGGGAACTCTACAAATGCCTGAAGCGGTGTGGTGCTAAAGTGGATTATAAACTGCTGCCCCACGACCATGTTCCAGCCGCTGTACCCTTTGAGCTTGACTTCATCTCGTTCCTGATAGGGTAAATGTTGAGAGACTATTGAAAGTGGAAAGTGAATAGTGAAAAGTGAAAAATTTGCTGCCGCCATACTAAAAACTCTCAACTTTTTCGTACCTTTGCACCGCAATAGCAAATCAAGAGATTACCAAATAGAAAAATAATGGTATAATTGTCAATAGTCAAATTGTAAAATAAATCGATGCAGGAAACAAGACAAAACAAAATAGCCCGCCTGTTGCAGAAGGAACTGAGCATCATTTTCCAGCAGCAGACACGTGCCACCCGTGGCACCATGGTCAGCGTCACCCGAGTGAAAATATCGCCTGACCTCAGCGTATGTACTGCCTATCTCAGCATCTTCCCCAGTGAGAAGGCCGAACAGATGCTGCGCAACATTACAGCCAACGAGAAGCAGGTTCGTTACGAGCTGGGCACCCGCGTGCGCCATCAGCTGCGTATCATTCCTGAGCTGCGTTTCTTTATTGACGACAGCCTGGACTATATCGAACGAATTGATGAACTCCTACGAAAGGACTAATGCATAATGCATCATGCATAATTAATTATCGAAATCAATGAATTTTCCGTTTTTCATAGCCCGTCGCTACCTGTTCTCCAAGAAATCCACCCATGCCATCAACATTATCAGTGGCGTGAGTGTGGTTGGTGTGGCCATTGCAACGATGGCCCTCGTGGTGACGCTGAGCGTGTTTAACGGATTTCATGATCTCGTGGCATCGTTCTTTACTGCCTTTGACCCACAGCTAAAGGTAATACCCGCTATGGGTAAGACGGTACCTGCCGATGATCCTGTGCTGACGCAGATACGCCAGTTGCCACAGATTGATGTGGCGATGGAGAGCGTGGAGGATCAGGCCCTTGCCGTCTATAACCAGCATCAGGCCATGGTGACCATCAAGGGTGTGGAGGATAACTTCGACCAGCTGACACACATCGTCAGCATCTTAGAGGACGGCGACACTCTGCTGTCCAATAATGCGGAGAAATACGTGCTGCATGCTGCCGACATGGACTATGGTATTGTGGGCATCCGCATTGCCGAGCAGTTGGGTTTAGGCTATTCCTTTCCAGGAACCATGCAGATCTATGCTCCTGTGCGTGAGGGACAGCTCAACATGGCCGACCCGTCGCAGGGATTTACCGTTGACGAGCTTTACTCGCCTGGTGCCCTCTTTTGCGTGCGGCAGGCCAAGTACGACGGGAAGTACATCCTCACCAGCATCGGCTTTGCCCGTCGGCTCTTTGGACTCGACGGCCGTCTGTCGTCACTTGAGCTGAGGCTCAAGCCCGGCAGCGATTTCGAGTCGGTAAAAAGTCAGGTGAAAAAGCTGGCAGGCGACAAATACGTCGTACTTGACCGTTACGAGCAGCAGGACGACACCTTCAAGATTATGAAGATAGAGAAGTTCATGGCTTACATCTTCCTGACCTTTATCCTCATCGTGGCCAGTTTCAACATCATCGGCAGCCTCTCCATGCTCATCATCGACAAGAAGGATGACGTGGTGACATTGCGTAGTCTGGGCGCTTCCGATAAACAGATTGTGCGTATCTTCCTTTTCGAAGGACGTATGATTTCCGCCATCGGCGCCGTCATCGGCATTTTGCTTGGATTGTTGCTCTGCTGGCTGCAGCAGACCTATGGTCTCGTGGCGCTTGGCTCTTCCAGTGACTCCTTCGTGGTCAATGCCTATCCCGTCAGCGTCCACCCCTGGGACATCGTCCTCATCTTCATTACTGTCCTTGCCGTAGGTTTCCTCAGTGTTTGGTATCCTGTACGTTACTTTGCCAAACGCTTGCTGAACTAACAACAAAAAGTTTTGTTTTGATTATCCTAAGGTGATGTTCTCCACGTCAATGGTTTCGTGGAGGAAAAGCTGGGCAGATTCCTTGAACTTTTCAGGATTCTCGGTGGTCAGATAATGCACATTGGCCCCACGTGTGCAACGCTGCTCAAGGGCTGGATGCTCCTCGAAATAATGTTGGAGACTGTCGGCCACATATTCGCCCTGGGCAATGATGCGGATGCCACGAGGGATGTACTTGTGAATCTTGGGCAGCAACAGCGGATAATGCGTACAGCCCAGGATGACGGTATCAATCTCAGCATCCATGCGCATCAGCTGGTCAATGCGTTTTTTCACAAAATAGTCGGCACCAGGGGAGTCGGCCTCGTTATATTCCACCAATGGCACCCAGAAGGGACAGGCTACGCCGCTGACCTTGATGTCGGGCCACAACTTGGCTATTTCGAGGTTATAACTTTCACTTTTGATGGTTCCTTCAGTGGCAAAGATGCCTACGTGACGGGTTTGTGTGAGTGTGCCGATGACTTCGGCCGTAGGACGGATAATGCCCAACACGCGTCGGTTAGGGTCCCATTGTGGCAGGTCGTGCTCCTGAATGGTGCGCAGGGCTTTGGCAGAGGCGGTGTTACAGCCTAAGATGACGAG
>JAILHP010000112.1 GCA_024695705.1 Prevotella sp. | reverse complement strand
TAGCTGCTGGGGAAGAAAAACACCTGCCGGTCGCCCAGCAACTGCTGGAGATCATGATACAGGTAACCAGCCTCCTCGACATCCTGCATGATGAAGAGGAAGGGAGCCCCACCCGACTTCCCCCGATGGGAGGAGCTAAGGGCAGCGAAGTACATGGCAGTGGCTGACGACATGAGTCCGCTGAGGAAAAAGGTCTTCTCCGACTTTTTCCCCAACACTTCCGCCAAGGCCTTTACCTGCGGCGACATGGCGTACAATTGCAGTAATTCCTGTATTTTCATACGAATTGCGGCACAAAGGTAATAAAAAAAGTTGAAAGTTAAAAGTTGAAAGTTGAGAGTTGAGAGTTTTTTTTGCCGCTTAACCTTTTTTACCTTTTTACTTTTTTACCTTTTTACCTTTTTAATTACCTTTGCAGCAAAATCAATAATTAGTCATGCACGCAAGCGACAGTCTTATCATTATCCCGACGTACAACGAGAAGGAGAACATCGAGAAAATCATCCGGGCCATCTTCGGACTCGAGAAGTGTTTCCATATCTTAGTGATTGACGACGGCTCACCCGACGGCACGGCAGCCATCGTGAAACGCCTTATCAGCGAGGAGTTTGGCGACCGTCTGTTCATTGAGGAACGCTCGGGGAAGTTAGGACTGGGCACTGCCTACATCAAGGGCTTCAAGTGGGCACTGGAGCGCGACTACGAGTACATCTTCGAGATGGATGCCGACTTCAGTCACGACCCGAACGACCTGCCCCGACTCTACAGCACCTGTCATGACGAAGGCTACGACGTGGCCATAGGCAGCCGCTACGTGAGCGGTGTGAACGTGGTGAACTGGCCCATGGGACGTGTGCTGATGAGTTATTTCGCCTCGAAGTACGTCCGACTGATTACGGGTTGCAACATCCACGACACCACGGCAGGTTTCAAGTGCTACAAGCGCAGGGTGCTGAAGACCATTGAGCTGGACAAGATCCGCTTCAAGGGCTATGCCTTCCAGATTGAGATGAAGTTCACGGCCTACATGATTGGCTTCCGCATCAAGGAGGTGCCCGTCATCTTCGTCAACCGCCGTGAGGGAACATCGAAGATGAACACAGGCATCTTCGGTGAGGCATTCTTCGGTGTCATACGGCTGCGCTGGGACGGTTGGAACCGGAAATACCCGAAGATAGTTGAGAGTTAGAAGTTAGAAGTTAGTAGTTAGGAGTTATGAAATTCCTTTATAGAATCTATCAGTTGTTGGTAGTACTGCCTGTAACCGTATTGGTTACCATTATTACAGCACTTACCGTTGGCATTGGAACATCCATCGGCGACGGCCATTTCTGGGGTTACTACCCTGGCCGTTGGTGGGCTCGGACCATCATCCGTATCTGTCTGCTGCCCGTAACGGTGGAGGGACGTGAGAATCTGGAGAAGGATCAGTCCTACGTTTTTGTTTCCAACCATCAGGGAGCATTCGACATCTTCCTCATCTACGGTTTTCTGGGCCGTAACTTCAAGTGGATGATGAAGTATCAGCTGGGCAAGATTCCTTTTGTGGGCTATGCCTGCCGGAAGTCGCACCAGATTTTCGTTGACAAGCGTGGCGTGGGAAAGGTACGCCAGACGTATGAAGCCGCCCGTAAGACACTGGAACAGGGCAACCTGAGCGTGGTGGTGTTCCCCGAGGGCTCACGTAGCTTTACCGGTCACATGGGAACCTTCAAGAAGGGTGGCTTTGTGCTGGCCGATGAGCTGCAGCTGCCCGTAGTGCCACTGACCATCAACGGTTCATTCGACATCATGCCCCGTACCCGCGACTGGCATTTTGTCAACTGGCATCCCTTACGACTGACCATCCACCAGCCCATCTATCCCGTAGGACAAGGCACACAGAACGTGCAGGCCACGATGAACCAGGCCTACGACAGCGTCATGTCTTCCTTGGAAGAGAAGTACAAAGGCTTCGTGGAGAATCCAGACCAGTGATCATCCATTGAGCTTTGAGCATTGAGCTTTACCACTCACTACTCACCACTCACTTTTTCTTCAGCGTAATCACCACTATTTCCCCTGGCATACCCAGTCGTAAGGGGATGAGACCGCCCACGCCAGTGGTGACGAATAGCGCACGAGGTCCCTCATAGACGAAACCTCCCCACTCATCTTCCTTCAAGGCTAAGGGCGACCAGCCGAAAATGCCAAACTGCATGCCGTGGGTATGGCCGCTCAACGTCAGTTGGGCATGACACCCACCCAGAATGCTTCTGCGCCAGGCAGAGGGGTCGTGCTGCAGCATAACCATGAACGAGGTAGTATCCACGCCTTGCACGCTCATGCCGACATTGCCCAAGCGAGGCATGCCAGTCACATTGCCACGGTTCTCCATACCTGCCAGCACCAGGCTGTCAGCACCTCGACGAATGATGCGGTGCTCGTTCATCAGCAGGTCCCAGCCCAAGTCACGCTCGTATTTCTCTGTGAGCAGGCAATTCGCCTTTTTCGTTTCCTCGTCGCAGTCCTGATAGACGTCATAGTCATGGTTACCCAGAATGGAATAGACGCCATCAGGCGCATGCAGACGGCTGAGCTCCTTGCTGTAAGGAAGTGTCTCTGACGGCCAGATATTCTGAATGTCGCCTGTAAAGACAATCATATCGCCCTTTTGAGCCAGTATGCTATCAACCATTCGAGGGATATAGTCCCCACGGTGGTTCTTGAAGGAACCCAGGTGCAAGTCGGAGAACTGCACAATGCGGTAGCCATCGAAGGCCTCAGGCAGGTCGGCCGATTCATAGACCACATGACGCACTTCCAGCTGTTCGAAGCCAAACGTCAGGCTATAGCTGAACAATCCTATCAGGATACAGGCAAGGACGATACCGGCCTTGCGTCCCCACCGCTTCGGCAACAGCCATCGGCAGAGGAAATAACATACCAACGGTAAGACGACGAAGCCCACAAGAAACGTGAGCGGCGTGGAAAAATAGGAAATAAAAATACTTTTCTCCATCAACTTTGAATATTTATAGGTTAGCAGCAAGGAAACGCCGAATGGTGTCAACGGGCAGGTTGCGACGACGGGCATAGTCCGTCAGCTGGCGCTCATCTATCTTTCCCACAGCAAAATAGCGCGACTGCGGATGAGCCAGCATCAGTCCGCTGACGCTGGCATGGGGCTTCATGGCACCGCTCTCTGTAAGATGGATGCCAATCTGTTGCAGGTGAAGCAGCTCGTCGAGCAGGAAGTTCAGGCTGGCATCGGGCAGCGAGGGATAGCCCACTGCAGGACGGATGCCCTCAAACTGTTCGGTGTGCAGCTCGTCCATCGGCAGGTGCTCATGCCGGGCGTAGCCCCAGTAGGTCTGCCGCACCTCTTTGTGCAGGCGTTCGGCAGTGGCTTCCGCCAGACGGTCTGCCAGCAGCTGCATCATCATCTTCTCATAGGGGTCGTGGTCGAAATCATGTTCCATGCCTTCATCCACGGAAGTGGCAAAGAGGCCAATCTGGTGAGTGGGGCTTGGTGAGGGATGAGGGGCATGAGGAGCTATGAAGTCGGCCAGGCACAGGCAGGGACTGCCCTGCTGCTGGCGCAGAAATGGTATTCGCACTTCGGGGTTCCCCTCACTTGGAGAGTGGTCAGGGGTGGGCCTCACTATCACGTCATCCCCATCGCTATAGGCATCTAGCAGCAGGAACAGCGCATGTGTCTGATACTTATTGCGGTAGCGGGCAAGTCGGGTTTCCGCCTCCTCACGTATCTGCTGTTTCTCCTTGTCTGGTTTGTTGTGTACTCCCCAGGCAAAGAAGAAATAGTCCCAGTTGATGTAGGGCTTGACGGCATCAATGCGGTAGTCGATTTGCATGGCTATGAGGGTTGGGGGTTTAGTGTTGGAATTCCAAGGCTTCACCGAGAACATCAGGAATAACGGTGCCCTGATCATAGACCAGACGGCCGTTGCACATTGTTTTCTCCACCTTCCATTGATATTGGTGACCTTCCATAGGACTCCAGCCGCACTTGCTTTCAATCACATCGGGCGTTACGGTCCAGGGGGACGCAGGGCGTACGATGGTCAGGTCGGCCTTGTAACCCTTACGCAGGAAACCGCGCTCTTTTACGCCAAACAGAAGAGCCGGGTTGTGACACATCAGCTGCACGAGACGTTCGATGGTCAGCACACCTTCATCCATCAGTTCCAGCATGGTGACCAGCGAGAACTGTATCATGGGCATGCCGCTGGCCGCCTTGGCACAGCCGCCCTGTTTCTGAGACATCAGATGAGGGGCATGGTCGGTAGCAATGGTCGTCACACGTCCGTTCATCAGTCCGTCGCGCAGCGCCTGACAGTCGCGGAAGTTCTTGATGGCGGGGTTCACCTTGATCTTTGCGCCCAGACGCTCGTAGTCAATCATAGAGAAATAGAGGTGACCGACGGTAGCCTCAGCGGTAATGAGCGGAACCTCTCCCCCCGCCCTCTCCCAAAGAGAGGGAGCTTCCAAAAACAGCTCCAACTCCTCTGCTGTGGTAACATGAGCCACATGCAGTCGAGCATCATGCTGGATGGCGAGGCCTATCGCCTTCATCGTTGATGACAGACAAGCCTCCTCGGAACGGATGAGTGGATGGCACCACACCTCCGGATCGTCACCATACTGTTGTTTGAAGGCTGTCATGTTATGGTTGATGATGGCCGTATCCTCGCAATGGGCCATCAGCGGCAATCGGGCAGAAGCAAAAATCTTCTCCAGTGCCTCGTCACGGTCAACCAGCATGTTGCCGGTTGAAGAACCCATGAAAAGCTTGATGCCGGGGATGCGGTTTTCAGGGAGAACCTGAAAACACTCATAGTTATCGTTCGTAGCTCCGAAGAAGAACGAGTAATTCACATGGCTCTTCTGGGCTGCGATGCGGAACTTCTCCTCAAGCGCTTCCAGCGTAGTGGTCTGCGGAACGGTGTTAGGCATGTCGAAGAAGCTGGTCACGCCCCCTGCTGCAGCGGCACGGCTCTCGCTTTCCATGTCAGCCTTCTCAGTCAAACCCGGCTCACGGAAATGCACGTGGCTATCAATGACACCCGGCAGCACGTAACAGCCGGTAGCGTCAATAGCGGGTGAGGGGTGAGGGTGGAGGGTGGAGGGCTGAGGGACGATGTCCACAATACGGTCACCCTCGACGACGATGTCGCCAAGGAAACTGCGGCCTTCGTTGACGATGGTACCTCCGTGAATAATCATAACGTATTATTCTTGAGGAACGTTTACAACGGGAGCTTTGGCTGTGGTATCAACAGGAGAAGATGCGGCAGGAGAGGGCGTTCCGTCAATGTCGAAGCCCTGCATGCGCTTCTCGTTCTCCTGCGCCGTGGTGTAATAGTCGTTGACGTAGGGATCGCGCTTGAACTTCTTGGTGGCCTTCGACATGATGTACTCAATCTGCGGCGTCAGGATAGGATAACGATAGACGCTGGTCAGCATTTCGAAAAGATAGGGACCCAGCGCGTTGTCGAAATTCTCGATGATAGAGTTGGTCATCAGCTGTTCACGCTCCTCAGCAATCTGCTGGGCCTCAGCCTGCACCTCCTGCACAATCTGTGTCTCATCGATGCCTTCGAGAATCATCTGGTTCTGCTTATGCTCCAGTTCATTGAAACGGTTATCCAACTGGTTATGCTTGTCAATGAAATGATAGAGGCTGTCATTGAGTGCCGTTCCTGTGACCGACTGCTTGGCACGGTCTATCAGAATGGTGATTTCTCCCTCCTCCAGCACAACGGGCATGATGCTCTCATCGTCCATGAAGAGACTGGCAATGCGCACGGTATCCAGCACACCTGAGAACTGGAACTTTCCGTGTACCACGTCACAGGAGTCAAGGTTCTTCAGCTCCTGATTCTTGACGGCCTTCAGATAGAGCTTGCTGCCGTCAAGCGAGGTAATAGAAGAAGAGCCCTGCACATGGTAAGATGTTGAGCAGGAAGTGATGACTGCCATCAGTGCAAACAAGTAGAGAATTCTATTCATTGACATCGTTTGATTCGTTTCTGCAAGGCAAAAGTAGCATGATATATTGGAATAAGAAAAAAAATTTGCGCAATTTAAAACAATTGTGCAAACTTTTAGCGTTTTTTTGCCATCATGCTTCCTTTTCTAACTCCCTGCCAATGCGATGCGAGGTATAAAGCTGTAACAATGCGGCAATCAGCAACGTCACCACCCAGTTGTTCCCAATGTACTGCACATAGGTAATCTGGTCAAGATGGAAGGGGTTTCCGGCCTGGGCATACATGAGCAGGGCACTGACCATGAGCAGCACGTCGCTCAACAGCATGAAACGGCGCAGGCGACGGATGTTGAGGTTACGACCGTCGTAGCGCTGCAGCATCTGCATGGACACAAACATCACCACGCCGGGAATGAACACCCACGGGGCGGCACTGACTCTGAACAGTGCCATACCCGCACCGGCAACCATGAGCAGGCCGCCGATCATGAAAACGATGCTTTGAAACTTAGTCAGCTGTTTCATGACGCTCTACTTCCTCGTCTTTTTCCGGCAGGTCCTCGCTGAACACGAAGATATCCTCATCGTCGGTCTTCATGAAATAACGCTCACGGGCAATCTTCTCAATGGCCTTCGGGTCACGGTCAATTTCCCTGATGCGTGCCTGGTTACGCTGGTGCTCGGCATTATACGCATCAATCTCATCCTGCAGGCTGTTGATGGTCTGCTCGTTGCGGAAATGGCTCCACACGCTGTTCTCATCGACAAAGCCGATGAACACCACGGCAAAGACAGCCACAGCGGCATACTTCAACCACGTGGAATACTTGACAAAATGCCAGACTTTCTTTAATCCTTCCTTCATACGTTCCTCCTAATTATAATCATCAACTTACATCAAGTGCATGGTGCCAATGAGATACAGCAGTCCGTAGCCCAGCACCATGGAGATAATGCCCACAATGAGTCCGATGCGTACCATGTCCTTCTGCTGCACCAGGTTCGTGGCGTATGCCAGTGCATTGGGAGGTGTGGAAATGGGAAGCACCATAGCACTCGAAGCAGCAATAGCCACACCGATGAGTACGGTCGGCGTGCCTCCAATCGGAGCCAGCGTCTCACCCATAGCGGCACAGACAAATGCCAGAATCGGCATGAGCAGGGCTGCTGTTGCCGAGTTCGAAATAAAGTTCGAGAGCAGGTAGCAGATAAGACCTGAAATCAGCAGAATGGCAATGGGCGAGAAGTCGCCGAACGGTATGCTCTGCACGGCATTCTCAGCCAGTCCCGACTTGTTCAGTCCATAACCCAAGGCAAAGCCACCGGCCACCATCCAAATGACTGACCAGTTAATCTGCTCTAGGTCACGCTTGTTGACAACACCCGTCAGGGCAAATACCACAAACGGGATGAGTGCCACCGTATAGCTGTTGATACCCGTCACGCTGTCAAGCAGCCAGAGTGCTACCGTGACGAAGAATGTTACAATCACAATGTAGGAATGGGCATTCTTCTTCATCTCACCGTCAATCTCCAGTTCAATTCTTTTCTGACTGAACGGGAAGATGGTTTTCAACAGCCACCAGCCGATGAGCAGCAGCACAATGACCAGCGGAAGCATGAACATCATCCACTGACCAAAGCCCAAACCTAAGTCCAGTCCGCCATCAGCTACCGGTGAATTCAGATACTTCATGGCAATGGTGTTCGGCGGAGTACCGATGGGAGTTCCCATACCACCGAGGTTGGCAGCCACTGGAATACTCAGCGCCAGTGCGATACGGCCCTTGCCTTCAGGAGGCAACTGACGGAACACCGGCGTAAGGAACGTCAGCATCATGGCTGCCGTAGCGGTGTTCGATACAAACATGGAAAACAGACCCGTGATGAGCAGGAAACCCAACAACACCATCTCACTCCTGGTACCAAAGGGCTTGAGCAGCACCTTAGCCAGCTGGACGTCTAGTCCAGTTTTCGTAGCAGCAATGGCGAGGATGAATCCGCCGATAAACAGCATGATAACAGGGTCGGCAAACGTGGCCATGACACCTTTATAAGATAGGAGTGCGCCCACCTGGTCGGGGTCACACATCCATTTAATGCCAGAGTCAGAGGTAAAGAGCAGCATCAGACCGATGACAGCCACCGAAGTAGCCCACGAGGAGACAATCTCCATGATCCACATCAGCGTGGCAAAGGCGAAAATGGCAATGATGCGCTGCTGGACGATGGTCAGGCCTTCAATGCCGTACCAGTCGGTAGGCAGGTTCCACAACGTCAGCGTAACAACCAACACAATAAACAACTTGACTAAACGACTGAACAGCTTGTCAGGGCTGTACTTACGGGCATGACGCATGTCGCGCCCTGCTTCAATGAGATGGGCTCCACGATGTACTATCTTAGAACTCCCGGGGAAGTGAAACATAATCTTATTTACCTTTTTTCAATTTACATTTTCCAATTTGGGTGCAAAGGTACGATTAAGTGAGCACAATACAAAATAAAATGCAATATATTTTCATTTTTATTGTCGAACGAGAGTACCTTCGATATTTGTGTCAAGGTAATAATAAAATAGGAGTTAGGGGTTAGGAGTTTTTTTCTGCCGCTTAACCTTTTTTACCTTTTTACTTTTTTACCTTTTTACCTTTTTTTCGTACCTTTGTCGTCGCTTATCAATAAAACTATGGAAGAATATATCGTATCGGCACGAAAATACAGGCCTATGACCTTCGACAGCGTTGTCGGACAGCTGGCGCTGACCACCACGCTGAAGAATGCCGTCAAGAGCGGGAAGCTGGCTCATGCCTACCTGTTCTGCGGGCCGCGTGGCGTAGGCAAGACCACCTGCGCACGTATCTTCGCCAAAGCCATCAACTGCATGTCACCCACCGAAAACGGTGAGGCCTGCGGCCATTGCGAGAGCTGTCAGGCGTTCAACGAACAGCGTTCATTCAACATCTTTGAGCTTGACGCTGCCTCCAACAACGGCGTAGAGCACATCAAGACGCTCATGGAGCAGACACGCATCCCACCGCAGGTGGGCAAGTACAAGGTCTTCATCATTGACGAGGTTCACATGCTCTCGACACAGGCATTCAACGCCTTCCTGAAGACGTTGGAAGAACCGCCCCAGCATGTCATCTTCATCCTAGCCACCACCGAGAAGCACAAGATTCTGCCCACCATTCTGAGCCGCTGTCAGATTTACGACTTCGAGCGCATGACGGTACAGAGCACCATCGACCACCTAAAGTATGTGGCAGAGAAGGAAGGAGTACAGTATGAGGACGAGGCGCTGGCGGTCATTGCCGAGAAGGCTGATGGCGGCATGCGCGACGCCTTGAGCATCTTCGACCAGGCCGTGTCGTTCTGTCAGGGAAACATCACCTACCAGAAGGTCATTGAAGACCTGAACGTGCTGGATTCCGACAACTACTTCCGCATCATTGACCTTGCCGTAGAGAACAAGGTAAGCGACATCATGGTACTGCTCAATACCATTATTAATAAGGGCTTCGACGGCGGACTGCTCATTGGCGGACTTGCCAAGCATGTACGTAACGTGCTCATGGCCAAGGACCCGCAGACGCTGCCCCTGCTTGAGGTGAGCCAGCAGCAGCGCGAGCGCTATCAACAGCAGGCAAAGAAATGCGACACTCGGTTCCTCTATCAGGCGCTGCGGTTCATGAACCAGTGTGACATCAACTACCGTCAGTCAGGCAACAAACGCCTGCTGGTAGAGCTGACACTCATTGAGATAGCCCAGATTACGCAACCCGACGACACCCCTGCCGCGGGGCGTAGCCCTAAGCGATTAAAATCCCTGTTCAAGCAACTGCTGCAACAGTCTCAGCCCAAGAACGTGGCCCCGCAGGTAGCCACGGCTAAGCCCGTTACAGCACCCCAACCCTCACCCTCCACCCTCAATCCTCCGCTCGACTCTGCCGCTTTGCCAAGCAAAGAACCCTCAACCCTCCGCTCGGCTTTGCCGCTTGGCTCTGCCAAGAACCCTCCACCCTCCAAGCCCCAGCGCCTCAACATCAAGGCCTCCTCCATTACCCACTCCTGGAGCAACATCCTCAACAAAGGCAAGCAGCAGGGAGGCGACGACAAGGAGCAAGAAACTAACAGCAACCATGAAGATCAGGTCTTCAACGAGCATGAGCTGCAATACCAGTGGGTGGCCATGTGCAACCGCATGCCCCAACGGCTGGTCGGTGTCGCTACGCGCATGAAAAACATCACACCTCACATCAACGACTTCCCCACCGTTGAGGTAACTGTAGAAAACGACTTGGTCAAAGAGCAGATAGAGCAGATTCGCGGCAACATACTCAGCACGCTGAAGCTGCACCTCCACAACAGTGCCATCACGCTGGTGGTCAATGTAGTGGAGCATGAAGGACCCGTCCACATCCTCACCCGTCGCGAACAATACGAACAGATGGAAAAAGAAAATCCCTCAGTCGCTAAACTGAGGGAAGCCTTCCAGTTGGAACTCGCCTAAATAAGTGGAGAGTGGATAATCTTTCGTGTTTAATGTTAAATCAGCGGCATTCCCAGTGCCTTGCACTCCTTCCGCATGTCGTCAGGCCATATCGAGGCCTGTATCTCTCCGATGTGTGCCTTATGCAGCAACACCATACACAGACGGCTCTGGCCGATACCTCCGCCAATAGACAGCGGCAGCTCGCCACGCAGCAGTTTCTGGTGGAAGTACAACTGCTCACGCTCTTCCTGGTGCTCTAACTTTAGCTGGCGCAGCAGACTCTCCTTATCCACACGGATACCCATTGACGACAGCTCGAACGAACGGCCCAGCACGGGATACCAGATAAGGATGTCGCCGTTCAAGCCCTGCAGACCGTCCTCCGTCTCCGTCGTCCAGTCGTCATAGTCAGGGGCACGGCCATCGTGCTTCTCACCATTGCTCAGCTTGCCGCCGATACCAATGACAAACACAGCACCATATTTCTCACAAATAGCATCCTCACGCTCCTTCGGCGTCTTGTCAGGATACATCTGTAGCAACGTCTCACTATGGATGAACGTAATCTTCTCGGGCAGGAAGGGTTTGAGCTGCGGATAAGTCTCGCAGGTCAGGTACTCCGTACGGCGGATGGCGGCATAGATGCGCTCCACCACATTCTTCAGGAACGTAATGTTACGCTGCTCCTTAGTGATAACAGCCTCCCAGTCCCACTGATCCACATACAGCGAGTGCAGGTTATCCAACTCCTCGTCGGCACGGATAGCGTTCATGTCCGTATAGATACCGTAACCCGGCTCAATCTTATACTCTGCCAGACTCAGGCGCTTCCACTTGGCCAGCGAGTGAACCACCTCGGCCCGAGCATCGCCCAGGTCCTTGATAGGGAAGGTAACGGCACGCTCCACACCATTCAGGTCATCATTGATACCCAGACCTTTGAGCACAAACAACGGTGCTGTCACACGACGTAGCCGCAGCTCCGTAGAAATGTTCTGCTGGAAAAACTCCTTAATCAGTTTAATGCCACGTTCCGTCTGCCGAGTATCCAGCAAACGTTGATATCTTTGTGGTACGATCAGTTGACTCATCTAATTAATTTACAATTTACAATTGGGTTTTTTAATTTTTGCGTGCAAAGGTACTACTTTTACATTAAAACGCAAGCAAAAAAGCCAATTATTTTTGCAAAACGTCAAAATTCCCCTATCTTTCCTATCACCTTGCGCAGAATCAGAGCCGTTAACAAATCATAATTATCAATTCTCGATTCTCAATTCTCAATTAAATGTATTACTTTTGCATTCGCAAAAAAACAACAGGTCCCGTAGCTTAGCTGAATAGAGCGTCAGATTCCGGTTCTGAAGGTCCAGGGTTTGAATCCCTGCGGGATCACGA
>JAILHP010000117.1 GCA_024695705.1 Prevotella sp. | reverse complement strand
GAGCGATGAACTATAAAGAGACGTGCGAATACTTGTTCAGTCAGCTGCCGCAGTTTGAGAAGGACGGAGCGACTGGTTTCAACGAGGGCCTGCGTAACACGCTGGCACTCGACAAACACCTGAAGAACCCCCATCGTAACTACCTGACCATTCACGTGGCAGGTACCAACGGCAAGGGTTCCTGTTCACACACGCTGGCTGCCATTCTGCAGACTTGCGGCTACAAAGTAGGTCTCTATACCTCACCCCATCTGGTTGACTTTCGAGAACGCATCCGCATCAACGGAGAACCCGTCAGCGAGCAGTATGTGGTGTCGTTCGTGGAAAAGAACCGCAGCTTCTTTGAACCCCTGAAACCTTCGTTCTTCGAACTGGCCACCGCCATGGCCTTCCAGTACTTCAGCGACATGAAAGTGGATGTTGCCGTCGTTGAAGTGGGACTAGGCGGACGGCTGGACTGCACGAACATCATCACCCCCGAGCTGGCGGTCATCACCAACATCAGCTACGACCACACCCGTTTCCTGGGCAACACGCTGGAAGCGATAGCAGCCGAGAAAGGCGGCATCATCAAACAGGGCGTACCCGTGGTCATTGGCGAGACGACCGACGAGACCCGTCGCGTATTCGAAGACATTGCCCGTGACAAGCAGGCGCCCATCATCTTTGCCGAGGATGTTCCCGAAGTGCTATCTACTAACATGATGGCTGACGGTACCCTACTCTATCACACCCAACACTACGGCGACCTGAAGGGCGAGCTGGGCGGACTGTGTCAGGTGAAGAACACCAACACCATTCTCTGCGCCGTCAGACAGCTGGAGGAGACCGGACTGCTCTGCAGGTGCACCAAGGACGCTAACGTGAAGAAATGCAGGAAGGAACTGCAGGAGGCCTTTGCCCACGTCACCACGCTGACGGGCCTGATGGGACGCTGGCAGACGGTAAAGACCACCCCGAAGACGGTTTGCGACACAGGCCACAACGTGGCAGGATGGGAGTACCTGAGCGAACAGCTGAACAAGGTGAAGTGCGCACACCTGCACATCATCTTCGGCATGGTGGACGACAAAGACGTGGAAGGCGTCATCCGTCTGCTGCCCAAGCACGCCCACTACTATTTCACCAAGGCGGACAACAAGCGGGCTGTTCCTGAAGCCAAGCTGCTGATGACTGCCAACAGTAACGGGCTTCAGGGCGAGGCCTTTGACTCGGTGGCGAAGGCCTACGAAATGGTCAGGAACGTGGCTTTAGACGACGACTTTATCTTCGTCGGAGGCAGCACTTACATTGTTTCAGACTTCATGAAACTGACCCTGTAACAAGATAAACATTTTTCCTTTTAACCTTTTTTAGTGTCGATTGTTTGTTTATGTCGAGTTTTTTCAGTTACTTTGCAGAAACATTGTAACTAAAAGCATTTTTTTTATGACAAACACTACAGAAACAGCGACGCTGTGCGGCCTGAAACGCAAGGACTTTCAGACCACCATCAATGGTAAGAAAACCGATTTGTACATTCTCAAGAACCGTCTGGGTTACGAAGTAGCCATCTCTAACTACGGAGGTGCCATCTGTGCGATTATGGTACCCGACAAGGACGGTAAAGTAGCTAACGTCATCCAGGGACACGGCAGCATCAAGCAGCTGATGAGCGGCAAGGAGCCTTACCTCTCCACGCTGATCGGACGCTGGGGCAACCGTATCTGCAAAGGTCAGTTCACGCTGAACGGCAAGGACTACCAGCTGGCACTCAACGACGGTCCCAACCACCTGCATGGAGGTGCCGTCGGCTTCAACGCCAAGGTTTGGGATGCCCGTCAGATGGGTCCCCGCTCACTCGCCCTGCACCGCATCTCCTCCTATGGTGAGGAAGGTTTCACCGGCGAAGTTGATGTAACGGTAGAGTTCACGTTTACTGACGACAACGAGCTCGTCATCGAGTATCTGGCTTCCACTAACAAGAAGACCATCATCAACCTGACCCATCATGCCTTCTTCAGCCTGGCAGGTACTGCAGCCCCCACACCCTCTATCGACGACCAGATCTGCGAGATTAACGCTGACTTCTATCTGCCGACGGATGCAACTGCCATTCCTACGGGTGAGATCCTGAAGGTGGAAGGCACACCCTTCGACTTCCGTGCCCCCAAGTCTTTCGGACAGGACATCAATGCCGACAACGAGCAGATTAAGTTCGGCAAGGGCTTTGACCACAACTACGTGCTGAACAAGAAGGAAGAAGGAGAACTGAGCTTTGCCGCCAAAGTGAAAGACCCGAAGAGCGGACGTACCCTCGAGGTATTCACCACCGAACCTGGTCTGCAGCTCTACACCGGCAACTACCTCAACGGCTATGAGGGCGCCAACGGGGCTACCTTCCCCTTCCGCTCTGCCTTCTGCATGGAAGCACAGCACTTCCCCGACACGCCTAACCGTACCTACTTCCCCAGCGTGGTACTGAACCCTCACCACCGCTACAAGCAGAAGACGGTTTATCGTTTTGGCGTAGAGAAATAAGTTGAAACCAACACCAACTAATAACTAAGATTATGAGTAATCAACAGAAAATGAATGGCAGCATCATTGCCATTGTCACCATGTTCTTCCTCTACGCCATGATTGCGTTCGTGACCAATCTGGGCGCACCCATCGGTGTCATCTGGAAGAACCAGCCGGGTATTGACGGCAACAACATGCTCGGCATGATGGGTAACTTCATGAACTTCTTTGCTTATCTGTTCATGGGTATTCCCGCAGGCAAGATGCTGACTAAGGTAGGCTATAAGAAGTCCGCGCTCATCGGTATCGCCGTAGGTTTCGTGGGTGTGCTGATACAGTATGTATCCAGCTTCCCCGAGGGCATCCCCGGCTTCTGCGTCTATCTGCTCGGTGCCTTTATCAGCGGTTTCTCCGTCTGCATTCTGAACACCGTGGTCAACCCGATGCTGAACCTTCTCGGAGGTGGTGGCAATCGTGGTAACCAGCTGAACCTCATAGGCGGAACCCTGAATTCCCTGACGGGTACCTTAACGCCGATGCTCGTAGGTGCACTTATCGGTGAAGTGACCAAGTCAACCCAGATGGCTGATGTGAACCTCGTGCTTTACATTGCCATGGGTGTCTTCTTGCTGGCTTTCATCGCCTTGTTGTTCATTCCTATTCAGGACCCCGAACTGGGCAAGGTTACGGCCGAGACGAAATTCGAACACTCTCCCTGGTCGTTCCGTCATTGCACACTGGGTGTCATCGCCATCTTCTTCTACGTAGGTGTTGAGGTGGGTATTCCTGGCGCCCTGAACTTCTACCTGTCTGACAGCAGTGAGAAGGGTGCCGGTCTGTTGGCCAATGCTGCCACCATCGGTGGTGCTGTTGCCGCTATGTACTGGCTGCTCATGCTGTGTGGCCGTCTGGTATCAGGCTTCATTGCCGGTAAGATTTCATCGCGCCAGCTCATGCTCGGCACAACGTCAGTCGCTATGATACTGATTGCTGCTGCCATGTTCCTGCCGAAGACTATCACCGTCACCATGCCGCTGTTCAGCATCATGACGTTCTCGTTCACATCGGCTGTTGTTCCGGTCAGCGCCCTGTTGCTCGTGCTCTGCGGTCTGTGTACCTCCATCATGTGGGCCAGCATCTTCAACCTTGCTACTGAGGGACTGGGCAAATATACGGCTCAGGCCAGCGGTATCTTCATGATGATGGTAGTCGGTGGTGGTGTTTTGCCGCTCATTCAGGGCTGGTTCTCCAACTTCATGGGTTACATGCCGAGCTACTTCGTCTATTTCCTTGCTGTCGGCTACATGTTCTACTATGCCCTCATCGGCTGCAAGAACGTCAACAAGGATATTCCCGTGGAATAAGCAATTGTCAAATTATAAAATTGTCAAATCGATATGAAGGAAATTGATTTTGTAAGAAGCCGTTTCATCAAGCACTTTGATGGTAAAACGGGTAACGTATATGCCTCTCCAGGCCGTATTAACCTCATTGGCGAACACACCGACTACAATGGCGGATTCGTGTTCCCGGGAGCCGTTGACAAAGGCATCATGGCCGAAATACGCCCCAACGGGACGGAAGACACCATCATGGCCTATGCCATTGACCTGAAGGACCGTGTTGACTTCCACCTGAACGACGAGAACGGCCCCCGTGCCAGCTGGGCCCGCTACATCTTCGGCATTTCCAAGGAGATGCAGAAGCGTGGCGTTCCTGTCAAGGGTTACAACATCGCCTTTGCCGGTGATGTTCCCCTTGGTGCCGGTATGTCTTCATCGGCTGCTATGGAAAGCTGCATCGCCTTCGGACTGAACGACCTCTTTGGCGACAACAAGGTCTCTCAGTGGGACATGGTGCTGGCCGGACAGGCTACGGAGCATAACTACTGCGGCGTGAACTGTGGCATCATGGACCAGTTTGCCAGCGTCTTCGGTAAGGCAGGCTGTCTGATGCGTCTTGACTGCCGCAGCCGTGAGTTCGAGTATTTCCCCTTCAAGCCCGACGGCTACCGTCTCGTGCTGCTCGACAGTGTGGTGAAGCACCAGTTGGCAGGCTCGCCCTACAACGACCGCCGCAACTCCTGCGAGAACGTGGTGAAGCATATTGCCGCCAAGCATCCGGAGGGTACGTTCGAAACCCTGCGTGACTGCACGTGGGAACAGCTTGACGAGGTGCGTGCCGAGGTAGGCGAAGAAGACTACAAGCGTGCCAAGTTCGTACTGGGCGAGAAAGACCGTGTGCTGGGCGTTTGCGAAGCCCTCAACGAAGGCGACTATGAGAAGGTCGGCGAGCTGATGTACCAGACGCATGAAGGTCTGTCGAAGGACTACGAGGTAAGCTGCGAGGAACTCGACTTCCTCAACGACATTGCCAAGGAGAACGGCGTGACGGGCTCTCGCATCATGGGCGGCGGCTTCGGCGGCTGCACCATCAACCTGGTGCGCAACGACCTCTACCGTCAGTTCATTGCCGACGCCAAGAAGCGCTTTAACGAGAAGTACGGCCACGAGCCCAAGGTCTATGACGTAGTCATCGGCGACGGCTCACGCCGGCTGTGCTAATCACTGCTCACCACTCACTACTCACCAATTATGTTCAACATCGACCGCCGCTACATTGATGCGCCTCAGTTCGAGGAAACCCTCCAGAGCAGGATCATCACCATCCGTTCCAAGAACAGGAACGACCCCACCCTGCCCAAGGCTGAGCAGTTTGGCATCAGCGACGAGGACTTCGAGAACTATATTGACAAGAAGCAGGATTTGATGGAGTGGCAGAAAGACATGAAGCGGCGCGGGCCCCTGTGGCTCGTGCTGCTTTTCTGCATTCCGCCCGTTCTCATCACTTGGAAGAACCCGGATAATGACACCCTTTTCTGGCTGAGTTTCTTGGCAGGACTTGTTCCCTGCGTGTTGCTATGGCTCCTTTACAAGTTGGTGGCAAAGCAACGTGAGAAACGCCTCTACGACCAGCGATGTGAGCAATACATCGAAGCCCTGCTTGCCTGGGAAGAGAATAAAGTTGAGAGTTGAGCGACATTTGTTGAGGGTTGTGCGTTTGCAACCATAAACTTATTATATTAGAATGGCCTGTGTTTTTCGTTTACTTCTTTTCCTATGCTTTTTTACCGTAGGAATGAGCGCCAGCGCTGGTGCTCAGCAAAACAGCTTTGCTCCGCAAGGAACCGTTAAGCTGACGGACGGTTGGAAAGTTCAGTCGTCAGCCAAGATTCAGGCCACAGGCGAGTTGCTCTCTACCCCTGCAGCATCCACTGACGGTTGGTATGATGCCACGGTGCCCTCCACCCTCATGGCAGTCCTCACCCATCACCCATCACCACTTACCGATTACCCGTCCACCCTCTTCAACGTCAGTTGGTGGTACCGCACCACGTTCACCCTCAATGCTCAACAAAAACCGCTCAACAATCACCCCTCACCAACCACCATCCTATCATTCGACGGTCTCAGCTATCGCGCCAACATCTGGCTCAACGGTCACAAGATAGCCGATGCCAACGAGGTGGCGGGTCCGTTCCGTCAGTTTGCCTTCGACATCACCCCATACGTTCAGGAGCAGAACGTGCTGGCTGTGGAAGTGTTCCGAGCCCAGCCAGGCGAACCCAACATCGGCTTTGCCGACTGGAACCCGCGACCTGCCGACGAGAGCATGGGACTGTTCCGTGAGGTCAGTCTCAAGACCTGCGGAGCCGTTTCTGTCGCCCATACAGCCGTACGCTCAAAGGTAGATAGCAAAACGCTTGACGCTGCGTGGCTTACCATTGATACGGAGCTGACCAACCATACCGACAGGGAGGTTCAAGGTACCCTGCAAGGCACGTTTGACAACAAGACATACACTGCAGCCGTCACCCTGGCTCCCCATGAGAAGCGGCTGGTGACGCTGGTGGCCGATGCCTACATGGCCCATCCCCGCCTGTGGTGGTGCCACAACATGGGAAAGCCTGAGCTCTACGACCTGCATGTGGAATTCCGACATGGAGAGAATGTTTCCGACAGCGAAGACCTGCGCTTCGGCATCCGCGAGATACAAAGTAACCTGACTTCTGAAGGCCATCGTACCTTCACGCTGAATGGTCGGCCAATCCTGCTTCGAGGAGCTGGCTGGACAGACGATATCTATCTGCGTGACACCCCAGCTACCAATCGACTTCAGTTGGAATACGTACGCGACATGAACATGAACTGTGTACGACTGGAAGGATTCTGGGGAAACTCGCAGAACCTCTATGACCTCTGCGATGAGTTAGGCTTGCTCATCCTGGTGGGTTGGAGCTGTCACTGGGAGTGGGAAGAATACCTGGGCAGCCCCTGTACGGAGCCTTATGGTGGAATTACCAGTCCGGAACAGATTGCCGTCATCGGCAAGTCGTTTGAAGACCAGGTGCTGTGGCTGCGTCGTCATCCCTCCATCATTGCCTGGTTCGTGGGTAGCGACAGAATTCCCAAACCGGAACTCGAAGAGCAGTACCGTCGGTTCCTTTCCACCTATGACGACCGTTGCTACCTCATCTCTGCCAAGGGGATGACCAGCACCCTCTCAGGTCCCTCGGGCACCAAGATGGAAGGTCCCTACGAATATGTAGGCCCCACCTATTGGTACGAGCCGGAAGCACCGGGCGGCGGCTTTGGTTTCAACACCGAGACGGGCATCGGTGCCCAACTGCCAGTCAAGGAGTCACTCAGCAAAATGCTGGGAGGTCCGCTCTTCCCCATTGACGAACGCTGGAACACGCTCTGCACGTCTTCTACGTCAGCCCTGAACACCCCCGCCAAGCTTACGGAAGCCATTGAGGGACGCTTCGGTCCTATGACCGATGCCGACCAGTACCTGCATCGGGCAGACCTGCTGAGCTATGAGAGTACGCGTGCCATGTTCGAGGCCTTCCGCGTCAACGTGCCCCACTCCACAGGCATCATCCAGTGGATGCTCAACTCAGCACGTCCAGGCATCTACTGGCAGCTCTACGACTACTACAAACAGCCCAATGCTGCCTACTATGCGGTTAAGCGGGCCAATGCTCCCGTTCAGCTCATCTACGATTACCAGCGCCGTGCCGTCTTTGCCGTCAACGAGACGCTGCACCCCGTTACCATCCAAGCCAGTTTACAACTCCTAACCCTCCAGTCACCCCTCACCAATCACCCCTCACCCATCACCAATCACCAATTACCAATCACCGTCCAGCCTGGCGAACCCGTCAAGGTTTTTGACCTGACTGACCTCATCACACCTCAAACCTCAGGCGCTTTCCTTTTCCTGAAGGCAAGCAGCAGCGAAGGATTGTTAATTGCTGAGAATGAATACTTTATTCCATGCGAAAAGGACAAGTACAACTGGCAGGAAAGCGACTGGGTGGGAACACCCATCAGCCGTTATGCCTCGTATCGGATGCTCAATGAACTGCCAACCGTCAACTGCGAAACAAGCTGCAGGGAAATAGCTCCCCATCGCTACCAAGTTACCGTCAGCAACCCTTCTGAGCAGGTAGCTTTCATGCTCCGACTCGCTGCCAGAAACACAGACGGCGACCTGCTGTGTCCTGCCTTCTGGTCAGACAACCACATCACCTTGGCACCAGGAGAGACACGCTCCGTCACGTGTGACCTTACTTCAACTCCCCTTACACCGCTCCAGTCACCAGTCACCACTCACCAATCACCAGACACCACTCCAACCATCACCCTTGAAGGATGGAACGTCAAGGAGACTAGCTTCTCTCCCATTTCCCTAACGGATGCCTATGAGATAGTTCCCAGGCCACAGTCAATAGAGACAGTCGAGGGAGCCCCCTTCCAGCTTAATGCCAACGTGCAGATTCTAGCACCTGAAGCCCTCAACAACGAAGCATCATTCCTGCAGACCTACATGAAAGACCTCTTGGGACTGCAACTGCCTCTTGTCTCTCGGAAGCAACCGGGAAAGCGCTACATTGAACTCTCCGTCTCACCTGATGTAAAAGAAAAAGAAGGCTATGTGCTTACCGTTTCCGACAAGACCATCACCATCAACGGCGGTTCAGCGGCAGGCGTCTTCTACGGCATCCAAACACTCCGCAAATCTTTCTCCCCTCTCCTCCACCCTATCGCCATCACCGACGCCCCACGCTTCCCCTATCGTGGCATGCACCTTGACTGCTCACGTCACTTTTTCCCTGTCAGCTTCATCAAGAAGTATATCGACCTGCTGGCGTTGCACAACATGAATGTGTTTCACTGGCATCTGACAGACGACCAGGGCTGGCGCATCGAAATCAAGAAATGGCCACGCCTGACCACCATAGGTTCCCATCGCAGCGGCACCATCATCGGCACCAACTCGGACCTTGACGACCACATCTCCTACGGCGGCTACTACACCCAGGAGGAAGCACGTGAGATTGTGACATACGCCAAGGCGCGCCATATCACCGTCATCCCTGAGATTGATATGCCAGGTCACATGCTGGCTGCCCTGGCCAGCTATCCGGAGCTGGGCTGCACAGGCGGTCCTTACGAGGTAGGACATTATTGGGGAGTCTATCAGGATGTGCTTTGCATAGGTAATCCAAAGGTCTATCAGTTTGTGGAAGACGTGCTGACGGAAATCATGGACATCTTCCCTTCTGAGGTCATTCACATAGGCGGCGACGAAGCACCCACCACTCGCTGGGAATCCTGTCCCAAGTGTCAGGCGGTTGAGAAAGAAGCTGTGAAGGGTGAACCTTCACACCCAGGTTATCAGTCCTACTTTACCCAGCGTGTGTTCAACTTCCTCAGCCGTCACGGACGACGGACCTTCGGATGGGATGAGATTCTCGAAGGCTGTCCGCAGGATGCCGTCATCATGTCGTGGCGAGGAACAGAACCTGGAGCCAAGGCTGCTGCCCTGGGGCACGACGTGGTCATGACCCCCACGTCTCATTGTTATTTCGATTATCAGCAGATTGAAGATGCACAGTTTGAACCCAGCCGTTGCGGAGGATTCATACCGGTTGAACGTGTGTATGCTCTTGAACCTGTGCCTACAGGCATCAGCGACGATGCAGCCCGTCATATTCTCGGTGCACAGGCCAACCTGTGGACGGAATATGTCATTAGTGAAGAGGTGGCTGAGTATCAGGCATTGCCACGCATGTCAGCTTTGGCAGAGGTACAGTGGTCACAGCCTCAGCGCAAAGACTACGCCTCCTTCCTGCAGCGACTCACACGCCTGACTACTCTCTTTGAACATTACCATTACACCTACGCCAAGCATCTCTGGCCTGAGCGTACGCTATCCAACCGTTGGCTGTTCTAACCTTTCGCCACTCACCATTCCGGATTCACCCATCCGTTGAACAGCTCCATATAAACATTTGCAGCCTTCTTGTCAGCAAAGCCCGGACCCAAGCGGTCATCGGAACCCTTTGCCTCGATGCATCGTCCGTTGTTATCAAAGTAATAACGCCATTCAAGGTTAGTGCCATCGTTCTGCGCCTGCTGGCTGAAGCAGAACAGCAGACGAGGCTCCTTCGGCTCAAACAGGTACTCACTATAGACGTGCAGGTCACCCATCTCGCAGACCGAAGACATGAAATAGCAGCTGCCGTTGCCATCCTCCCCCACATGATCAAACCAGAAGTGCAGCACATCCGTCTGTGGCGGCAGCGCAGGGTCTTCCTGGTCATGAATCTCGATGAGCACGTTACGTGGAATCTCTGACTGGGCATCCTTTGCCACCTTCTGCTTTGCCTCTTCATACAGGGAACGGATGTGTTTCATCTGTGTAGCCTTGTCAGCTGTCTGCATCGCCGTATAACTCTCTGAGGCAGCCCCTTTCTGCTCCATCAGGGCATTGAACATCGCCATAAACACCATACCCATTGTCTGGTCGCCTCCTCCGCTGCTCCAGCTTTGGCCATCGGCCGTCGTCTCTTCGCCGCCAGTCTTGTGTTTCTGTTCTATGAGGTTGCCCAAGTCGTCATAGTAGTAACGTGACTCAATGACAAAGCCCGCATGCGTCTCAGCCTTCATGTACGAGAAACGCAGATGACCGCTGAACGGGTCAAACAGCATTTCCCTCCATACCGTATGCCCATTAGCGCTGGTTTCCTCTGTGAGGAAGTAACAGCTGGGCTGGAAGAGGTCCGTGTCGCCTGACTGGCGGATGCGCTTGAAATAATAC
>JAILHP010000116.1 GCA_024695705.1 Prevotella sp. | reverse complement strand
CACGCATAATGTGAATATTTTAAACTTTTTCATTGTTTGCTTGTTTTATTGATTAGTCAGACAATTGACCGTAGTTACCATCGTTGTTCAGCATACCGTTGCTGTTGCCAATAAAGCAGGTCCAGATAGGCCAGAGGCAGTTCATGCTGGGTTTGTCAGCGACACAGAGGCCGTCGATGATGTCCTGAGTGATGCGGGGCTCGCCGTTGCTCAGGAACCAGCCCTTGCTCTCGTAGCCGGCATCCTTCATGTTCTTACCAATATCGTCACTGTCACCGTGGTTCAGACCGTAGATGACGAGCGTCTCACCGGCAACGGGCTTCTTGTAGCTGTCGAAGAGCTGAACGCCGGCAGGTAACTCATCCTCTGCCCCATAGAGCTTGACATAGACTTTCTCAGGCAGGTCGCTGTACTCGCCGGAACGTGATGCCAGGCGCGACAGCTTGGCCTTTGTCTCAGCTATCTTCTGGTCAATGATACCCCAGCGAATGAGGTCGGCCTTGCGCAGGGCCTCACCGGCGAACTCGAAGGCACGCTGGTCAACGATGCCCTCGAAGAAGGCCTGCTTGCTGGCGGTGTACTTAGCCTGCAGGGCAGAAACCTTCTGAGCAGGCAGGGCGCGGTCAAGGATGGGCTTCATGTAAGACCATGCTGCAGCGGGACCGTCCAACTCGTTGATAGCCTCGGCAGCCATCAGATAGACGTCAGCCAGACGCATGTACTGCCAGTTCACACCGTCGTCGTTGGTAGAGGTGACGTAACGGTCGAGCCACTCGTAGCGCAGCTTGCCGAAGTACATGGCTGTGGGGTTGCTCATGACTTGAGGAACCTGGTTGACGTTGTAGTTGTTTCCATTATGATTGACGCTGGTAGGCGTACCGTCATCCTTGGAACCCCAACGATAGGGCACGCAAGTGATGTTTCGGCGAACGTCGTCCACATCGTAATCATAGAACAGGGTAGGCAGAGGACCGTTCACACCGCCACGGGGCTGGTATGTATATTGGTCTTCAGTCTGGTGACGAACACCCCAGGTGTAGAGCACACGGCCACGACCCTCAGAGAACGGAATCTCCCAAAGGCTCTCACTACCGGCAGCAACATCGTCCTTACAGAGCTTGACGAAGTTGTCAAGGAACGAACCAAGGCTGCAGCGGCCGCTGTTGATGATGTCAAGGCACTCCTGCTTGGCTATCTGGTACATCTTCTCAGGAGCCAGGTCGGGGTCATTGCTGCGACGGTAACCGTCACCACGCAGGGCATAACCGCCGGCATAGAGAGCGATACGGGCACGCAGACCCTTTACGAAGGCCTTGCTGACACGCTCCGTGGAGCGCGTAATGGCATTCTCGTTGGGCCAGTAGCAGTAGTCCTCAGCCTCCTTCAGGTCAGCCAGCAGCTGCTTGTAGATGACGTCCTTGTTGGTACGGGGCTTGTAGAGGTTCTCGGCATTGTTGGGCTCGAAACGTGCAGGCACGTCACCCCACGCCTTGATGAGGTCGTTGTAGATGACGGCACGCAGCGTCAGGGCCTCACCCAGCAGCTGGGCCATTGCCGGACGGTTCTCCACGTCACCGAACTCACGCAGGCCCTTGATGGCCAGGTTAGCACGCTCAATACCCTCGTAGAACTTTGCGTAGGCATTGTTCTCGGTATTCATTTGTCCGTTACCGGGAGTGGTGCTGTAGTTTGACAGTGCATACTTGTCAGTCAGACGGTCCGCAAAACTGGGAGTGATAATCCACTCGCAGTCGGTGTTGATGCCGTAGTAGGGCAGGAAACGTCCGCGGTAGGAGTTAGTCTCACCGAAAGACACGTGGATAGACATAATCTCCGACTCTGCCAGTGAATAGACAGAGAATACCGATGACTCGTCGAGTGAAGAGATGGACGGTGAATCCATGTCGCAAGAGGTGATACCAACGAGCGACAAAGCCATTATTGATAATTTGATATAGTTCTTCATTTTCTTAATCCTCCTTCATTTTAGAAATTCAAGTTCAGACCCACAACGAGCTGACGGCTACGGGGATAACCAGAGTAGTCAACATTCGGAGTCAGGTTCGTCTTACGGATACAGTCGGCTTCAGGATCGGAACCAGAGTATTTGGTCACAGTGAACACGTTGTAAGCCGTTACGTAGAAGCGCAGGTTAGAGATGCCGGCACGCTGTACGAGGCTTGCGGGCAGGGTGTAGCCTAAGGTCAGAGTGTTCAGACGCAGGAACGAGGCATTCTCGATTGCCCAGTCGGTCAGAACGAAGTGCTGCATGTAGGGGCTCCACATGGTGGTGTTGGCGTTCAGTGCAGCAAGCTCAGCGGGATCAGTAACAAACTGTCCGTCAGCGTTGACATAGGTCCAGCGTTTGCCTGAAGCCATGTCGGTGCTCAGGTTACGATACTGTGAGAACTTGGTGTAAGAAGCTGTTGTATATTCAATCTTGTTGGCGTTATACACCTTGTTGCCGATGCTGAAGTTGAAGTTGGCTGAGAGGTCGAAGCCGTAAGCACGGGCATTCAGGGCGAAACCGCCGCCGAAGTCAGGATTGACGTTGCCAATCTCGGTGATATCGTTGTCGTCAACAACACCGTCGGGTGTTCCCTCAGGACCGCTGATATCCATCAGCTTCATGGAGCCGCGACGGAGTGTGCCGATAATGGGAGAGCCGTCAACGACTCCTTCCTTCAGCTTCCAGGAGTTGGTAGAGGCATCGAATCCCTCGAAGTCACTTACCTCATAGCGGCCAGCGTTCTTGAAACCGATGATCTCACCTACGGAGTGACCTACGGCAATGCGGTAGTCGTTA
>JAILHP010000115.1 GCA_024695705.1 Prevotella sp. | reverse complement strand
TTCTTCTCGTTGTCCCATTTGCCCTCGTCCCAGAGCTTGTCAACCTCATCATCGACTCTGCGAGCATAATAGTCACAGATGACCTGACGAAGTTCATTTGCCTCCTCCACGGTCTTCATTGCTCCCAATAGTCTGAGTATGCTCATTTGGGCTTCATTCAATGTTGTTGCTTCCATATCGTTCATACTTTATCTAATCCGTTGGCAAAGATACGAATAAGCGAGAACATAACCAAATAAAAAGGCTTTTTTTTATTTGTTATGTTGAGCGAGAGTATCTTCGAGACGATAGTATCAAAGATACGAATAAGTGAGAACATAACCAAATATAAATGTTTTTTTCTTGTTGCTGGCCGATATGCGGCTGTTACATGCCGTGTAAGGCCGTTGAAACGGAAATGCATCGTGAAGGTATGCGGAAGGGGTCAAAACGATTGCCGGCGGGTATCAACCTTTCAGCCAGGCGTAAAAGACCTTTCAGCCATGCGTGAAAGACCTTTCAGCCGGGCGTAAAATGGAAGAGCAGTTTGGAGCGTTCATGTCTCCGTGTAGATATACTGCTGCCCCATCTTGCTTTTCAGCAAGCGGGGCGTGTCACCCTCCGTCCAGGCATCCAACTGTTTCTTGGCGGAGTTATAGGGCAGATGTGTCTGATTGACAAAGTTTCTGACGGTGACATAACCCTGTGCACGCAAGACTTCCTGCAGCGCCTGGTCCATTTTCTGTCTATCTTGCAGCAACTCACGGGTATTGGGGTTCTCCACCCGCTGAAATCCATTCATCCACTTTTTCACCTCTTTCACAAAGTCTTTGTTGCAGCGGAAGTCAACACCTTTTAAGGTAACGTCGTCCTCAGTCACCTCATCGGGATTGGTCACCTTACGCTTCAGGGCAAGACGAGGCGAGAAAGTGCCGAAGGGTGTCTTCACATTATAACCTTTGGCCAGGAATTCGCCCGCTGCCTGCATAAACACGTCAAGGGCACGCTGCATCTCACTCTTTCGCATGTGGAACTCCTGGGCACAATAATCATCAAACATGCGGACACTGGCCGTATTACAAGAAGCACTTGCATAGAAAAGATATTTGCCGTCCTTACCTTTCGCGTAGGTGGGCTGTACTTTGAAGGGAATCCCTTCTTCATTAATTAATGGCAATAACATCGCAGTTGGCACAAAATAATCTCTTATACGTATGAAAGTTCAGCATTCGCTGGACTTTTTTTATATCTTTGCTATAGTTTAAGAAACAATAGCAACATGATTAATTTCAAGAAGTTCAACAGCGTTATCTCACTCACATCGTATTTCACCTCTGATGATAAGTGCAAACAAGCCATCATTGAAAGCCGTTGGGGTGTTGGCAAAAAGCAAGACATTGTTTGCCCTTATTGTGGTAAGCATCACTGCAAGATGTCCAAGAATGGACGTTTCCATTGCATAGGGTGCAACAAGAACTTCTCTTGCCTCGTTGGTACTATCTTTGAGAATACCAAGTTGCCACTTATCAAGTGGTTCTTGGCAATGTACTTTATCTCTTCCCACAAGAAGGGTATATCCTCATATCAACTTGCAAGGAACATTGAGGTAACTCAGAATACAGCTTGGTATATGCTTCAGAAAGTACGTCTGCTCTATCCTCAGAGCGATGCAGAGGCTTTTGATGGCACTGTGGAGTGTGACGAGGTATACATTGGTGGTAAGGAGAAATGGAAGCACAAGTCAATGCGTACACCACGTACCCAAGGTCGTTCTACCAAGACCAAGACACCTGTCTTTGGTATGATGGAGCGTAGCACCTTTGAGAATGAGAAGGGTGAGTTGGAGAACATTACCTATGTTCACGCATTCGTTGTGGAGAACACGAATAGGGCTACCTTACAGCCTATCATTCAGCAGTTCGTTGCTGATGGCTCAAGAGTCATCACTGATGAACTATCAGCCTATAATGGTCTTACTGAGTTGGGTTATACTCACGCTGTAGTTGCTCACGGTGCTGAAGAGTATGCCAATGGTAACGTATTCACCAACAGCATTGAGGGCTTTTGGAGTCACTTCAGAAGGATGATTGTTGGCTGTTATCACGATGTGTCTGATGAGCACCTTCAGCAGTACATTGACGAGGCTGTGTATCGTTGGAACACAAGAAAAATGAGCGAATCGGAGAGATTCGCCTATATGTTCGACAAGTCCATTGGCTTAGTGCGCAAATGGTCTGAGATTAGAGTTGGACTTGTGGCTGCTTAATCCTTCGGCTCAATATATCTATATCCATTTCTTTCAGCATATTTCTTAGGTGCTTTTGATGAATAATAACCGTGAATCGGAGAAACAGTTCTATCCTTATGATTTATATAATAGTGTGAATATCCATCTGGCCCTTTTACATATTCATCATCACCTCTTCTTACTTCATTTAGAATCTTGTTTACAGATTCTTTCACAATCCTATGAAGGTCTTGTTCTGTTAATCTTATAAGTTTCTTATTCATGTTTGTATTTGATTTATATTGTTTATTTTCGTTATTATTCATTGTTTTGGTTGGTGGTACATCAGGTGGGTTTTGTGAGATTCTAAGAATCGGCTCTGAACATTTGTTTGTTAAATCGGTATATTTTCCACCTTGTATCTGTTTAATTCCGTTTATTATTAGTCTTTCATCTTGAGGTGTAATAAACTGTGGATTTCCTTGTAACGGATAAACGTACTCCATCACCTTAATAGGTTTCATCCTAAACCTTCGCAAAACTAAGCATTTGTTACTGAAAGTATTTCCACTATCTTCGAAAACAATACTCACAATAGGTTTACCTTTCCATTTTGGATTTTTCTCCAATATTTCATCCCATCTGTACAACCATGTGCAGTGATTTGATACTCTTACAAGTGTATTACCAATTTCTGTGTAATAAGAGTTTTTCTCTTCAGTTTGTGGTACTCTAAACCTCACATATTGCAAAACTTTCTTAATAATCTCTCTTGAAAAAGCCATAATCTTTGTTTATTTGTATATAAATATCTACATTTGCAGAAAAATCAGATATATGGAATTAATACGCAGAAATTTTAGGTTTAATAGGAATGTGGACATTGACACTATTATTGATGAATCACATCTTCTGTTGATGGCACAAACAGATATTGACAACGACAACAATGTTCATGGTTGCACATTGGCGGATGGTGACACAATGATAGTATTGCAAAATAGTATAGAACCATATCAAGATGAAAGATATTGTTATGTTAAGTACCACACCATTGTTGGTGGCGATGGCAATACCAAGTTAATGGTGATAGAGAAAATCATCATAGCAGAGAACATTATTAACCATGACCTTCTTGCTCATGTATTCACCATATTATTGAGGCAAGAAGATAGTGAATACCCAAATAGAATAATGGTCACAAATGGTTACAACGAGCGTTTTCATGGAAGGATTGTTGAAGTTGCAAATGACATTGCAAATCGCATTTGTGGGTTGTACAACACATTTACTGATGACTATCATACAAGTTATGTTATACAATAAATGCAGCCATTTCTGACTGCATTTTAAGAATTAGTTGTGCCAACTGCGATGTTATTGCCTAATTAATTGCATAACAATTATTGTTTATATCAAGTTTTGCATGTTTCACATTCTCAACTTATAGAAGATGAGAGGTGAGAGGTTAGTAGTTAGGATTTCTTAGGGCAGGCACGGGCGAAGGGGCTTCCACCACCTGGACAGCACTCCTGCACGCCATTTCCTTACCACTTTTGTACGCTTTATCTCCTATACTCGTAAAGAGCGAATAGTTCACTTCGTCAGGGTCCATCAGGATGTTATACTCGAAGTAGTCCTTCAAACCTTTCCCCACGTTGGCATAGTCATCCACAGCGATGCCCTCCGTCTGGAGGTAATCCTTCAACCCTGCTCCTTGCTCCTTATTTATATATAAGGTAACGTTCTGCGTACTGATGAGCAGATAGCCTGCAAACGCAGGCTTGCCTTCCGAATCACGGCCACGAAGGTTCAGCGTCCAGGCTATGTCTTCAAGGTCAGCCACCAGCATACCATCAGCATGCCTGTCACGCAACGCCTTGCGGATGCGCTGCAACTTGTCTTTAGTGGCCTCGCCAGCAAACTCCAACGGATGGATGAAGACCGGATTGGTGGGTATGGCAGGACGGTCAGCCCAGATGCGTTCCAGCGGGTCCCAATTAGTGCGTAGCGTCATGCCTCCATGTTGCCGCAGCTCCTGCTGAAGCTCGCGAACCTTAGAAGCTGAGACTACCGAGCCGTCGATAGCCACTTCGGTCAAGCCCCGCATATGACCCGACAGCCATTCGGCTATGGTAGGCGTTCCGCTGACCTTCTCCTTCATCAGCACGTATTCCGTACCCTGCAACTGCTCCTCCGCCGCCAGGAAATAGCGGGAATCCGTCCATAGGGCAGCATCAGTCAACGTCACCACCGCCGTACCCGCCGAACCGTTGAAACCGCTAATCCATTCACGCCCTTTCCAGTGGTCAGCCGTATATTCGCTATTGTGAGGATCGGTCGTAGGAATGATGACCGCATCCAAGTGTTCACGCCGCATCTCCTCGCGCAACGCCTCTAATCGTTCATTTATCTTTAACATGATACGCTAACTTAAAAACTAATCAACGATAAACTATAATTACAATTCCCTCTGCAAAAATACAAAAAAAACGGGAAAACACATACCAAAAGCCGAAAATTTCGTATCTTTGCACTCGAATGTCAATTGAACCGTTATGTCTGAACAGCAAAACAATATTGAAGAACGCGCTATGCTCCCCGTCGGCACCCTGCTGCAGGGCGGCAAATACCGCATTGAGCGCTATCTCTCGTCAGGAGGCTTCGGCAACACCTACGTAGCCACCAATACTGAGTTTGAGGAACAAGTAGCCATCAAAGAGTTTTTCATGCGTGGCATCAGTCAACGCGATGAGAACTCCGTTTCGGTCAGCGTGAGCAACAAGACCAATCTCTCCCAGTTTTCAGCCCAGAAGGAGAAATTCCGCAAGGAGGCCCGCCGCCTGCGCAAGTTACGCAACAACCACATCGTTGTCGTACACGACCTATTCGAGGAGAACGGAACAGCCTACTACGAGATGGATCTCATTAAAGGCGAGTCGCTCAGCGAACGCATGAAGCATACCGGTGGTCAGCCGCTTCCTGAAACAGAGGTGCTGTCCATACTCGACCAGGTGCTCGATGCCCTCTCCGTGGTACACGCCCAAGGACTCTATCATCTCGACCTCAAGCCAGCCAACATCATGGTTGACCAGACGGGACGTGCCCTGCTCATTGACTTCGGTGCTTCGAAACAGATGTCGGCTGGCGAAGGTAACTCCGTCAGCACCTCGTCTGCATTGGCCTTCACACCAGGTTATGCCCCCCTAGAACAAACCGAGCAGAGCATCAAATCCTTTGGTCCGTGGACTGACCTCTATGCTCTTGGTGCCACACTCTATAAGTTGCTAACTGGTCTCACACCTCCTTCTGCCAGTGAGATTCTCATGATGAAAGGCCCCTTAATGTTCCCAACACCAGTCAGTGCCAAGACACAACAACTCATTGGATGGATGATGCGCCCCCGTCTCGACGAGCGTCCCCAGTCAGTCGATGCTATCAAACGTTTCTTGGCAGGCAAATATGCTTCTGAAGAAACAGTAATACAGGACGGGCCAACTCCCAAGCCACAACCTAAGCCGCAGCCGAAACCTCAACCCCAACCGCAGCCGCAGCCGAAACCACAACCCGAGCCAGAGCCTTCAAGCAGCAAGAGAGTTTGGTGGATTGCCGCTGCATGTGTCGCCTTAGTGGCAGGAGCCGTTGTCATGATTGGCTTGTTGCTGCTCAAGAGTCCTTCGGATGAACCTGCTGTTGCCGACACCGAGATGGTTCTTCTATTACGCACTCCAATTGACTCCTATCTCAAGTCTTTGAAGCAGAATCTGGACGAGAAGGACGCTGTAACATTTAATAAGCACCTGAGAATTGTCAGCGAGCTGATTGACGAATCGCTGAATGAGAACCCCCGAGAGTCCGTGGAAATGCTTGAAGCCATCAGGGATTTCCTCGGCAAGAATGGTGATGCCATCAAGACGAATCTGGGTTTCAGTTCAGAGACCATTCAGAAAACAGAAGAGCTCACCAAAGGCACCGTCCAGGAATACCTGACATCAAGAGCCAAGATTTATGGTATTACACTCACACCAGATGTCTTTGAAGAGAAACAGCATAAAAGTGAACAGAGAATCTGGTAATCAATAATTAATACATTCAAACTATTATGAAAAAAATCAATTACATTTTGCTATTCGTAGCATTGGGAGCAGCAAACCTGCTCGTATCGTGTAGCTCATCCGTTTGGGAGGATGAGAGTGCAGCCAACATCTTCAAGGCTATTGCCGACAACGACCCTCGTGCCTTCAACTGGATTACCGTTGAGGAAGTAGATAAGCTGGACGGCACGGACAAGGAGATGATAGCCAAGCTAAGGGAATTCGCCAGCGACATCGACAAGAATGTGCCGCCGTTGTTGGCAGAATGGCGCAAACTGGGTGAGGAAGTAGGCATCAACTGGCAGGACATCAAGGTCGATACCGTCAAAGTTACAGATTATTCCAATTATGAGCAACTTGGTATAGAGTCACACGAAGGCTATATCCTCGCCGTCAGTAAAGGAAAAATGTTTAAAATCAGATTTGAACAAGCCGTCGAACATTTCATCGGCGAGGGATGGCGTACCATTATCCTGACCAACTTCCTTCCGCTGGATGAAAACGGAAAGGTGATTTCCAAGACCGTGCTGAAGCAAGACGGCACCTTTGACGAGTTCTACCGTTCACTGGCAGAGTGCTTCAACAAGGAGGCAGAGACGGAAATCGAAAAGATTTTCCTAACCAATGACAAGGGGGAAAGAGTATTCCAAATTGATGAAGGCGAGAAAGACACATGGGAGGAAAACTGGGAGAACTTTACCCTTGAACACCTGAGAAAGGATTTTATCAACTGTATTAATAATGATGATTGCGTAGCCGAGGAAATGAATCCCGCCATGTTGCTGGAATACGGAATGGTTGACCGCTTCGGTCTAGACGAGAACGAAATCTTCAACAAAGCCCAGCTATGGAAAGTACGGTTCAACCTTGAAAAATACAAGGAAGTAGCTGATTGTCCCGATGAAGCCATGCATTTCTTAGACGGAAAGTTCATGAAGTACAAAGGCCTCTGGTACTACATCGGTGACTTCGACAGCGGTTACGAGCATTAAACCATTATGTCTGAACAGCAAAAATAGTGCTTTGCTGTTCAGACATAACTATTTATTTTACAATTTTCTTTCCTTTGTATATATATACGCCATTAGTGGGGTGCTTCACGCGGCGGCCACTGAGGTCGTACCAAATTGTTGATTCGTCTTGAGAGATGGTTTGGGGGCTTATGCCAGCCATACCTTCCCATTCCAAGTAAATGACTCTGTTATGCGTATAGGTATGGATTACTCCGCTATGCCAATAGTCATCCGTAACGTCAACATGAACCTCTATGGGATAGCCGTCGTTGTCTTTCACATAGGTGTAATCACAATTGTAGTAGTCGATTTCTGAGTCACCTGCCTCTCCGTCAGTAGCCGTGACGTTACCCACCAAGTCATTGGTCAACGTTCCCAAATATGGAGCCAATGCATAGAAGGTCGCTATCACGCCTGCATCCTCGGGGTCTGCAAAACGTATGGCGCAGAAGTCAATGGCGAAGGCTATAGCGGCATCCGGACATTGGTCGTTGTAAGTTGCATCACTGTAATACATCAGACGGGTATTATTACGATATTCATCCAAATGGGTCGGTCTGCCACTGGCCCACGTAATGTCGTAGCGCTCAGAACCAAGCTTAATGCTGGCCAACTGGTCACCGTCATACGTAAATTGCATGCCGTTGTATGAAGTCACCTTACCGCCAACAGGCTCAATGTCGTATCCTTGAATATTACCATCGCTATCGTATTGCAAGGTGTAACTATGTGTCTTGTAGTTGACTGTCTTCAAACGTTTCTGGCCGCTTACAGTCATGGATGCTGCCCCAACCAGCAGCAACAGCAATAATCTAAATTACATGTTTCTCATTTCCTTATTCTTTTTTTATGTGCATTATTTGGGATACAAAAGTAATAAAAAAAATCTATAATGAAAATAATTATTAATTTATTTTGTACTTTCCTCGGTTTGCACTACCTTTGTGGGCAAATATTGTAAAATAGCAAATTGTATAATTGTAAATTATTATGGCATTTTTAACTAACGACAAACTGACCATCGTCGGCGCAGCTGGCATGATCGGATCAAACATGGCTCAGACAGCCCTGATGATGGGCCTGACCAACAACATTTGTCTTTATGACGTTTTCTCACCCGAAGGTGTAGCTGAAGAAATGCGCCAGAGCGGCTTCGACGACGTGAACATCGTAGCCACCACCGACGCCAAGGAGGCTTTCATCGGTGCAAAGTACATCATTTCTTCCGGCGGCGCTCCCCGTAAGGAGGGCATGACGCGCGAGGACCTGCTGGCCGGCAACTGTAAGATTGCCGAGGAGCTGGGTCAGAACATCAAGAAGTTCTGTCCTGACGTGAAGCACGTGGTGATTATCTTCAACCCCGCTGACCTCACCGGTCTGGTAACGCTGCTCTACTCAGGACTGAAGCCCGGTCAGGTCACCACACTGGCTGGCCTTGACACCACTCGTCTGCAGTCGGCTCTGGCCAAGAAGTTCGGCGTGATGCAGAGCGAGATCAGCGGTTGTGCTACCTATGGTGGCCACGGAGAGCAGATGGCCGTCTTCGGCAGCCACGTTGTCATCAAGGGCCGTAAGCTGACCGACATCATCGGCACTGAGGAGTTCCCCGTCGAGGAGTGGGAGCAGATGAAGACCGACGTTACCAAGGGTGGTGCCGCCATCATCAAGCTGCGCGGCCGTTCCAGCTTCCAAAGCCCCTCATACCTTAGCGTTGAGATGATTCGCGCTGCTATGGGCGGTGAGCCGTTCCGCTTCCCCGTAGGCACCTACGTGAAGACTGACAAGTACGACCACATCATGATGGCCATGAAGACGAAGCTCAGCCCCGAGGGCGCTACCTTCGAGGTTCCCGAGGGCACTCCCGAGGAGAATGCCAAGCTGGATGCCTCTTACGAGCACCTCTGCAAGATGCGCGACGAGCTGGTTACGCTGAACATCGTTCCTCCTATCAGCGAGTGGAACAAGATTAACCCCAATCTCTAATCTCGTTGAGAGCGGAGTGTTGAGAGAAAATTATGGCTCTGATTAAATCGTATAAAGGTCTCGCTCCCAAATGGGGGCGGGACTGTTATTTCAGTGAGAACGCCACGATAGTAGGCGACGTAACCATGGGCGACGAGTGCTCGGTATGGTTCAATGCCGTGGTACGTGGCGACGTGGCTCCTATCACTATCGGTGACCGTACGAACGTGCAGGACGGCAGTTGCGTACACGTGACGCACGACACAGGTCCCACCCACATCGGCAGCGATGTGACCATCGGCCACAACGTGACGGTGCATGCCTGCACCATCCACGACGGTGCGCTCATCGGTATGGGGGCTACCCTGCTGGACGGCTGCGAGATAGGCGAAGGTGCCGTAGTGGCTGCCGGTGCCTTGGTTCTGCAGAACGTAAAGGTGGGTGCCCACGAGATATGGGGCGGCGTGCCTGCCAAGTATATCAAGCCGACGCGGCCCGGTATGACGGACAACGCCAAGCACTACGTAGAGTATGCGAAAGAGTACATGAAAGAGAGTTAGAAGTTAGGAGTTAGAAGTTATGAAAAAGATTTTATCATTGATTATGGGCCTAGCTGTTATGGCTACGCTGAATTCATGTCTGAAGGATGACGACAACAACAATAATGATGGGCTGAGTCAAGAGCAGATACATTCGTGCTACCTGCAAATGGCCGGTGAGCACACAGGAAAGCTTATTTACCAGAAATACGAGGATTACACGAATCTGAATTTAATAAACGACTCCATCGATGTGTCGTGGACGGTTGACAGCGATTCTATCATTACTGTTCATAATGTGCCCACCAGTGCATTGGGAGCTCAGGTACAGAGCAACGTGCTGAAAACAGCCATCGAAGAAGCAGGAAAGGTGGATATGAGGATATTTTACCTTCCTTATAACACCTCACCCGTCAGTTTCATGGTCTATCCCTATCCTGTCGAGGCTAACGTCTTCATGAGTAATGCCACACACGCCGTAACTATCGGCTTCGCAACCAGTTCCTATTCATGGGGCTCGTTTGAGAACAGCAAAATGCGGATGCAACTGGTACTATATGGCGTCTATCTGGACGACAGCACTTATTCTTATCTGACTTCACAGGTACCAATGGTCATTGAGGAAATATAAAAAACAAAAACGTCAGGACTTTCATCCTGACGTTTTTTGTTTACTTATTCTTCTGGTAATACTCCAGTCCCCGTTTGACGTTCTCCTGAACGGCGCGCGAGGAAAGCGTGGCACCCGTCACGCAGTCCACTTCGGACGAAAGGGCCTTCTTCACCGTCATGCCTTTCCACTTGGGGAACATGGCGTTTTCCACTTGCTGGAAGTATTCTGGCGTCTCGCGGTTCTTGAGCGCCTCAATCCTTTCAATCTTGTTCTTCTTGATGTAAATCTTCAGCGGAGTGGTGCCCCGATAGCCGCGCACATTCTTGGCCAGCGTAGTGGTATTGACAACATCAAAGCCATTCTCCTTGGTGATGACACCGTCGCCCTTCGTCATGCTCATCAGCAAGAGAGCGACACCTACTATCATGAGTTTCTTCATTCTGTTTGTGAATTTATCTGTTTTTGTTTCTTGACTATTAGATGTTTCTGGTGGCAGAAGGTTTAATCCTCGTGTTTTAAAGTTGCCACGACATATTCCGAACAGGTGCCGATGCGGAAGCGACCACCCCAGATTCCCATGCCCGAGGTAACATAGAAACGCGTGTTGCCCACCTGACATGCTCCGTAGGCACACTCGTAGATGGCCTCCGTAATCCAGGAGACGGGCCATATCTGCCCGTGATGGGTATGACCACTCAACTGGAAATCAACCCCTGCCGCTGCCGTGCGGTCCAGGTGGAAAGGCTGGTGGTCGAGGACGATGGTGAAAGCCCCACCAAGCCTCCCTAAATCCTTCCGTCCCACCTGCGAACGGTCGTCACGTCCGATGACGGCAATCTCTCCTATTCTGGCGACGGAGTCGCGCAGCAGGCAGATGCCGGCATCCTTGTAGAATTGCAAGGCATCATCAATGCCGGCATAGAACTCATGGTTACCGATGCAAGCATAGACCGGAGCGTTCAGCCGACGGAACTCCTCAGCCATGCGCTCTTCCAAGAGCGGACGCATGGAGCCGTCGATGATGTCACCGGCTATCAGAATGGCGTCGGCATGCTCGTCATTGAGCAAGTCAACCCATCGGGCCAGTTCGCTCCGACGGTTATGGTAACCCAAGTGCAAGTCGCTCAGCATGACCAGTTTGTATTCGCGTTGCAGGGGCTTTTTCGTGGTCAGCTGCAGGGGCTGGCGTACTTTATGGTTATAGTGCAGGTAGCCATAGACAAAGATACCGATGAGTAGCGCTGTCAGCACCCCTGTCGTGGTCCAGTTGGCATAGAGCCAGTCACGCGGCACCAGGCGTACCAGTCGTCCGAGGTCAAGCAGCAGGAAGGTGATAACCATGTAGAGCATCACAATGATGCTGCTGGTGCCAATATTGTAGCACGCGGAGGCCAACCATAGGGGGAGGCTGTCGAACTTACGGGCCATGCTAAGGAACATGAGCAGGAAACAGCCCACGCCCACGGTGATGACGGCAGCCTTCAACCACCCATTCAGGGGCAGCAGGCACCACAGGTGCCAAGCCAAATAGGTGATACCGGCAAGGGGCAGCACCCAGAATATCAGCATCCACATATATTGCATTCTAAAAAACGTATGAAAAGACATCGGCCAGAATGGTGGTCGTAGCTCCTGCACGCTGTCTGACGTAACTGCCGGCAGCCTCGCCACGCCGTTTCAGCGTGTCAGGACGCTCGGTCAGCTCCTGCATGTAACGTTCGAAGTCCTCATATCCGTGAATCTCGATGCCACCGCCGTTCAGTTTCAGTTCCTGTGCCTCCTGGAACTTCTGGTTGTTGGGGCCGAAGAAAACAGGTATGCCCCACGCCGCTGCCTCAGGCAGGTTATGGATACCTGCGCCGAAGCCGCCACCCACATAGGCCAGCGTACCATAGCGGTAGATGCTGCTCAGCAGGCCGAAGCAGTCAATGATAAGAGCGGACCCACCCCCGACCCCTTCCTGTGAGGGAGAGGAGGAGCTACCTTGCACGCCCGAAGGAGTATCTTCTCCCCTCCCTACAGGGAGGGGTTGGGGGAGGGTCTTTTTCGTGTAGCGTGAATGTCTGTAACCGATGGCATCCAGTTGCTTTTCTATCTGCTGCAAATGGTCCTCACCGATAACATGCGGGGCAATGATGAGCTTCCACTCGGGATGTTTCTTGAAATACTTAATGAAGATGTCCTCATCAGGCGGCCAGCTACTACCTGCAACAAAGACATAAGGGTTATCCTTGACGAATGACTCTGCCACGGGCAGATTCTTTGCCTGCTCCTTGATCTGCAGCACACGGTCGAAGCGGGTATCGCCCGTTACCGTCACACAGGTGATGCCCAGACGGGCCAGCAGCTCGCGGCTCACCTCGTTCTGTACGTAGAAATGGGTGAAACACTTGAGCACACGGCTGTATTGCTTGCCGTACCAGCGGAAGAACACCTGGTCAGGACGGAAGATACTCGAGACACTATAAACGGGAACGTTGCGGTGTTTCAGGATGTGCAGGTAGTTGTACCAGAACTCATACTTGATGAAGAACGCCATCACAGGATGTATGGTACGCAGGAAGCGACGGGCATTGGTGATAGTGTCGAGCGGCAGGTAGCAGATGATGTCAGCACCCTCGTAGTTCTTACGAACCTCGTAGCCCGACGGAGAGAAGAACGTCAACAGTATCTTGTACTCCGGATGCTCACGGCGCAGCTGCTCCATCAGCGGACGGCCCTGTTCGAACTCACCCAGCGAGGCAGCGTGGAACCACACGTACTGTGCCTCTGGATCTACCTTCTCGCGCAGCACGCGAAACGCATCCCTCTCGCCACGCCACATCTTGCGCACCTTCTCATTGAAAAGGCTCGCAATGGCTACGCCAAGCAAGTAAATGTAAATGACTAGATTATACAATTTTATGTCGGTATTACGTTATTACGTTATCACGAAGGGAGAAGCTCAATGGCCCTCTTCATTCGCTTGATGGTTTCCTCCTTACCCAGGAAGGCAGAGATGTCGAACATGCCGGGGCCTTTGCCTTCGCCGACCAGCGTCAGGCGCCAGGCATTCATGATATTGCCCAGCTTATACTCCTTCTGCTCTATCCATGCATGCACAATCTGCTCCTGATTCTCCAACGAGAAGTCATCAATTCCCTCCAGCACGCCAATCAGTTCCGTCAGCTGCTGCGCAGAATCTTCTTTCCAACGCTTCTTCACCGTCTTCTCGTCGTATTGCGTCGGAGCCTCGAAGAAGAAGGAACAGAGTGGCCACAGCTCCTTGACAAACGACACGCGGTCCTTCATCATGCTGACCACCTGTGTGATACGCTCCTTGGAGTCCTGAACACCGTGTTCACGGCAAATGGGTTCAAAGAGGTCGGCAATCTCCTCAGCCGACTTCTTCAGGATATACTCATGGTTGAACCAGATGCCCTTCTCGTAGGCAAACTTTGCACCGGCCTTCGAACACTTCGTGATGTCGAACAGCGGAACCAACTCATCGAGTGTGAACAGTTCCTGCTCCGTGCCAGGGTTCCAGCCTAAGAGTGCGAGGAAGTTGATGACGGCCTCGGGGAAATAGCCGTCCTCACGATAGCCGCGGCTGACATCACCCGTCTTGGGGTCATGCCACTCCAACGGGAACACAGGGAACCCCAGACGGTCGCCGTCACGCTTCGACAGCTTTCCCTTGCCGTCGGGCTTCAGCAACAGCGGCAGATGGGCAAACTGCGGCATGGTGTCCTCCCAACCAAAGGCACGATACAGCAGCACATGCAGCGGAGCCGAGGGCAGCCACTCCTCACCACGGATGACGTGGGAAATCTCCATCAGGTGGTCATCCACAATGTTGGCCAGATGATACGTGGGCAACTGGTCGGCACTCTTGTAGAGCACCTTGTCGTCGAGGATGTCGCTCTGTACACGCACCTCGCCACGAATCAGGTCATTGACCAGCACCGTCTGGCCCGGGTCAATCTTGAAGCGCACCACGTACTGCTGTCCTTCGGCAATGAGACGATCCACCTCTTCCTTCGGCAGAGTCAGTGAGTTACGCATCATGCCACGTGTCTTGGCATCGTACTGGAAATTCTGTATCTCGTTGCGCTTGGCCTCCAACTCCTCGGGGGTATCGAAAGCGATATACGCCTTATCGGCATCGAGCAGTTGCTTGACATACTGCTTGTAAATGTCACGACGCTCGCTCTGTCGGTAAGGACCCTTGTCGCCGCCGAAGCTCACGCCCTCGTCAAACTTGATGCCCAGCCACTTGAAACTCTCTATGATATACTCTTCGGCACCTGGCACGAAACGGTTGCTATCGGTGTCCTCAATACGGAACACCAGGTCACCGCCATGCTGCTTTGCAAACAGGTAATTATATAACGCAGTTCTAACACCTCCAATGTGCAAAGCACCTGTCGGACTTGGTGCAAAACGCACCCTAACTCTTCTCTCTGACATATTAAAAAGACTTATTTCTTTATATTTTTGTGCAAAAGTACGATTTTTTTTTGACAATTGAAGTTTTTTTTTGTATTTTCGCACTCTGATTACACATATTTTATAAATATAACGTAAGAAAATGAGTAGAAACAGGTTCGAAGATATAACTTGGCACGACCTGCTGGTGCGTATCGCACTGGTCATCATCAGCGTCCTGCTCATCCTTTGGGCGATGCCACGCGACGGTCAGGTCACGTTCAAGGCCGAGAAGGGGAAACCATGGCGTTATGCCGACTTTGTGGCACCCTACGATTTCCCCATCTATAAGTCGGATGCCACTATTCAGGAGCAACGCGACAGCATCATGCGGCAGTACGAGCCTTACTACGGACTCAGCAAAGATACCGAGGGAAAGATGGTGAGCAAGTTCACTCATGACTTCGCTGACGGCATTCCAGGCCTGACACCTGATTTCATCAGCATCATAGCCAACCGTCTGCACCAGTTCTACGATGAGGGCATCATGGCTGCAGCACAGTACGACGAGCTCATTAAGGACACCACGCGCATCATCCGCATCGTGAGCGGTAAACAGGCCGTCAGTGAGCATATCACCAACGTCTGGTCGCCCAAGTCGGCCTACGAACAATTGTTCCAAGACCCCCTGCTCAGTCAGCACCGTGCCCTGCTGCAGCGCTGTAATCTCAATGACTACATCTCTCCCAACCTCATCTACGACAAGGAGCGCAGCGAATCAAGCCTGCGCAACCTGCAGGAAAGCATTCCTCTGGCCAGCGGTGTCGCCCTGAGGGGACAGAAGATTGTGGACCGAGGACAGATTGTTGATGAGAAGACCGAGCGCATCATCGAATCATTTATTAAGGAATCCGAACTTCGTCAGACCGACAAGTCGAAGCTGAACACCAAACTGGTAGGAGAAGCCCTGCTCATCCTGCTGCTCATCGGCTGTTTCACCATTTACCTGTCGCTCTTCCGCAAGGACTATTTCGAACGGTGGCGTTCCATCACCATGCTCTACTCCATGATTGTGGTGTTCTCCGTCATTGCTTTGCAGATGGTGGGGCACAACATCCTACACGTCTATCTTCTGCCCTTCGCAATGGTGCCCATATTCATCCGTGTGTTCATGGACTCCCGCACCGCCTTCATGTCGCATACCGTCACGGTACTCATTGTGGCATGTGCCCTGCAGCATCCGCTCGACTTCATCATCATTGAGGAAGTAGCTGGCTTCATCGCCATATTCTCACTACGTGAGCTGAGCAGCCGGTCGCAACTCTTCAAGACGGCCATTCTCGTCACGCTGGGCACAATGGCAGCCAATCTGGGACTCGACTGGAAGTTCGGCAGCGACTTCAGTGTAATTGATTACAGCGAATACAACTACCTCATAGTCAACGGTGCCATGCTCTTCTGCTCCTACCCCCTGCTCTACCTCATTGAGAAGCTCTTCGGCTTCACGTCGAACATCACGCTTATTGAGCTCAGCGACATGAGCAAGGACGTGCTGCGCCGCATGAGCGAGGTGGCTCCAGGCACCTTTCAGCACTCCATCCAGGTGGGTAATCTCGCCGCCGAGATTGCCAACAAGATTGGTGCCAAGGCACAGCTGGTGCGCACGGGAGCCCTCTACCATGACATCGGCAAGATACAGAATCCCATCTACTTCACGGAGAACCAGTCGGGTGTCAATCCCCACGAGAACCTCTCCTACATTGACAGCGCACAGGTCATCATCAGCCACGTCACCGACGGACTGAAGCTGGCCGACAAGTACAACCTGCCCGATGTCATCAAGGACTTCATTGCCACCCACCACGGACAGGGCAAGGCCAAGTATTTCTACGTGAAGTACAAAAACGAATATCCTGACGAGCCCATCGACGAGTTGCTCTTCACCTATCCGGGACCTAATCCCTTCACCCGTGAGCAAGCCATCCTCATGATGGCCGACGCCGTGGAGGCGGCCTCACGCTCACTGCCCGACTACACCGAGCAGAGCATCCGCGACCTCGTTGAGCGCATCCTTGACTCGCAATTGGCCGAAGGCTACTTCCGCGACTGCCCCATCACGTTCCGTGACATTCAGTATGCCAAGACCGTACTGATTGAGAAGCTGAAGACCATCTATCATACCCGCATCAGCTACCCGGAACTGAAATAAAAGTAAAAAACAGAAATAAATAACAAAGTTAAGATATGAAAAAGATGATAATGAATGTGTTAAAAGCCAAGGTAATGGTAAAAGTCCTTTTACCTATTTACCTTCTTACCTTCTTACCATTAACCACGTTCGCTGCTCCCGCGTACCCCTTCCCCATCACGATAACGCAGCCTGATGGCACAGAGCTGACCATCGTGCTGCATGGTGACGAGAACTGCCACTGGGCAACCACTCTTGACGGGAAAATCCTGGAGTACCAAAACGGTTTCTACCGCGTCAGCGCTGACCAGACGCCACCGCTTCCGCCGCTCAAGTATCCAACCATCAACGCCGTTGGTTCCTACTTCCCCCATGAGGGAAGTCCCCGCGTGCTTATCATCCTGGCAGCCTTCCCTGACCAGGACTTTACCGTTACCGACCCCAACAAGTCGTTTGAACAGTACTTCAACAGCACCGAGCCCCTGGTAGCCTACGACAACCGCGAGGACCGTAACATCTGTAGCGTGGTCACCTACTTCGACACCGTGAGCCAGGGACAATACACCCCGCACTTCGACATCTACGGTCCCGTTACCCTGCCTCAGGAAATGACCTATTATGGAGGCTCGAACGGCGCCGGCACCGACGAGAAGCTAACCCAGTTGTGTAAGGATGCCTGTGAGCTGGTCCAGGACGAGGTGGATTTCTCGCTCTACGACAACGACGGTGACGGCAAGGCCGAGCTGGTCTATGTCGTTCATGCCGGCTACGGACAGAACACTGGCGGCTCCGCAGAGAGCATGTGGGCTAAGTGCGGTGTCATCAGCACTACCATCAATGGTACTACCATTATTCGTGGAGGCTGCCATGCAGAGCTGTTCCGCGGCACCACCATCAACGGCATCGGCACCTTCATCCATGAGTTCTCACACGGCATGGGACTGCCCGACCTCTACATCACCACAGGTGGTGAGGTAGCCACTGCCGTCAACCAGGGCATGCAGGCCTTCGACGTCATGGACTACGGACTCTATAACGACAATGGCTATGCACCCGCTGCCTATACCGCCTGGGAACAGGAGGCCATGGGCTGGACCACCATCCAGCCGCTTGGGGAATCGCTGGCAGGCCTCGACCTCAAGCCACTCATTGAAGGAGGTACCGCCTACAAGATTCAGAACCCTGACAAGGAAAATGAATACATCGTACTGGAGAACATCCGCAGAGACAGCCTTAACCACTCGTCCTACGGCGAGGGACTCCTGGTATATCATATTGATTACTACAGCGGCAGCATCAACATGGGCGACTCACCCAACAACACGCTCAACCATCCCCGCGTGGCAGTTGTTCCCGCTGGTGGACTGCTGTTCCCACGTGCCCTTGCAGGTGACGGAAGGCCCTATACCATCGAGGAGTGGAAGGACTATCATGCTGCAGCCACATTCCCCGGCACCAATAACGTTACCCAGCTGACAGACGACATGGAACTGCCCAACTACTGCTTCTACGTGGAGAGTTCCAGCGCTCCAGCTCCTGACTATGTGCCCTACGAGGCCACCACTACCTATACGCCTGTTCCTGTGGGCCATGCCCTCTATCACATCAATATCAATCCTGATACCGGTGAGATTGCCGTCAACTTCGACGACGACACACCGCCCACAGGCATTAGCGCTACGCTAAATGATAAAGGAGAAATGATAAATGATAAATGGTACACACTTGACGGACGTTGCATCTCTGTGCCCTCTGTGCTCCCGAAGGGAATATATATACATAATGGAAAAAAGGTCGTGATTAAGTGAGAATAGAACGCGAGCGAGCTCGTGTTCTATCGCGCTCGGCTTTGCCGCTTGCTACCAAAGGGACGCAAGAACGTGAACGAGCTCGAACTTTAGCTCAAGGTCTTGATTAAGTAAGAGAAGAACTGAGCTTGCTCAAGTTCGTGGTTAAATAAGTACAACACGAAGCCAACCGATAAGCAAAGCGTACCAGCAGGAATGTCCTACTGGTACGCTTTGCTTATCGGTTGTCAATATATTCGTATCTGTTAGGGCTGTACAGTTCTCGTGGGAACCGGAACAAGTCATCGGAGATTCCTCCTACCTTTACATTGCTGATTTTGATAGTAGTGTGGAATATACCGACCTTAACACGCACGCTGATGGGGTAGCGTGTTCTCTTGTCAATCAGGCAACGCGCCTCCTTTATTCCCTTCACGCCTTTCTTTGCCTTCAGGGTGATGTAGTAGCCCTCTTGAGAATCCGCTATGCTGTAGGTATAGTTCTCGGGCACGAACTTGAACTTAGTGGCATACTTGTCACGGTCGTCGGAATGAGCATCGTAGATGACTACCCTGTCCTTCTTTCGCTCCAGACGGTAATACGTCACGTCATCATTCCAGGCGATATATTTCTCGTCGATGAACTTGCTCTTCTTGCCTTTCGTCCAAATGGTGCCCTCGGTTTTGTAGAGGCCGATGATGTTCACCTTGTAATGCAATTGAGAACCCTGTTCTCCAAAGATCATCTTATACGTCTGGTTAAACATCAGCCTGGCCTGCCTGGCATTGGGTGTTTCCTGCTCTTGGGCATGAACCGTGAGTGATGCCAACAATATTCCAATTATATATAAATAGCGCATTTCAATAACTTATTCCAATAATTCCTATTCTTCTGTCTGTTCTCGCAAGAAAAGCGGCTGCAAAGATACAAATAAAATTTGGATATTTGTATATGCTTGGCTATAAAAGTACATCTACAAGACAAAAAAAGGGACTACCCGTTTGAGCAGTCCCTTAATCGTCTTATTATACTTTACTCTGTTGGTTCCAGTATAATCAGCATGACTAGACCTTCAGCCGAGCCTTTCGTCAGCACATACTCGGTATTGGCTGTAATGGCGATGGGATCCAGTTCGTAATACTTTCCTTCAACATTCTCCGTACCACTGACAGTAGTCTGGACTCCGTTAATCTTCACATTACGACCACCCTTAGCCGTACCCATGACGATGGTCATGTTGTAGTTCTTCTGCGGAGTGAAAGTGATGGAGCCGTTACTATTGAACTTCACACCTTTCTTATAATAAGTACCATTATAAGTTATCTTTCCATCGCCATAATCACCGCCTACAGTGAACATAGAATTGGAAGGTGCTCCGTCGAACGAGGCTAAAATAGTTCCTTCGGGAACTACGGGGTCGCCACCGCCACCAGGCTGGTCACCACCGCCCTGTCCGGAGTCGTCGCCGAAGAAGCCGACGAACGAAGAGGCATAGCTGTCAAGCATACCGCCGAGCGTGGGGTCATAGGCCGAGTCCGTATCCTCATTGCCCGTGCAGTCGGGGAAGGAGTAGCTGAAGTCGCCGTGGTTCATACGACCGGCACCATAGTAACCCATGACGATGCCAGGCACGTCGTTGGCAGCATCGGGCGTATAGCTATAGATCAGGCTGCTGTTGGTATCGAAGTTGTTATAGGGGGTGCCACCCTGACGTGTGACCTCGGTGCTGGGCACTTGTTCATCGCGTGAGGTGGTCTCGTAGGCGTCATAGCCCGTAGAGGCAGGGTTGTTCTGCGTGTAGTAGCGGAAGTTGGTGGCCGTGCGGTCGAAGAGGTTGCCGTAGGCCTTGATCATGCCGCCGTCCTCGCCTGAGAAGGTGCCGGAGCCGAGGGCATCGGTTCCCTGGTTGCTGGAGAGGATAGGCTTCTTGGTCTTCAGGAAGTAGTTGTTCTCGACGAAGACGCTGGAGCCGCTGGTTGCACCCACACCGTACTTGGCCACATTGTCGAAGTAGTTGTTCCAGACATGTACCGACATCGTACGTACACGCGGATGACGGGAGTCGGAATGATCGAACCAGTTATGGTGGTAGCTGATGTAGTTGGGGCCAGACTCGTTCTTCATGCCGAACATGTTGGTCTTGCCGGTATCCCAGTAGCGGCAGTAGCTGACGGTGATGAACTTCGAGTCAGACTTCACGTCAACAGCACCGTCACCCTTGTCGTGGTCACCGGAGCCATGCTTGCCATAGAACACGTCAAGGTGGTGTACCCAGATGTTGGAATTATCGGTATCCATGGAAACGCCGTCGTCCATACAGCGCATGCTGGCAAAGTTACGGAACTCCACACTCTTCGCATTGCGTACCAGAAAGCCGAAGCCGTACAGCGTGGCATCATCGCCAATGCCCTCGAAGGTCATGTTCAACTCAGAGTCCTCGTTCTTGCCCTTTATCTGCAGACCTTCCTCAGAACTGCTGATGGCATCAAGGTCTTCCTTGCTGATCTTACCGATGAAGCGGAAGGCAATGGGAGTGGTGTCCTGACCTTTCTGGTAGGCATCGATGATGGCCTGAATACCTACACAGGGATTGGTCTGGGCACCAGCCACCTCGGTAGAGATGGTCTTGGCGGTGTACTTCGTGACGTAGAATACTTTGGCACCCTGCTTCAGCGTGCCATCGTCGTTATAGGCACCCACACCCTGATAGTTGAAGTGGGCATAGCCTGCACGGTCGTAGTTCTTGACGAGCAGAGCCGTCACCTCATTGGCAGCATCGGTCAGCTCGTTGCCGTCGGCATCCACAGGCACAATCTTCATGGCGTAGTCGGCGGCCATCAGTCCCACCATATCGGCACGTCCGTAGCTGCCGTAGTTGCGGACCAGCTGGTGGTCAATCTTGGTGTAGCTGTTAAACTGTCCGCCCTTCACATAGACGTTGTAAGATGCAGCACCGTCGAAGAGAGCAAACTTCACGTAGGCCGACTCTAACCAACCCTTGGCCTCGTTGATCTGCACCTTGCCGGAAGCATTGGTATAGCTGCCTTCCTGGCCCTCCTCAATAGGCACACCCTTGGTGAAGCTGATGTTCGTCACCTTATTATTAAAGGTATAGGAACCCACGCTCTGACTGACGGTAACAGCCGTTCCGTCAATGTCGATGGCGGTCACGTCAGCCGTATTATAGAAACGCTGACTGCCGTCACTGAGGGTGAGCACCGCCTGGTTCTTCATGACGCTGGGCGCCACGGAGTAGTCGTCACCAGCTGGTTCCTCGCCGCCTGACGAGCTGCCGTCGCCCACGACAATCTTATAGACATAGAGTCCGCCCGTTGACTGCAGCGTGATGGTGCCGTTAGCCGTCACGGTACCCTTGAAGGTAGTACGATCGGTGGTTGGCGTATTGCCTTCGGTGGCTGTCACGTTCGTTGCCTCAATAGTACGGCCTGTCGAGCTGTTGGACGACTGGTAGTCGATGGTAACCGACTGACCGGCCTGGGCATTATAGATGAACACCTTGGCCAACTTGTTGTTCAGCGTCATCGAGCCCTTCTTGGCATCCACGCGGATCTGGTCTGCAGCCGTCGTGGTAAACTTCATGTTCTTGGTGAAATTTAACTCCACACCATTGGCCATGAGCGGCGACTCGGTGATAATGGCCTGCTGCTTCCAGCGGTTGTTGCTGGAATCGTACTCCCAGTTCTGGCTGTCTGCATTCAGATTACTCTGGTCAGCGGCAGCAACCGTAGCAAAGTCCCACGTCTGCGCATTGGCAGTACTGAAAGACAAAAGGGCAAAAAGGCAAATAATAATCTGTTTCATCGTGCTTCTTCCTCCCTTACTTTACCACGTACTTCTTACCATTATAGATATATACCCCGGGAGTCAGTCCCTCAAGGCTTTCGCCCATGTACTGTCCACGAAGGTTATAGACACGTTGAGAGTTGAGCGTTGAGCGCTGGGCGTCAAGAGACTCCATGTACGTGGGGGACAGCTGAAAAGCAATGTTGATACTCTGGTCCATGTCAGCTGTCTGCGTGCTGTTATCGCTGAAGTGCAGGATAACATCATCGCCACTGAACGTAATCTGCGTCACGGTCTTGTTGACGGTCGTACCGTCAATGGTTACTGTCTGCACGTCGTCCGCCAGGACTCCGAGGCTCATCAGCAGGCATCCGAATGCCAAAAATGTCTTTTTCATTTTTTGTTTGTTTTGATCTGATTAGTTATTTATTCTGGTGCAAAGGTACAAAATGTTGAGGGTTGAGGGTAGAAGGTTGAGTGTTTTTTTATACGTAAACGATTACTAAAGTGTGGAATGTACATCCTTGATTTTTGCAGCTTCTTTCTGCACACTTTGCACGTTTTGTGCAGGATTGTGCAATTATTTTCTTAATAAACGTTAACCAAGAGAACATCTATTCGGAACTTTAGGATAATAATGTTACCTTTGCGGCCAATTTAAGACAAAAAAGGTAAAAAGACCAAGGATAAAGGTAAAAAGGTAAAAAAGTAAAAAACTAATAAAAGGTTAACATGAAGAAAAATTTATCAATCATTGCAGTGCTTTTAATGATGAGCGTGAGCGCCATGGCTGGCGGCATTCTCACCAACACCAACCAGAGTGTATTATTCTTAAAGAATCCCGCACGTGACGGTGCCATCGGGTTGGACGGCGTGTATTCGAACCCTGCCGGCGTGGCATTCATGCCCGAGGGTTTCCACTTCGCCTTCAACTGGCAGTATGCTCACCAGACGCGTACCATTACCTCGACCAATCCCCTCTTTGCTTTAGGCAAGAAGAACAATGGTAACCCCACCAAGACTTTCGAGGGTATTGCCGATGCCCCGTTTATTCCCTCTGTGCAGGCAGCCTACAACAAGGGCGACTGGAGTTTCCAGTTCAACTTCTCGCTGCCTGGCGGTGGTGGCGTCTGTGAGTTTGAGAACGGACTCGGCTCGTTCGAGAATGCCGTAGGCAGCATTGCCTACCTGCTACAGCAGCGCGGACTGGGCGTCGAGGGCTACGACGTGGATGGCTATATGCGTGGCCGTCAGTATTTCTTCGGATTCCAACTGGGTGCTGCCTACAAGATCAACGACAGTTGGTCGGTCTATGGCGGACTGCGTGCGCTGTACGGCAATGCCTCGTACCGTGCCCGTCTGAGCAATATCCAGGTGAAGATGCGCAACGAGCAGGGTGAGGCTTACTTTGTGAACTTCGACCAGTTCATCAACAATAACATCGCCTACATCAACAAGCAGTTAGGACAGGCCGAGCTGGCCACGCAGATGGGAGCCATGACTCCCGAGCAGCTGGCTGCCGTACAGGAACAGGCCAACGCCGCACTGGTGCCGCTCGAGATGCTGCAGAAGTATGGCCAGGGCGTGAACCTGATGAGCAACCAGGAAGGCTTCGGCATTGCCCCCATCATCGGTGTTGACTTCAAGGTGGGCAACTTCAACTTCGCTGCCAAGTATGAGTTCAATACGGAGATGAAGATGAAGAACCACTCTACCTTAGAGAAGGCTCTGAAGATTGAAGGTGACTACGCGGACTTCCCCGGCATTGAGAACATCAACAAATACGAGAACGATACCGACGTGGATGAGGATGCCCCTGCCCTGCTCGCCGTTGGTGCACAGTGGGACATCATTCCGCAGGTACACCTTAACCTGGGCTACCACCACTATTACGACAAGAATGCACATTGGTACAACAATGCGCAGGACAAGCTGGACCACGGCACCAATGAGTTCCTGGCCGGTGTGGAGTGGGACGTCAGCCCCCGCGTGAACATCTCATGCGGTGGACAGCTCACGCGCTACGGACTGACCGATGCCTACATGAACGACCTCTCGTTCGTGGTCAACAGCTACAGCGCTGGCTTCGGCGTCAGCTACAAGGCTACCGACAAGGTCACGCTGACGGCCGCCTACTTCCAGACCAACTACGACAACTATGACAAGGTGACGTCAACTGAGCCCCGGGTCAGCGACACGTTCACCCGTACCAACCGCGTACTGGGACTGGGCGTACAAGTAGATCTGTAAGGGAAAAGTGAAATTTTTCACTTTTCCTTTTTCACTTTCCCTTTTTTTTCGTACCTTTGTGCGAAAAATTAGGTGTATGAAATACAACGAAATTGGAAAGACTGGCATGAGGGTGTCGAACCTCGGTTTTGGGGCGTCGTCGCTGGGTGGCGTGTTCCACAGCATCCGCGAGGAAGAGGGCATCCGTGCCGTACATGTTGCCGTGGATAACGGCATCAACTTTATTGACGTGTCACCCTACTACGGCCATCTGAAGGCCGAGACCGTGCTGGGCAAGGCACTCAAGGAGATTCCCCGTGACAAGTATTACCTCTCGACGAAGGTGGGACGCTCCGGCAAGGACGGCGTGAACACCTGGGACTACAGCGCCAAGCGTGCCGTGGAGAGCGTCTATGAGAGCATGGAACGCCTGAATGTTGATTACATTGACCTTATCAACGTTCACGACATTGAGTTCCAGGCTGGCATGGAGGGCGGTCTGCAGAAGATTGTCGATGAGACGCTGCCCGCTCTCTACACGCTGAAGGAGAAAGGCGTCGTGGGTCACGTCGGCATTACCGACCTGCAGCTCGAGAACCTGAAATGGGTGGTTGAGCAGTCTAACCACTCACAACTCACCAATCACCACTCACCCGTAGAGTCCATCCTCAACTTCTGCCACTACTGTCTGAACGATACCAGGCTGGCTGACTTCCTGGGTTTCTTCGAACAGCAGGGCGTGGGCGTTATCAACGCCTCACCGCTGTCCATGGGTCTGCTCTCAAGCCGTGGCACCCCCGACTGGCACCCGGCACCCAAGGACCTGAAAGATGCCTGCAGCAAGGCGGCTGCCTTCTGTCAGCAGCAGGGCTACCCCATAGAGAAGCTCGCCATACAGTTCTCGACGAGCCTCAACCCCCGCATTGCCACCACGCTCTTCAGCAGCGCCAACCCTGCCAACGTGCTGAAGAACATAGAATACGTAAACGAACCCATGGACGAGCAGCTGGTGGAAGAGGTGCAGCGCATCATTGGCGACCAGCTGTACGTAACCTGGAAAAACACGTAACAGATTAAACTTTAAACATTAAACATTAAACATTAAACATTAAATGAGCTATCAACTAATTGACGCTCACAGCCACTTGTGGCTGCAACAGGACACGCAGGTAGAGGGCAAGCCCATCCGCTCGCTGAAGAACGGACGTTCCATCTTCCTGGGTGAAGAGGTGCAGATGCTGCCGCCCTTCATGGTTGACAGCGTGAACTCCGCCGAGGTGTTCCTTTCCAACATGGACTACGCCCAGGTGTCGGCCGCCGTCGTTGTGCAGGAAGTCATCGACGGCTGTCAGAACGAGTACCTCACGGAGGTGCAACGCCAGTATCCCGACCGTTTCCTGTGCATGGGCATGGCGTGGAACAAGGAGGAGGCGCAGGCCGTCATCGATGCCGGACTGAGGGGCATTGCCTACCCGGGTCACCGCATGAAGGAACCGCTCACCGACCTCATGCCCGTGTTCAAACTGATGGAGCAGCACGGCATGGTGCTCTCCATGTGTCTGGCCGACGACGAACGCCAGACGGCAGAGATGGAGGAGATTATCCAGGAGTGTCCGCAGTTGCGCATTGCCATCGGACATTTCGGCATGGCCAACCCGCCTGTCACACCGCCCTGGGAAGACGAACGCTGGCGCCACGAGATACTGCTGGCCCGCCACCCGAACGTCCGCATTGAGACGGGAGGCATCACATGGCTCTACAACAGTGAGTTCTACCCCTACCCTTCTGCCATACGTGCCTTCCGCGAGGCTGCCGACCTCGTGGGCATGGAGAAGCTGATGTGGGGCAGCGACTACCCGCGAACCATCACCGCCATCACCTACCGCATGTCGTACGACTTCATTCTCAAGTCGTCCGAACTCTCGGACAACGACAAGCAGCTCCTGCTCGGTGAGAACGCCCGCCGCTTCTACGGTTTCGAGAATCTCAAGGAACTACCGTATATCAAGAACATGAGTGAGTAAAGCAAATGAAAGCAAAGTTAATTGAAAAGAAGTACCTCGTGACGTTCATCCTCGTCACGTCATTGTTCGCCCTGTGGGGCTTTGCCAACGACATTACCAACCCGATGGTAGCCGCCTTCCAGACCCTGATGGAGCTGACGGCAGCCAAAGCATCGATGGTGCAGTTCGCATTCTACGGTGGCTATGCCACCATGGCTATACCGGCGGCACTCTTCATACGCCGCTACAGCTACAAGAGCGGCATCCTGCTCGGACTGACACTCTATGCCATCGGCGCCTTTCTCTTCATTCCCGCCGCATCCATGGAGAGCTTCACGTTCTTCTGCCTGTCGCTGTATATCCTCACCTTCGGACTGGCATTCCTCGAGACCACAGCCAACCCGTTCATTCTCTCGTTAGGTGACAAACAGACCAGCACGCGCCGACTGAACCTGGCGCAGGCCTTCAACCCCATGGGTTCACTCTGTGGCATGAGCGTGGCTTCACTCATCATCCTACCGAACCTCATCAGCGACCGCCGCGACGCTGCCGGACAGATTATCTTCGGCACGCTCTCGGAGGCCGAGAAAGCCGACATCCGTATTCACGACCTGGCCGTCATCCGTGACCCCTACGTCGCCATCGGCCTCGTGGTGGTAGCCATCGCCATCATTATCGCACTCTATAAGATGCCTAAGACGCAGAGCGAGGAACAAAAGGAGCAAGGCATCGTGCATACCACGCGCCAGACGCTCAGTAACCTCTGGCATAATGTCATCTATCGTGAGGGTGTGATGGCGCAGATGTTCTACGTGGCTGCACAAATCATGACGTGGACGTTCATCATCCAGTATGCCGACAACTTAGGCATCAACAAGGCGACGGCACAGACCTACAACATAGTGGCCATGTCGCTCTTCCTCACCAGCCGCTTCATCTCCACGTTCCTGATGAAGTACGTGAACAGCCGCCGCCTGCTGGCCATCTTTGCCTGCGGGGCTGCGCTCTGTTCTATTGGCGCCATCTCCATTGTAGGCATGGCAGGCCTATACTGTCTCATCGGCATCAGCTTCTTCATGTCGCTCATGTTCCCCACCATCTACGGCATCGCCTTAGAGGGTGTCGATAGCCAGGACTCCACCTTAGGAGCCGCCTTCCTGGTCATGGCCATCGTAGGCGGTGCGCTCATGCCGCCGCTGCAGGGCATGATTATCGACCAGCAGAGCATCATGGGGCATCCCGCCGTCAACGTGTCGTTCGTCCTGCCGCTCATCTGCTTCCTCATCATCTTTGTATATGGATGGAGAGCATATAGGGCGGCACTTCGTGCCTAAATGATAAATGATAAATGATAAATGAGAAATGAGAAATGAGAAATGATAAAAGCTCTCTTAGTAATAAATCGAAAATCGAAAATAAGAAAATCGTAAATATAATAAGGTGAAAGCAATACAAATCAGTGAGCCATCGGTCATGAAGGTCATGGAGATGGCAGCGCCCCAGATGGGCGACAATGAAGTGCTCCTGAAGATGGAGTATGTAGGCTTCTGCGGCAGCGACCTCAACACGTTCCGCGGAGGCAACCCCATGGTGAAGATGCCGGTAGTGCCCGGCCACGAGGTGGGTGCCACCATCGTCAGCGTAGGCAGCAAGGTGCCTGAAGGGCTGAAGCCCGGCATGACGGTGACCGTCAACCCCTATACCAACTGCGGCAAGTGTGCCTCGTGCCGTAACGGACGTGTGAATGCCTGTGAGCATAACGAGACACTCGGCGTGCAGCGCTGGGGTGCCATGCGTGAATACCTCGCCCTGCCCTGGGAGAAGGTGATTCCCGCCGGCGACCTCTCACCGCGTACCTGCGCCCTCATCGAACCCATGAGCGTGGGCTTCCACGCCGTGAGCCGCGCCCAGGTGACCGACATCGACGTGGTGATGGTCATCGGCTGCGGCATGGTAGGCATGGGAGCCATCGTACGTGCTGCCCAGCGTGGCGCCACCGTCATTGCTGCCGACATTGACAACGAAAAGCTGGCGCTGGCCCATGAGATGGGTGCCACCTATACCATCAACACCCTTACGGAAGATGTCCATGCACGGCTTCAGGAAGAGACCGGAGGTTTCGGTCCCGACGTCGTCATCGAGGCCGTGGGCAGCCCTGTGACTTACCAGATGGCCGTGAACGAGGTGGCCTTCACGGGCCGTGTCGTCTGCATAGGCTATGCTAAGTCGGAGGTGTCGTTCCAGACGAAGTACTTCGTGCAGAAGGA
>JAILHP010000081.1 GCA_024695705.1 Prevotella sp. | reverse complement strand
AACAATTTGAACTAATCTCCATCTCTTTGTCTTCGACAGAGGACGGGTTTCCATAATGAGGACGGTGTCACCGATGTTGGCCTCATTCTTCTCATCGTGAGCATGGTACTTCTTTGTCTTCTGGACAAACTTACCATAAATCGGGTGCTTCTCCTTGAACTTAGCTGCAATAACAATGGTTTTATCCATCTTGTTGCTGATAACAACACCCTGTCTTGTCTTTCTAAAATTTCTTGTTTCCATCTGAACCATTATTATTTGTTAAGTTCTCTCTGACGAAGTTCTGTCTTCATACGTGCGATGTCACGACGTGCAGCCTTAATCTGTGAGGGATTCTCCAGAGGAGTAATGGCGTGGTTCAACTTCATCTGGTTGTACTTGGCAACCTCGGTCTCCAGCTTCTCGACCAATTCCTTGGTCTCGACGCCCTTTAATTCTGTCATCTTCATAGCTTAAGCGTTTTTATCGTAATCACGTCTAACAACAAACTTAGTCTTCACAGGCAGTTTCTGGGCACCCAGACGCAGAGCCTCCTTGGCTACGTCGAACGGAACACCCTCAACTTCAAAGAGGATACGGCCGGGGGTCACGGGGGCTACCCATCCGGCGGGGTCACCCTTACCCTTACCCATTCGCACGTCAGCAGGCTTGCGGGTGATGGGCTTGTCGGGGAAGATGCGGATCCACACCTGACCTTCACGGTTCATGTAACGGTTGATGGCAACACGGGCTGCCTCAATCTGACGGCTGTCAATCCATTTTGCGTCAAGCGTCTTGATGCCGAACGAACCGAAAGCCAGCGTCGTTCCTCGGTGGGCGTTGCCTTTGTTGCCACGTCCGTCCTGAGGTCTTCTATATCTTACTCTCTTAGGTTGTAACATGATAGCTTCTTACTTTAAATTACTTACTGTTCTTCTTACCGCGGAACTTTCTGCCACCGTTGTTACCACCACCCTGACGGTTGCCGGCCTTCTCCTGGGTGAAGTTCGGAGCCAAGTCAACCTTGCCATAGACTTCGCCACGGCAAATCCAAACCTTGATACCCAGAATACCCACCTTGGTGAGTGCTTCTGCCTGGCAGTAATCAATGTCAGCACGGAAGGTGTGCAGCGGTGTGCGGCCTTCCTTGATCATTTCGCTACGTGCGATTTCCGCACCATTCAGACGGCCTGAAATCAGGACCTTGATACCCTCGGCACCGGCACGCATCGTGTTTGCAACAGCCATCTTGATAGCACGGCGGTAAGCAATCTTACCCTCTATCTGGCGAGCGATGTTGTTGGCTACGATGGTAGCATCGAGCTCGGGTTTCTTCACTTCGAAGATATTGATCTGAATCTCCTTGTCGTAGAGCTTCTTCAATTCTTCCTTCAACTTGTCAACGTCTTGACCGCCCTTACCAATGACGATTCCCGGACGAGCCGTGCAAATAGTAATGGTAACAAGCTTCAACGTACGCTCGATGACAATCTTCGAAACGCTGGCCTTGGCCAGGCGCTCGTTCAGATACTTGCGGATTTTCTGATCCTCTACCAGGTTATCTCCGAAGTTCTTGCCTCCGAACCAATTTGAATCCCAACCTCTTACAATACCCAGACGGTTGCTAATCGGATTTACTTTCTGTCCCATTCTACTTAATCTTTATCATTAGTTTTAGCATCTACAAACAGAGTGACGTGGTTACTGCGTTTACGGATACGATAGCCACGGCCCTGAGGTGCAGGTCTCATACGCTTTAAGGTTACGCCTTCGTCAACGAAAACCTTTGTAATATAAAGTTCGCCATCCTCGGCCTTGCGGTCGTTCTTGGCTTCCCAGTTTGCAATTGCTGAGCGAAGCAGCTTCTCGACGTCTGCCGATGCTGCCTTCTTCGAGAACCTCAGCACACCAAGGGCGCGATTCACCTCCATGCCGCGAATCATGTCAACGACATAACGCATCTTGCGAGGAGAAGAAGGAACACCCTTCAGCTTTGCAAAGTACTGTGTCTTATTGGCTGCTTTACGTTTCTCAGCCGCTAATCTTTTTCTTGCTCCCATTTTTAATTTTCAATTTTCAATTTTCAATTTTCAATTAACCCTGGATTATTTCTTGTTGCCTGCGTGGCCGCCGAAACGACGCGTGGGAGCGAACTCACCAAGCTTATGGCCAACCATGTTCTCAGTAACATAGACAGGGATGAATTTGTTTCCGTTATGAACTGCAACGGTATGTCCCACGAAGTCGGGGGAAATCATTGAAGCTCTGGCCCAGGTCTTCACCACACTCTTCTTGCCGCTCTCGTTCATGGCGAGAATCTTCTTTTCGAGTGATACGTTGATGTACGGACCCTTTTTTAATGAACGACTCATAATTTCACTTAGTTAAATTACTTCTTGTTAGCTCTTTCAATAATATACTTGTTAGAAAGCTTCTTCGGTGCGCGTGTCTTCAGACCCTTTGCATACAAGCCCTTGCGTGAACGCGGATGTCCACCGGACTGACGGCCTTCACCACCACCCATCGGGTGATCGTGCGGGTTCATGACAACACCACGGTTGTGAGGACGACGACCCATCCAGCGAGAACGGCCAGCCTTACCTGACTGTTCCAGAGCGTGGTCAGAGTTACCTACACTACCTACCGTAGCCTTACAAGCAGAGAGAATCTGACGAGTCTCTCCAGAAGGGAGTTTGATTACACAATAGCTTCCTTCACGAGAAGTCAACTGAGCGAAATTGCCAGCCGAACGAACGAGCAGGGCACCTTGTCCCGGACGCAACTCAATGTTGTGAATTACAGTACCCACGGGGATGTTGGCCAGCGGAAGTGCATTACCCACCTCGGGCACTGCGTCCGCACCAGACATCAGGGTAGCACCCACCTGCAGTCCATTAGGAGCAATGATATAACGTTTTTCACCATCAGCATAGTAAAGCAATGCGATACGGGCCGAACGGTTCGGATCGTACTCAATTGTCTTTACCACTGCTGGAACACCATCCTTCTCTCGCTTGAAGTCGATGAGACGATACTTCTTCTTGTGACCACCGCCCATGTAGCGGACAGTCATCTTACCGGTGTTGTTTCGACCACCGGTAGAACGCTTACCGTAAACGAGAGACTTCTCTGGCACGGATGCAGTAATATCCTCGAACGTGCCAATAATCTTGTGTCTTTGACCCGGAGTTACG
>JAILHP010000063.1 GCA_024695705.1 Prevotella sp. | reverse complement strand
CAACGTCCCTGTTGTGCAATAGTTGTAAACCGTTTATCGATAAGGGCTTTGAAGTGGACTTTTTGTTCTTCAGAGATGAAGGACGAGTATCCCTACTTCCGTCGTGTACATTTTATAGAGCTTGAACATGCCAACAATATGACAGAGTTGGAGAAAGAAATTGAGAAAGCTGCCAAAAATGACATCGTATCTTTGCAACAAAATTAATTTAAAACAACAGTAATATGGGACATCACATTCTTTACAGCGTACACCGTAATCCGCAGAAAGATGCAGACGGAAACGAGACTTACCACATCAGACATGAGGCTCGGGGAACCCTGGGCCTGAAATTCCTGCAGGAGCACCTGAAGACGTATCAGCGCATACAGCCGGAAGTGCTGAACTCTGCTTTCTACCTCCTTAGTCAGGAGCTGGTGCACCAGCTCACCGACAACTACCGCCTACAGATAGAGGGCATCGGCACATTCTACCTGAAGCTGGGATTCTGCCAGAAGATTGATGAGAACGGCAATCCCTACACTCCGAAGTTCACCGACCCCACGGAGGCGAGCCCATTGGCCCGCCTCCATGTATGATATTCACTATTTTCGGAAAAGCTTATCGTAGCATGTTGCATGTAGCATGTAGCGTTTCCCCGTCGAAGCGTCATTGCTGGAAGGAACGTGCATGAGAAATCAGTTGGTCCAGTTGCTCATAATCCGGGTGCCTCTCTTGCCCCATCATCTCCAGCATCTCCATGTGCGTCTTGCAGAATTCGTAGGCAGGCAGCATCTTCACATAAAAGCTGTCCTCCTCCTCAGGATACATCCCGTTATAAAGTATAGAGAATACCTTGATCAGCCCAAGTTCGTTGTCAAATGAAGTACCTTCGACAATCTGTCAAAGGTACGAAAAAGTGAGCAGAATGTAAGTTACACCGAGATTTCTCCGCGGATGCTTTGCGTCATGAAGTGGCGGACCTGTTCGGGGTCATCGTAGTGCGACTGGAGGAACATGAGTTTGGTGACGGCACTCTCGACGGTGGAGTCGTAGCCGCTGATGACGCCCGCCTCCTGAAGCTGGTAGCCTGTGTCGTAGCGGCCCATCTCCACGCAGCCCTGCATGCACTGGCTGATGTTGATGACTATCTTTCCGCGCTGGGTGGCTTCACGCAGGGCCTGCATCACCCAGGGACGCTGCGGAGCATTGCCCGAACCAAAGGTCCGCATGACGATGGAACGCAGGTTGGGAGTGGCAATGATGTGCCGAACTAAATCTTCACGAATTCCTGGGAACAGACTGAATATAATAACGTTATTGTCAAGTCGGTAGTGGGGCGTCATTGGCTTGTCCCACGCAGGCTTGAGGATGCGGTCCGTATGGTAGAGTATCTCGACACCAGCATCGGCAAGGTGGGGATAGTTGAACGACTCGAAGGCGTTGAACTCCTCTGCCGACTGCTTGGTGGTACGGTTGCCGCGGAACAGTCGGCCGTTGAAATAGATGCCCACCTCAGGCACGCGGGCATGTCCCTCTTGATCTTTGGCGGCGGCTATCTCAATAGAGGTGATGAGGTTCTCCTTGCCGTCGGTACGCAGCATGCCGATGGGCAGCTGGGAGCCGGTGAAGATGACGGGTTTAGTGAGGTTCTCCAGCATGTAGGAGAGGGCAGAGGCGGTATAAGCCATGGTGTCCGTGCCATGCAGGACGACAAAGCCGTCGAACTCGTCGTAATGGTCGGCAATGCAGTGGCTCAGGTCTGTCCACAGTGCCGGCGTCATGTCGCTGGAGTCGATGGGCGGATTAAACTGGTAAGTGTCAATCCTGGTGTCAAACTGCTTGAGCTCAGGAACGTTGCTGAGCAGGTGCTCGAAGTCGAAAGGCTCCAGGGCTCCCGTGCGCGGATTGCGGTTCATTCCGATGGTTCCGCCGGTGTAAATCAGTAGTACTCTGTTGTTGTACGTCATCGTTTACGTGGATTTATGGTGCAAAGATAACACAATTCTGATAAATATTCGCTAACTTTGCAAAAAATATTTTCAAACTTAAAGACTCACAATAACACATGAAGCAGTTTAATGACAAAAACTTTGTGCTGGACAACGGGATAGCACAAGACCTGTACCACAATCATGCGGCCAAGATGCCGATTATTGACTACCACTGTCACCTGATTCCCGAGATGGTGGCCAACGACCACCGTTTCAAGAGCATTACCGAGTTGTGGCTGGGTGGTGACCACTACAAATGGCGTGCCATGCGTACCAACGGCGTGGAGGAACGCTTCTGCACTGGCAAGGACACCAGCGACTGGGAGAAGTTTGAGAAGTGGGCGGAGACCGTACCCTACACACTGCGTAACCCGCTGTACCACTGGACTCACCTGGAGCTGAAGACGGCTTTCGGAATTGAGAAGCTCCTGAGCCCCAAGACGGCCCGTGAGATATTCGACGAGTGTAATGAGAAGCTGCAGCAGCCGGAGTTCTCTGCCCGCGGACTGATGAAGCACTATCATGTGGAGTGTGTCTGCACGACCGACGACCCCGTTGACGACCTGCACAACCACATTGAGTATGCCCGCAACAAGGCTGAGGACGACCCCATGATGATTCCCGCATGGCGTCCTGACAAGGCCATGAACATTGAGAAGCCCGACTTTTCCAAGTACGTGGAGCAGCTGGCGCAGGTGAGCGGTGTGACCATCGTGAAGTTTGCCGATATGGTGGATGCCCTGCAGAACCGTCATGACTTCTTCCAGGAGCAGGGCTGCAAGCTAAGCGACCATGGCATTGAGGAATTCTATGACGAGGACTATACTGACTCGCAGATTGAGACCATCTTTGCGAAGGCCATGCGCGGACAGCAGCTCTCCAGTCTCGAGATTCGCCAGTACAAGAACTGCTTCCTCACCGTGATGGCCGAGATGGATGCCGACAGCGACTGGACGCAGCAGTTCCACTATGGTGCCATCCGCGACAACAATACGAAGATGTTTGACCAGCTGGGACCTGACACTGGCTTTGACAGCATCGGCGAGTTCAACACCGCCAAAGCCATGTCGAAGTTCCTCAACAAGCTGAATATGAAGGACAAGCTTACGCGTACCATTATATATACGCTCAACCCCTGTGCCAACGAGGTGATTGCGACCATGCTGGGCAACTTCCAGGGTGGCGAGCCGGGCAAGATTCAGTTTGGCTCGGGCTGGTGGTTCAACGACCAGAAGGACGGCATGGAGCGCCAGATGAATGCCCTCAGCGTGCTGGGTCTGCTGAGCCGTTTCGTGGGCATGCTGACCGACTCGCGTTCGTTCCTCAGTTATCCGCGTCATGAGTACTTCCGCCGCATCCTCTGCAACCTGCTGGGCAACGACGTGGAGCGCGGACTGCTGCCTGACGACCGTGTACTGCTGGGCCGCATGGTGGAGGATATTTCCTACAACAACGCCCGCCGGTACTTTAAGTTCTACTAATTGTTGAGGGTTGAGTGTTGAGCGATATTTCTATTGAAGCGTACGAATAAACGTCGCTCAACGCTCAATGCTCGACCCTCAACAATCAATTTTTCCCTGATTTTCTTGCTTATTTGGAAAAATTGCTGTAATTTTGCAGGCAGTTTAAAATAATAAGTAAGAAAATGAAGATGAGAAAGATTATTTTGCCGATGGCCTTGGTGGCTATGGCGCTGGTGCTGGGCAGTTGCGGCAGCACCAAAAATGTTGCCTATTTCCAGAACAGCGATGTGATTGACGAGGACCAGTCGAGCTTCCTTTACGATGCACGTATTCTGCCGAAGGACCAGCTGACCATTACCGTGAGTACGACCAACCCGGACGCTGCCGTCCCCTTCAACCTTACTATCCCGACACCTTACAACACCAACAGCCGCAGCACCTATTCACAGGCCATGCTGCAGAGCTATCTGGTGGATAATGCCGGATACATCCAGTTCCCCATCGTGGGTTCGCTGAAGGTAGGCGGCTTGACCAAGTCGGAGGCTGAGCAGCTGATTCAGACCAAGATCAAGCATTACATGAACGCTGAGGAAACACCGATTGTGACGGTTCGCATGTCAAGTTACAGCATTTCGGTACTGGGTGAAGTAGCCCGTCCTGGTACGTTCATGGTGTCACGCGAGAAGATCTCCATTCTGGAGGCGCTGGCACAGGCAGGCGACCTGACCATCTACGGTGTACGCGACAAGGTGAAGCTGATTCGTGAGGACTCCAACGGTAAGAAGGAGTATCACACGCTGAACCTGAACGACGCCAACATCATTAACTCACCTTATTACTATCTGCAGCAGAACGATGTGGTGTATGTTGAACCGAACAAGGTGAAGGCACAGAACTCAAGCGTCGGCAGCATGACCACGCTGTGGTTCTCGGCAACGAGCATCCTGATTTCGCTGACATCGCTGCTTTACAACATTCTTAAATAGTTGAGTACTAACACCCCAACAAACTATGTGTGGTATAGTAGGTTATCTGGGAAAGCGTGAAGCTTATCCCGTCTTGATAAAAGGCTTGCGCCGGCTGGAGTATCGTGGTTACGATTCAGCCGGCGTGGCTCTTATTAATGAGCAGAGCCAGCTGAACGTCTATAAGACAAAGGGCAAAGTAGATAATCTTGTGGAGTTTTGCAAGGACAAGGACATCTCGGGTACCGTGGGTATTGCCCATACACGCTGGGCTACTCATGGCGAGCCTTCGTCAGTCAACGCCCATCCGCATTACTCGGAGTCGAAGAACCTGGCTATCATTCATAACGGCATTATCGAGAACTACGCCGACCTGAAGGAGAAGCTGACAGGCAAGGGCGTTCACTTCCAGTCGGATACCGACACGGAGGTGCTGGTTCAGCTGGTGGAATACGTCATGCAGCGCAAGGGTATTGACCTGTTGACGGCGGTGCAGATAGCCTTGTACCAGGTGATAGGTGCCTACGCCATCGCCATTGTCGATAAGCGTGTGCCCGACCAGATTATAGCGGCTCGTAAGCAGAGTCCGCTGGTGGTGGGAATCGGTGACGGGGAGTTCTTCCTGGGCAGTGATGCCAGTCCCATTGTGGAATATACCGACCAGGTGGTCTATCTGGAGGACGGCAACATTGCCGTGCTGCGCCTGGGTGAGGAGCTGAAGGTGGTTGACGTGCTTGACCGCCGTCTGCACCTGGACGTGCAAACCGTTGACCTGAACCTCGGACAGCTGGAGAAGGGCGGCTATCCGCACTTCATGCTCAAGGAAATTTTCGAACAGCCTGAGTGCCTCACCAACTGCATGCGCGGCCGTGTCAATGTGGATATGGACAATGTGGTGCTCAGCTCGGTCATCGACTATAAGCAGCAGCTGCTGGCTGCCAAACGCTTCATCATCGTGGCCTGTGGTACCTCGTGGCATGCCGGACTTATTGGCAAGCAGCTCATTGAGAACTACTGCCGCATCCCCGTGGAAGTGGAGTACGCTTCGGAGTTCCGCTACCGCAATCCAGTCATCAATCCTGACGACGTGGTGATAGCTATCTCGCAGAGCGGTGAGACGGCCGACACGCTGGCCGCCGTCAAGCTGGCCAAGGATAACGGCGCCTTTATCTATGGTATCTGTAATGCCATTGGCAGCAGCATCCCCCGTGCCACCCATACGGGCTGCTACATCCACGTAGGACCTGAGATTGGTGTGGCTTCGACCAAGGCCTTCACCGGACAGGTGACCGTGCTCACCATGCTGGCGCTGGCACTGGCCAAGGAAAAAGGTACCATCCGTCAGGAGCGCTATATGGAGATTGTCCGTGAGCTGCATGCCATCCCTGAGAAGATGCGTCAGGTGCTGAAACTGAACAGCCGCATTGCCGACTTGAGCCGTACGTTTACCTATGCCCGTAACTTCCTGTACTTGGGACGTGGCTTCAGCTATCCGGTTGCCCTTGAGGGTGCCTTGAAGCTGAAGGAGATTTCCTACATCCACGCAGAGGGTTATCCTGCTGCCGAGATGAAGCACGGCCCCATTGCACTCATTGATTCTGACATGCCCGTCGTGGTGATTGCCACCCATAATGCCATGTATGAGAAGGTGCTGTCGAACATCCAGGAGGTGAAGGCCCGCAAGGGTAAGGTGATTGCCATTGTCAGCGAGGGCGACGATACCATCAGCCGCATTGCCGACGAGGTCATTGAGCTGCCTATCACCATTGAGTGTCTTGAGCCGCTGCTGGCCACCATCCCGCTGCAGATACTGGCTTATCATGTCGCCGTGTGCAAGGGACTTGACGTCGATCAGCCCCGTAACCTGGCGAAGTCGGTCACCGTAGAATAATATGAATCTAAACTATTAATCCTCTAAGAATATGGATATAGGAGCATCCTTAGAATCACGGATTAACCGGAGTGACTATAAAATCCTGATTGTCGATGACGTAGTGAGCAATGTGCTGCTGCTGAAGATTCTCCTGACAAACGAGAAGTTTCAGGTCTGCACCGCCAACTGCGGCAATGCCTGTATTGAACAGGCAAGAAAAGAGCATCCCGACCTCATCCTACTGGATGTGATGATGCCCGACATCGACGGATTTGACACAGCGGTCATCCTGAAGAAAGACCCCGAAACGGCTGATATTCCCATCATTTTCCTCACGGCCCTGAATACGCCTGCCGACCTCGTAAAAGGTTTCCAGGTAGGTGCCAACGACTTCCTGACCAAGCCCTTCAACAAGGAAGAGCTTGTCATGCGTGTCGTGCAGCAGATTTCACTGGTTGCCGCCAAGCGCATCATCATCCAGCAGAACGATGAGCTGCGCCGCACCATTAACAACCGCGACAAGATGTATTCGGTTATTGCCCATGACCTGCGCTCACCTATGGCCAGCATCCGTATGGTGCTCAACTTGGCAGTCAGCGTCGTGTCGCCTGAGATGGTAGGACAGGAAATCTTCGACCTGCTTGACAAGGCCAACCGTGAGACGGAAGAGGCCCATGACCTGTTGGACAACTTGCTGAAATGGACGAAGAGCCAGACGGGCCGCATGAATGTGGTTTATCAGGACATGGACCTCAACGAGGTGGTTCCCGGTGTGGTGGATATCTTCGTCATGATTGCTGAAATGAAGAAAGTGAAGCTGTCGTTCCTGCCCAACGACGAGAAGTTTGAGGTGCGTGCCGACAACGATATGATCAAGACGGTGATTCGTAACTTCATCTCGAACGCCATCAAGTTCTCGCACGAGGGCTCAACCATCGAGGTATTCATCACCCGACAGGACGACTTTGCCAAAATCAGCATTCGCGACCATGGCGTGGGTATTGCCCCGGAACGTATTGAAGGACTGTTCCACAAAGGTGAGACCACCTACGGTACGGGCGGTGAGGAAGGCTCCGGTCTGGGTCTGCAGCTCTGTGCTGACTTTGCCCGCAAGAATGGCGGTGACGTCATGGTGGAGTCCGTCCTGGGCGAAGGCTCAACGTTCAGCTGCCTCATTCCGTTGAAGAAAGAAGCCTCCTAAGTTCATCGCCCCTAAGTTAGGGGGTTGAGCAGGCTAAGTAATAAGATATAGTGATAATTAACAATAGTATTAACGGTTAAAAGGGCGGTCTTTCAGACCCCCAACCCCCTAACTTAGGGGGCAAAAGAAAAGAATGAAAGCATTTGTATTTCCCGGACAGGGAGCCCAGTTCGTAGGAATGGGTAAGGATTTGTATGAGAACAACGCTAAGGCGAAAGAATTGTTTGAAAAGGCTAACGACATTTTAGGGTATCGCATCACCGACATCATGTTTGAGGGAACTGACGACGACCTCAAGCAGACCAAGGTAACTCAGCCTGCGGTATTCCTGCATTCAGTAATCTCGGCTATCTGCATGGGCGAGGCTTTCGCCCCCAAGATGACGGCCGGTCACTCGCTGGGCGAATTCTCAGCGCTGGTGGCTGCCGGTGCCCTCAGCTTTGAGGACGGTCTGAAACTGGTTTATGCCCGTGCCATGGCCATGCAGAAGGCTTGTGAGGCTCAGCCCTCAACGATGGCTGCCATCATCGGTTTGTCTGACGAGCAGGTAGAGCAGATTTGTGCCAATATTAATAAGGAAGGCCACGTGGTGGTCTGCGCCAACTATAACAATCCGGGCCAGCTGGTCATCAGCGGTAACGTGGAGGCCATCAACGAGGCTTGCGAACAGCTGAAGGCTGCCGGTGCCAAGCGTGCCCTTCCCCTAAAGGTGGGCGGCGCGTTCCACTCACCCCTCATGCAGCCCGCCAAGGACGAGTTGCAGGCTGCCATTGAGGCTACGGAAATCCAGGAGCCGATGTGCCCCGTCTATCAGAACGTGGACGGCAAACCACACACCGACCCGAAGGAAATCAAGCAGAACCTCATTGCCCAGCTCACCTCCAGCGTACGCTGGACACAGTGTGTGCAGAACATGATTGCCGATGGTGCTGACGACTTTACGGAGTGCGGTCCCGGCAAGGCGCTGCAGGGCATGATAGCCAAGATTAACCGTGAGGTCAGCGCACACGGCATAGAAATCTAAGATTTGAATCAATAGGAGGAATGATGGAGAAGGTTATTATCTATCAGATATTCACGCGTCTTTTCGGCAATCGTAATACCACTCGGCAAGAGAACGGTACGATTGCCGAAAACGGTTGTGGCAAGTTGAACGACCTGACACCCGCCGTGCTGAAGCAGATACGGCAGATGGGCGTCAGTCATCTTTGGCTGACGGGAGTCATCCGTCATGCCACGCTTACCGATTACACCCGCTACGGCATTCCTGCCAACCACCCAGCCATTGTGAAGGGAAAGGCCGGCTCGCCCTATGCCATTACCGATTACTATGACATTGACCCTGACTTGGCCGTTGATGTCAAGCAGCGCATGGGTGAGTTTGAGCAGTTGGTGGAGCGCATCCATCAGGCCGGCATGAAGGTGGTCATTGACTTTGTTCCCAACCATGTGGCCCGTGAGTACCATAGCATCTGTAAACCCAAGGGCGTGAAGGATCTCGGTCAGGGTGACGACCCCACGCAGGGCTTCTCTCAGCAGAACAACTTCTACTATTGCCCGGGCGAAAGGTTCGATCCGTATTTCGACCTCTATCACGGAGCACAGGAGCCTTATCACGAGGAACCTGCCAAGGCTACGGGTAATGACCAGTTCCACAGCAAGCCCGGTCGTAACGATTGGTATGAGACGGTGAAGCTGAACTACGGCGTGGATTATTATGCCGGTGTCACCCCTTCCTCTTATCACCTTCCTGAGGGTGCCCCGGTACCCTCCACTTGGAAGAAAATGACTGACATCCTGCTCTTTTGGGCAGGGAAGCATGTTGACGCTTTCCGTTGTGACATGGCGGAGATGGTGCCTGCCGAGTTCTGGGCTTACGCCACGGCGAAGGTACGCAAGAAGTACCCTGACCTCAAGTTCATCGGCGAGGTGTATAACCCAGCCGAATACCGCCATTACATTCATAGCGGCTTTGACTACCTGTATGACAAGGTAGGCATGTACGACACGCTGCGTGCCGTCATCTGCCGTCAGGCTCCCGCATCAGCCATTACCGCTGCATGGCAGCAGACCGACGATATCCGCCAGTACATGCTCTACTTCCTCGAAAATCACGACGAGCAGCGCATTGCCAGCGACTTCTTTGCCGCCAACGCTGAGAGGGGTATCCCCGCACTCGTAGTGGCTGCCCTGATGCAGCAGAATCCCTTCATGCTGTACAGCGGTCAGGAGTATGGCGAGCGTGGCATGGACAAGGAGGGCTTCAGCGGTAACGACGGCCGGACCACCATCTTCGACTACTGGAGTCTGGATACGTTGTGCCGTGCCGCCTGGAAGTCGTTGAACCAGGAGGAAGAGTGTCTCTTCCAGACCTATAAGAAGGTGCTCTCACTGGCTGCTAAAGAAAAGACAGTTACCGAAGGCGTCTTCTTTGACCTCATGTATGTGAACAGCCATCTGGATCGTCAGTATGTTTTCCTGCGAAAGGCTGGGGGAGAGCTGTTGCTCGTGGCGGCCAACTTTGAAGACCGTCCCGTCAGCATCGCCATCAATCTGCCGGCGCACGCCTTCGACTTCTTGGGTATTCCCGAGAAAAAGCTGTTGACCACCGACCTGTTGAATGGCGGCAAGCAGTACCTTACGTTCCAGAAAGACGGCTGCATCGCCCTGCAATTAGAGGCAAACGGTGCAAGGGTGCTGAAAGCGAAAGTGAAGAATTTGGAGTTCTTGGCAGAGCCAAGCGGCAAAGCCGAGCGAGGAGTGAGGAATTAGGAGTTCTTGGCT
>JAILHP010000041.1 GCA_024695705.1 Prevotella sp. | reverse complement strand
GGCTTTACAAAACGCGAGGGAAAAGCCTCTGACAACGAGATCCTGACCAGTCGTCTGGTCGACCGTGTGCTCCGTCCGCTGTTCCCCTCTAATTATCACGCAGAAGTTTTTGTCAACGTAATGTTGTTCAGCGCCGACGGTGTTGACCAGCCTGATGCTTTGGCAGGTTTTGCAGCATCGGCAGCATTGGCATGTTCCGATATTCCTTTCGAGTGCCCCATTTCTGAGGTGCGTGTAGCCCGTATCAATGGCGAGTATGTGATCGACCCCACCTTCGAGCAGATGAAGGAGGCCGATATGGACATCATGGTAGGTGCTTCTGCCGATAATATCATGATGGTAGAAGGTGAGATGAAGGAAGTTTCTGAGCAGGATCTGCTGGGAGCCCTCAAGGCCGCTATGGATGCCATCAAGCCCATGTGCGAACTGCAGAAGGAGCTGAGCAAGGAGCTCGGCAAGGACGTAAAGCGCGAGTACGACCACGAGGTGAACGACGAGGAGCTGCGCGAGCAGATGAACAAGGAGCTGTATCAGCCCGCCTACGACATCACCAAGCAGGCGCTGCCCAAGCAGGACCGTGCCGAGGCCTTCGAGAAGATTCTCGCTGACTTCAAGGAGCAGTATGCTGCTGCCCACAACGACCTCACGGAGGACGAGCTGGAAGAGAAGTACGCCATGATGGACCGCTACTACCACGATGTAGAGCGTGACGCCATGCGCCGTTGCATCCTGGACGAGGGTATCCGTCTCGATGGTCGTAAGACCACCGACATCCGCCCCATCTGGTGCGAGGTCTCTCCGCTGCCCATGCCTCACGGAAGCTCTATCTTCACCCGTGGTGAGACACAGAGTCTCTCTACCTGTACGCTGGGTACCAAACTCGATGAGAAGCTGGTTGACGATGTGCTCGACAAGAGCTATCAGCGTTTCCTGCTCCACTATAACTTCCCCCCGTTCTGCACGGGTGAGGCCAAGGCACAGCGCGGCGTAGGCCGTCGTGAGATTGGTCACGGACACCTGGCATGGCGCGGTCTGAAGGGTCAGATTCCCGAGGACTTCCCCTATACCGTACGTCTGGTGAGCCAGATATTGGAGTCGAACGGTTCTTCATCAATGGCTACCGTCTGCGCCGGCACGCTGGCACTGATGGACGCTGGTGTTCCCATGAAGAAGCCCGTCAGCGGTATCGCTATGGGTCTGATTAAGAACCCCGGCGAGGACAAGTATGCCGTGCTGAGTGACATCCTCGGTGATGAGGACCACCTGGGCGACATGGACTTCAAGACCACAGGTACGAAGGACGGTCTGACGGCTACACAGATGGACATCAAGTGCGACGGTCTGAGCTTCGAGATTCTGGAGAAGGCTCTCATGCAAGCCAAGGCAGGTCGTGAGCACATTCTGAAGTGCCTCACCGACACCATCGCCGAGCCGCGTCCTGAGCTGAAACCGCAGGTTCCGCGCATCGAGCAGTTCGATATTCCCAAGGAGTTCATTGGTGCTGTGATTGGCCCTGGTGGTAAGATTATCCAGCAGATGCAGGAGGACACCGGTGCTACCATCACTATTGACGAGATTGACGGCGTAGGTAAGGTACAGGTCAGCGGTCCTAACAAGGAGAGCATCGACGGTGCCATCGCCAAAATCAAGGCTATCGTGGCTATCCCCGAGGTGGGTGAGATCTATGACGGTGTGGTTCGCAGCATCATGCCTTACGGCTGCTTCGTTGAGATCATGCCCGGCAAGGACGGTCTGCTGCACATCAGCGAGATTGACTGGAAGCGCCTGGAGACTGTCGAAGAGGCAGGCATCAAGGAAGGCGACCACATTCAGGTGAAGCTGCTGGAGATTGACCCGAAGACCGGTAAGTACAAGCTCTCACACCGCGTGCTCGTTGAGAAGCCCGAGGGTTATCAGGAGCGTCCCGCACGCCGTGAGCGTGGCGAGCGTCCCGAGCGCGGTGAGCGCCGTCCCCGCCCTGAGCGTGGTGAGCGCCGTCCTCGTCCTGAGCGTGGTGAGCGTCCCGAGCGCGGTGAGCGTCGTGCCCGTCCTGAGTTCAACGAGGAATATCATGAGCCCACTAATGAGCCCAAGGACTTCAGCGATGCTCTCGACCACATGGACTTTTAACTTGGAGCTTTGAGCATAAAAAAACACGGCCTACTATTTTGTAAGCCGTGTTTTTTTGCTTTAACCTTTAACCTTTACCTCTTGTCCAGGTTTCGTGGGTGCATCGTAGATGATGCGGTCACCGTAGCGCACACGTAACTGACCGCCGATGCTGGAGCGGATGCGGGCTTCAGTCAGCTTGCCGCCTTCCCACTTGATGTCAACAAAGAATCCCCCACGGGCACGCAAGCCCTTTACCTCGCCAAGACTCCATTCACCGGGCAGAGCAGGCAACAGCTCAACGGCTCCGTCATGGCTCTGTAGCAGCATCTCGCAGATGCCTGCCGTACAGCCGAAGTTTCCGTCAATCTGGAACGGCGGATGGGCATCGAATAGATTGGGATAAGTACCGCCGCGAGGTCCCCATTCTACCGAGTCGGGTATCAGCGTCAGCATGTTCTTGATAATCCTATAGGCATGGTTGCCGTCGTGCATACGTGCCCAGAAGTTTATCTTCCATCCGAGGCTCCAGCCAGTAGCCATGTCGCCACGCTGTTTCAGGGTGGTAGCGGCAGCGGCAAAGAGTTCCGGCGTGCGGTTAGGCGAAATCTGGTCTGACGGATACAGGCCGTAGAGGTGTGATATGTGGCGGTGCTGGTCGTTGGGGTCGTCACCGTCAATCATCCATTCCTGCAACTGACCGTACTTGCCCACCTTCATGGGAGGAATGCGGTTGAGGGTTGACTGTAGGGTGTTGAGCGATGTATCATTGACGCCCAGCACCTTTGCGGCTTCCAAGGTCTGGTTCAGCACGTCACGCACTATCTGGTTGTCCATTGTCGAGCCCGCCGTCACGGTAGTACGCTTTCCCATTGGCCCGTGCTCTGGTGACACGGTGGGGACGGTGACTAGAAGAGCCTCACCCCCAACCCCTCTCCCAAGGAGAGGGGAGCTTTGTGGAACGGGTTGCAGGTAATCTATGAGGAAGTCGGCAGCGCCCTTCATGATGGGATAATACTTCTTCAGGAACTTCTTGTCGCCAGTGAAGAGGTAGTGCTGCCAGAGGTGAGTGGTGAGCCAGGCACCGCCCGTGGGGAACATGCCCCAGGTGGCACCATCCACAGGACCTGCTATGCGCCAGAGGTCGGTGTTATGATGGGCTACCCATCCGCGACAGCCATACATCGTTGCAGCTGTCAGTCGGCCAGTATGGCTCAAGTCCTCAATCATGTCGAACAGCGGCTGCTGCGTCTCGGCGAGGTTGGCCACAAGGGCAGGCCAGTAGTTCATCTCGGCATTGATATTGATAGTGTATTTCGAGTCCCACGGAGCATTCAGCTTGTCGTTCCATACGCCCTGCAGGTTGGCGGCCTGTCCGCCAGGCTGCGATGACGAGATAAGCAGGTAACGCCCATACTGCATCATCGTTGCCACGAGGTCCACGTCAGGTGAAATATTGAGCGTCTGGTCATCTGACAGGCGGAAAGAGCGGAGCCGTTGGTCGGTTGCCGATTCCCGTTTCATGAGGTTATCGTGCTCATCACCTAACGTCAGCGAGACGCGGTTGTATTGTTCCTGGTACTTTTTCAGGTGGCGTTGCAGCAGTTGCTGATAGCTCTTGCCGTTCACGGCCGTCAACGTCCTGTTATTCTTCTTGATAGGATTGCCGCTGACGTCATGGTAGTTCACGAAGTTGGTGGCAGCAGTAATATAAAGCGTTGCTGTGGTAGCATTGACCACGCTCTGCGAACTGACGCCACGCTCTATCTTTCCGTCAGCCTTAATCAATATGCGGCACTCGGCTTTCAGCCCGGCCTTGATGCCCTCCTGTTCCGCACCATCCACAACGGCTGCAAGTTCATGGACAGCACCCAGTCCCTCATGGGAGGAGACGGTGAAGACCTGAGCGGGTTGCTGGCTGTCGAACCCGATGTTGAACGACAAAGCCCCCTGCTTGTCGGCCTTGATATGGACGATGACCACATTGTCGGCCTGTGAGGCAAACACCGTGCGCTCGTATTTCACACCATTATATATATAAGAGGTAGTGGCAAGGGCGTTGCCGAGGCTCAGCTCGCGATGGTAGTCCGTCACGTTGGTGTGGCCGAACTTCAGCTTCATGCTGCCTAACGGCAGGAAACGCATGCCGTGCGGCCCTTTGATGAAGTGCTGGTCGATGAGCTTCTGTGCTTCTTCCTCATGACCTTCGAAGATAAGCCGGCGCACCGTTGACAGGTACTGCAGCGACTCCGTACTGTTATTGTCGTGGGGTGAACCGCTCCAGAACGTCTCCTCGTTGAGTGCTATCTCCTCGGTATCCGTGCCGCCATAGACCATTGCTCCGAGGTGGGAGTTACCTACAGGCAGCGCATCGAGCCACTTGGCTGCCGGCTCGTTGTACCACAGCTTATAGTCCTGCGCAGCTACGCTACCGCTGAATAATAAAAGAATAAAAGAATAAAAGAACTTCATCATGTTATTTTCGATTTCTTCGTTGTTATTTCTCAATGCATAACACCGACTTGGCAACATTCGCAGTATTCGCCTGCTTCCCCAACAGGAACTTGTCAATAAAGGCAGACACTTCTGGGAACTGACTCTCAGGCAGCTGGCAATGGCCATGACCATCAACGATGGACCAGCCCATGCGGTCGCCTATGCCGAACTGCTCCCACACCTTCTTAGCAGCCTTGGCAGAGACCTCCATCGACGGGTCGGCCAGCCATTTGAAGTCAGGGTTACCCAACAGCAGCAGGGCACGCGGACAGATCATCGTACACAGCTCATGGTGGTCGTAGGGCAACTTATAGACATTATCGCCGCCGAAGTTGTCGCGCTGGCTCTCCATGAACCAGTGGTAGTCGGTCTTGTCAAGGTCTTCCACCTCTTCCAGCGTATGCGACACACGCCATGCTGCCGCACCGCCGCCGCCAGGCTCCTGGGCAATTGTCAGGGCGATGCGCTCGTCAAACGCTCCGCAGAACAGCGCCATCTTGCCGGCATACGAACAGCCCGTCACGCCGATGTGCCTGGTATCTATCTTCGTTATCTCAGGACCTAACTGCTGCAAGCCGTCAATAAGCCGACTCATGCCCCATGCCCACTCGCTGTAGGCACCGTTGGCCGTCAGTTCCGGGTAGAGCTGGTCGAACGGATGCTCGCCGCGCTCGTGGTGCTTACCCCACTGCCCGTAGTCGTTCACCTGCTTCTCGTGGAACACCATCGTGGCAATGGGCTTGTCATCGAAGAGCTGTCTCGGCAGGGCTATCATGCTGGTGCCAATCATCACGGCGTAAGGCGGCTTCCCCACCTTTGGATAGCGAATCTCGCTCCTGAGCTTGATGGTCTTCTCGCCTACCGTGACATAGACTATCAGCGTGTCGCCGTCCATGCGGGCACTCACTTGTCCGTCCTTCATGGCGGGCTTCGTGCCGATGCCATAGTGCTGGATCATGGCCGAAATCTCGTTGCGCCGCTTTTCCCAGTCCTTGAACTTAGTTACCCGTCCGCTACCGTCCTGCCAGGCCAGGGGGTCGGGCAGTTCCTTGATGACAGGCAGATTGCTGGCTGCCGGCATATCGGGAGCCGGAAAATGCTTGCCAGTATTCTCTTCTGTATATACTAATGGTTGTGCTGTT
>JAILHP010000031.1 GCA_024695705.1 Prevotella sp. | reverse complement strand
CAGATAGCCTGTCTTGCCACTCGTGGTGTCGTTCAAACCATTTGGTATCGGTTAAAGTTGCTCAAAAGAGTTAAATAATCATAAATCCGCGCTTATTCTCAACGCTCAACCTTTAACTCTCAACAATTCTTCTTACCTTTGCAGTCCGATTTCAAGGGGAGAGTCTTAGAATCCCCACAGGACGAGTGTGTAAATAGTGGTGTCTTTGGCCGGGCACAACGGTTTGTGAATCACTGGTTCAAGGGCGGTGAAAGTCCGCCAAAAGCGTATCGTTAGACTACCATGCAGGGAGTTAGACCTCTGCGGGTTGTTTTTATGTGCGCATATTTGTAAACAATGTTTTTTAGTAGTAAAATTATTTAAGTAAAAATGAACACTTTAAGTTACAAGACCGTTTCCGCCAATAAGGAAACTGCTAAGAAGGAGTGGGTGGTGATTGATGCCACAGACCAGGTCGTTGGTCGTCTCGCTTCGAAGGTAGCGAAGCTGATTCGCGGAAAGTACAAGCCCAACTTCACGCCTCACGTGGATTGTGGTGACAACGTCATTATCATCAACGCCCAGAAGGTAGTCTTCACGGGCAAGAAGGAAACCGATAAGGTTTACACCCGTTACACTGGTTATCCTGGTGGCCAGCGCTTCAATACTCCTGCCGAGCTCCGCAAGAAGCCGTTTGGCACAGAGCGCATCATCCGCCATGCTGTTAAGGGCATGCTGCCCAAGGGTCCCCTCGGCCGCAGCCTGCTGAACAACCTCTACATTTACGAAGGCACTGAGCACAAGCATGAGGCCCAGAAGCCCAAGGCAATTGATATTAACCAGTACAAGTAGGATTACAGATTAAAGATTATAGATTATGGCAGAAATGATTAATGCAATCGGTCGTCGTAAGAGCTCTGTCGCTCGCGTTTATCTGACAGAAGGTACAGGTAAGATTACGATCAATAAGAAGGACTTAACCGAGTATTTCCCCTCAGCCATCCTGCAGTATGTGGTTAAGCAGCCGCTGAACCTGCTTGATGCAGCAGAGAAATATGATATCAAGGTGAACCTCGACGGTGGTGGTTTCACAGGTCAGAGCCAGGCACTGCGCCTCGCCATTGCCCGTGCACTGGTAAAGGTTAATGCCGAGGATAAGAAGAACCTGAAGGACCATGGTTTCCTGACTCGTGATGCCCGTGAGGTTGAGCGTAAGAAGCCGGGTCAGCCCAAGGCTCGTCGTCGCTTCCAGTTCAGTAAGCGTTAAATTCAATGGAGAATTGAGAATGGAGAATTGAGAATTACGATTACTTGGTTCCCTTCGATATTCGCTAATTGGAAACTGAACAGTTTAGTATCTAAACCGCTGAGACTTGAATTGTCAATTATCAATTGTCAATTGTCAATTACTCACCGGTTGATTCTAACAAAACAGAATTTAAAAAGAAAGTAAACAACAAAAAAGAAGAAAAAAGAAAATGGCAAGAACTAATTTTGACCAATTACTGCAGGCAGGCTGTCACTTCGGCCACCTCACACGCAAGTGGAACCCCGCAATGGCTCCCTACATCTATACCGAGCGTAACGGTATTCACATCATCGACCTTCACAAGACAGCCGCTGAGATTGACAAGGCTGCCGAGGCTCTGAAGCAGATTGCCAAGAGCGGAAAGAAGATTCTGTTCGTCGCTACTAAAAAACAGACTAAGGAAGTGATTGCTGAGAAAGCTACCAGCATCAACATGCCTTACGTTATCGAGCGCTGGCCGGGCGGTATGCTTACCAACTTCCCGACTATCCGCAAAGCGGTCAAGAAAATGGCGAACATCGACAAGCTGATGACTGACGGTACCTTCGGTAACCTTTCCAAGCGTGAGCTGCTGCAGATTACCCGTCAGCGTGCCAAGCTGGAGAAGAACCTCGGTTCTATCGCCGACCTGACTCGTCTGCCGAGCGCCCTCTTCGTGGTTGACGTGATGAAGGAGAACATTGCCGTTCGTGAGGCTAACCGTCTGGGTATCCCCGTATTCGGTATTGTTGATACCAACAGCGACCCCAAGAACATTGACTTCGTGATTCCTGCTAACGACGACGCCAAGGACAGTGTAGAGGTAATCCTCAATGCTTGCTGCGAGGCTATCGTCGAGGGCCTGGAGGAGCGTAAGGCTGAGAAGGCTGACGAGAAGGCTGCTGACGCTCAGGCTGAGGCCGAGGCTGAAGAGGCAAAGCCGAAGCGTACCCGCAGACCCCGCAAGGACGAGGCTCCTGCCGAGGAAGCTCCCGCTGCTGTAGCTGAAGAGGCTGCTCCCGCCGAGGAAGAGGCTCCCGCCGCTGAGTAATAACATTAAACGTTAAAGATTAAACATTAAAATAACAAATGGCAATTTCAATTGACGATATCAAGAAGCTTCGTGCTATGACAGGCGCTGGTCTGGCTGACGTAAAGAAGGCTCTGACCGAGGCTGAGGGCGACTTCGACAAGGCAAAGGAACTGCTCCGTGAGCGTGGCCTTGCCATTGCTGCCAAGCGCAGCGACCGTGAGACTTCCAATGGTTGTGTACTCGTTAAGGCTGTTGACGGCTTCGCCGCTACGCTGGCCTTGAAGTGTGAGACAGACTTCGTTGCTAATGGTGCTGACTTCATCGCACTGACCCAGACCATCCTCGATGCAGCTATCGCCGCTAAGGTGAAGACGCTCGACGAGGTGAAGGAACTGGTGCTGGCTGACGGCCAGAAGGCTCAGGACGCTGTCACGCAGCGTTCAGGTATCACCGGTGAGAAGATGGAACTCGACGGTTACCTCGTACTCGAGGGTGACAACGTAGAGGTCTATGACCACATGGGTAAGCACATGCTGGCTACTATGGTTCAGACAAACAAGCCCGCTGCAGAAATCGGCCACAAGCTGGCTATGCAGGTGGCTGCCATGAAGCCCGTAGCCCTCAACGCCGAGAGCGTAGAGCAGAAAATTCTGGACGAGGAGTACAAGACTGCCGTTGAGAAGACAAAGCTCGAGCAGGTACAGAAGTTCGTTGATATGAAGATCAAGAAGGCCGGCATCAACCCGAACCTTGTTGACTCTGAGGATCACATTGAGAGCAACATGAAGAAGGGCTGGCTCACACAGGAGCAGGCTGACGAGGCTCGTAAGATCATTGCTGAGGCAAAGGCCGAGGGCGAGGCTCAGCTGAAGATGCCTATGATTGAGGGCATTGCCAAGGGTCGCGTGCAGAAGTTCCTGAAGGAAAGCTGCCTCGTTGACCAGGAGTTCCAGTTCGGTGACGGCGATAAGGCTACTGTAGCCCAGTGGCTCGCCCAGCAGGACAAGGAGCTGCAGATTGTAGCTTTCAAGCGCTTCACGCTTGTAGCTGAGTAATGATTATTATGGTTTATACTCACTCAGGCATCGTCCCTTTTTGCGGACGGTGCCTGTTTTTTAGTTAAAAATGCCGTTATGAAGATATTTGCAGTGGGTATGAACTATGCCCAACACAATAAAGAGCTCGATGGTACGTTATATAAACCGGAGAAGCCTGTGATATTCACCAAGGCCGACTCGGCGCTGCTGAAGGACCGCAAGCCGTTTTTCATTCCCGACTGGTCCAGTCGGGTGGATTACGAGACGGAACTGGTGGTGCGCATCTGTCGGTTGGGAAAGAGCATCCCCGAGCGTTTTGCCTATCGTTACTACGACGCGATGACCGTTGGCATTGACTTTACGGCACGCGACTGGCAGCGTGAGGCACGTGATAACGGCCTGCCGTGGGAAATCTGCAAGGGATTCGACGGTTCGGCGGCTATCGGTGAATGGCAACCCATTCCGCAGCCTCTCAAGAAGGAGGGCGGACTTCAGGCGCTGCACTTCCATCTGGATATCAACGGAACCACCGTGCAGGAAGGCTTCACAGGCGACATGCTCTACAGGGTTGACGAGCTGGTGAGCTACATCTCGCAGTTCTTTACCCTGAAGACCGGTGACCTGCTCTTCACAGGAACTCCTGTTGGGGTGGGGCCGGTACATATCGACGATCATCTGGAAGGGTGGCTCGAAGACAAGAAGGTATTGGAGTTTAATTGTAAGTGAAACAGATAAAGTATATTTGGAGCCTGGTGCTCCTGCTGGCAAGTCTGAATGCTGCATCGCAGGAGTATTTCAACCTGACCGCACCGCAGGTCAGGATTGACTCCATGTTGCCTGAATTCACACATTCCTTCCCCTTAGACGCTTACGATGCCAACCGTACCTACTCGGTGAGCATCCTCTATCCTGAATTTATACGGATGTCAGCTTCCGACATCAAGCGCTATGAGCAGATTAGCGGAGGAGTTCTTCCGCCTGCCATGCCCGTCATCACCCAACAGGTTGCCGTATCCCGCAAGAAGGCACAGCTGGAAGTGTCGTTTGTGCCCATCGTCTTCCGCGACGGACGCTACCAGAAGCTGGTCAGCTTCCAGTTAGGAGCCCCCTCCATCCTCCCCCCATCGGGGCAGGGTGCCCATGCGCCAAAAGCCTCCCCCACCGGAAGGTCGGATGTTTCTTATGCTGAGGCATCCCTTCTTTCTACTGGCAAGTGGGTGAAGATTCGCATTCCTTCTTCTGGTATTTACCAGTTGACGGACGACCTGCTGCGCCGTGCCGGATTCACCAATACCGCCAAGGTGCGTGTCTATGGCTATGGTGGCGCCATGCAGCCTGAGAAGCTTCTGGTGGATTACCTTGCCCAGACCGATGACCTGCAGGAAGTGCCCACCTGCAGCAATGGCGGACGTCGCCTGTTCTGGGCACAGGGTCCCGTTTCGTGGAGCGGCTCCGAGCGCATCCGCAATCCCTATTCCCAGTACGGCTATTACTTCCTGACTGAGGCCGACGGCGAGCCCCTGACGCTCTCTGAACAGGAACTGCTCAGCCAGCACGTCAGCTCAGGAGAAGTGAGCAACGCCCTCTATGAGGTCGATGACTATGCCTGGTTCCATGGCGGCCGCAACCTCTTCGATGCCCGTCAGTATGTCGTCGGACAGTCCTACGACTACACCGTCAACCTGCCTGGAGCATCAGGCAACGGCACGGTGACGGTTGCCCTGACCGCCTATGATGCCAGCAAGAACTCCTCGGCAACGGTCAGCGTCAACGGCACTGAGGTAGGCACCGTCAGCATCAACAGCTGCAGCACCTACAGTCATGCCCACGAGACGACGCAACGCTTTACCGTGACGAACCTCGCTTCGACCAACACCATCCGCATTCAGCAGACCTATGGCGGCATCATGCGTCTGGACTATATTGCCGTCCATGCTGACGGCACCCCTGCCACACCGCAGCTCTCACAGCTGACCATCGGCACGCCTGAGCTGCTGGGTGACGTTCCCAATCAGAACCTTCATGGTGACGATGCCACTGACATGGTCATCGTCATTCCCGCTTCCAGAAAGCTCTTGACGCAGGCCGAACGTCTGAAGGCCTATCACGAGCAGAAGGACAGCCTGAGGGTACGCATCGTCGCGGCTGACGACCTCTACAACGAGTTCTCCAGCGGTACGCCTGATGCCAACGCCTACCGCCGCTACCTGCGCATGCTCTATGAACGGGCTGCCACCGATGCCGACATGCCGCGCTACCTGTTGCTGTTTGGCGACGGAGCATGGGACAACCGCATGCTGTCCGTTGACTGGAAAAACTGCAAGCCCGAGGACTTCCTGCTCTGCTACGAGAGTGAGAACTCCTTCAGTGCCACTGAGTGTTACGTCACCGACGACTATTTCTGCATGCTCGACGACGGCGAGGGCGGCAACCTGCTGAGCAGCGACCGTGCCGACGTGGCCGTAGGCCGCTTCCCCGTACGTACTGAGGCAGAGGCTAAGATACTGGTTGACAAGGTCATCTCCTATTCTGAAAACACCTATGCCGGCTCCTGGCAGAACGAAATCTGCATGATGGGTGACGACGGCAACAACAACCTGCACATGCAGGATGCCGACACCGTAGCCCGTCTGGTGGAGCGCATGCACCCCGAATATACCGTGAAGCGCATCATGTGGGATGCCTACGAACGGGTAAACTCCTCCACAGGCCACAGCTATCCTGACGTGACGCGCCTCATCAAGCAGCAGATGCTCAACGGCGCACTCGTCATGAACTATTGCGGACACGGTGCCGCCTACAGCATCTCCCACGAATACGTGCTGCAGCTGGCCGACTTTGCCGATGCCGTTTCCACGCACCTGCCTCTGTGGGTGACGGCGTCGTGCGACATCATGCCCTTCGACGGACAGGAGGAGAACATCGGCGAGACGGCCGTCTTGAACAAGCGCGGAGGCGCCATTGCCTTCTTCGGCACCACGCGAACCGTCTATTCGTCCTATAACCGCCTGATGAACCTGGCCTTCATGCGCGAGGTGCTGGGCGGCATTACCGTGGGCGAGGCCGTCCGCTTGGCCAAGAACTCACTCATCACCACCCGTCAGGACCACACCACCAACAAGCTGCAATATACCCTGTTGGGTGACCCTGCCCTTCATTTGGCCTATCCCACCCTGCGTGCCGTTGTCGATGACATCAACGGTGCCAGTGTCACCGAGGGTGACCCGCTGACCCTGCGGCCAGGCAATACCATCACCATACGCGGCCACATTGAGAAGCACGGCCAGCGCCAGACAGCCTATAACGGCACCGTGTCGGCCACCGTGCGCGACGCCGAGGAAACCATCACCTGCCGCCAGAACGACCGCGACAGCGATTCGCCCTTTGTCTATAAGGACCGTACGAAGGTGCTCTTCCACGGCTCTGACAGCGTGCAGAACGGACAGTTCGCCATCCGCTTTACCGTGCCGCAGGACATCAGCTACAGCGACGGCACCGGACTCATCAACCTCTATGCCATCGACAACAGCCGCACGGACATTGCCAACGGACTCTGCGACCATTTCCTTCTGGGCGGCACCTCTACCGTGGAGCGCGACACCATCGGGCCTGACGTCTTTTGCTACCTCAACTCCGAGGACTTCACCAATGGCGACAAGGTCAACCTGACGCCTTACTTCTTTGCACGTATCAGCGACGATAACGGAATCAATGCCACCGGCACCGGTATCGGCCACGACATACAGCTGGTCATCGACGGACAGACCGTGCTGACCTATGTGCTCAACGACTACTTCAGCTACGACTTCGGCAGCTATACCGACGGTACCGTGGGTTTCAGCATTCCCACGTTGAATGCAGGCCGCCACAAGCTGCAATTCCGTGTTTGGGACACCCAGAACAACTCCACCACGACCGAGCTGAGCTTCGTCGTCGTCGAGTCGCTCGAGCCCGTCTTCTTCGATGTGGAGTGTACCCGCAACCCGGCCGACAGCAACACGTCGTTCCGCATCATTCACGACCGTACAGGCAGCCAGATGGATGTCATCCTCGACATCTTCGACCTGTCGGGACGCCACCTGTGGCAGCATTCCGAGACTGGTGTTCCCACCGACAATACCTATCTTATTGACTGGGACCTCACCTCGGGCAGCGGCAGCCGCATCTCTACGGGCGTCTATCTCTATCGCGTCCGCATCAGCAGCGACGGCTCCAACTACGCCTCCAAGGCCAAGAAACTGATTGTCATCAGCAGCAAATAACGATAACGAAAACGATAACAACAACGAATTTCACGAAGGCCGAAGGGCTCGCGAGCAAATAACGATAACGATAACGAAAACGAAGAATATGAAGCAACAAGGTATGATAAACAATAAGTGGTCAATGGCTAATGGTCAGTGGTTAATGGTGATAGGTTTATCATTTATCATTTATCATTTATCATTTAGCAGCGCAGCTGCGCAGGATAAGATCAACGAGTTCAATGCCGTGGAGCATGCCGTCATCTCGCAGACCATCGCGCCTGACGCCCGTGCCGCCGGTCTGGGTGACGTGGGTGTGGCCACCGACCCCGATGTCAACTCCCAGTACTGGAACCCCGCCAAGTATCCGTTCTGCATTAGCCGTGCAGGCATCTCGCTCAACTACACCCCCTGGCTCCGCCAGCTGGTCAGCGACATTGACCTGGCCTACGTTGCCGGCTATTACCGCATTGGTGACTACTCGGCCATCAGCGGCTCCGTACGTTACTTCTCCCTGGGTGAGGTGATGACCTCGCTCGACGAGAATGCCATGACCGTCAAGCCCTACGAAATGTCGGTTGACGCTGCCTATTCGCTCATGCTCAGCGAGAAGTTCTCCATGGCTGCCGGCATCCGCTGGATCTACAGCGACCTGCGCTACGACTATACCGAGGATGCTTCGCCCGCATCGGCCTTTGCTGCCGACCTGGCATTCTATTACAACACCTTCTTTGTCATGGGACAGCGCGAGTGCCAGTTGGGACTCGGTCTGAACTTCAGCAACATCGGTAGTAAGATCAGCTACTTCGGCGACGACCGTTCGCAGTTCCTGCCCGCCAACATGCGACTGGGAGCTTCGCTCATGGTACCCGTCGATGAGTACAACCGCTTCTCCATTGCTGCCGATGCCAACAAGCTGCTCGTGCCCACCGTACCCAAGCAGCTCGACGGTGAGGACAACGCCACCTATCAGCAGCGCGTCATCGAGGAATACAGCGACGTGGGTTCCATTGCCGGTATCTTCAAGAGCTTCAGCGATGCCCCTGGCGGCTTCAAGGAGGAGATGCAGGAGATTCAGTGGAGCGTGGGTGCCGAGTACATCTACCACGACCAGTTCTCGCTGCGTGCCGGCTATCACCACGAGTCCGAGAACAAGGGTAACCGCAAGTACTTCACCGTGGGCGGCGGCTTCCGCATGAACGTCTTTTCACTTGATGTGGGCTACGTCATCTCCACCGCCAAGAGCAATCCGCTTGACCAGACCCTCCGCTTCTCCCTTGCCTTCGACATGGACGGAATTAAAGACCTCTTCAAGTAAAGAAAATATATGTTGAAAAAGGCTGAAAAATTTGGATTATAACGATTTTTTTAGTACCTTTGCACTTGATATGGTAGTCATCTGAAACATTTGAGTACCGTCCGTCTGGCGGGCGCCCCACACTTGTCGGGCGCCCGCCAAACATTCATCCGCCGCCCGCCCGACGTTTGTCCGGCGGGCGCCCTTTAATGACTTTGCCGTAAGCTATCATGAAGTCCGCTCGGAGCAATCATTGAGACTTCTCCGAGCTTTCATCAGCTTTGAACCGACCTTTCGAAGTGCCTGAACGGAGCCATCCCCAAGAATTTCCTTTATTTTCCCCCTAATTCCTTTGGTGGATATTGAAAATATCCGTATATTTGCAGCAGAATATTCAACTTAAAAACGTATTTATTATCTTTGCAACATGAACTGATTCGCAATATGAATGAACGCATTAAGAAAATGTTGGCGTCGCACCACGTGAAGTCAAATCTCTTTCTGATCATTGTCGCAGCCGTGTTGCTGGAGATGATTTCTGGCGTGCAGTATTACTACTCGCGCAACCTCCTTGAAGAGGAGTTGGAGAAACAGGCTGGAACGGAACTGAAACTGAAGGCGATGATATCGAACAGTTCACGATATACGGTGGAGAGCGCCCTGCAGAGTCATATACGCGAAATAAGACGCGACATGGCGT
>JAILHP010000022.1 GCA_024695705.1 Prevotella sp. | reverse complement strand
ACGCTGACCTTCACTACCGAAGCCAACGACATGACGAGCATTGTGTTTACGGTAATTAAGAACGATGCCAACAAGGAGTTCTTCCCCTCTACAGGTATAATGGAAGAACCTTACAAATGGACGGGTAATGCCCGCGAGGTGTCATTTACAGTGACCGAGGGAAACGGAAACGTGCAGATATTAAAGGTTCATGTTGAGGTAGGCGATGTGCCCGATGGCATTGAGTTGAGCCTGGAAGGTTCAGAGAATGTGCCAGAGGCCATCTATGGCATCGACGGTCGTAAGTATGACACGTTGCAGCCCGGTCTTAACATCATCCGCATGAAGAACGGAACGGTGAAGAAGGTGGTGGTGTATTAAAAACGGTTTAAAGATTAAGGATTACAGATTGAACGAGGCAACGCGAGCATATATCCAGCGCCATCGTGAGGAGGATGTCCGACAGTTGGCACTCAAAGGAAAAGGCAAGGGGGAGGTGGACCTTCCCCTTGCTTTACAACAGATAGCCGGTTGGCAGACTGCCCGTCGCAAGGTGCCCACATGGGCAGCCTGCGACGGGTTGTTGTATCCACCGCACCTGAACATGGAACAGTGCTCCAGCGAGCAGACAGCCCACTACAAGGCATCTCTCCTCCCTTCACCTTCCAACCTCCACACTTCACCCTTCACCTTTATTGACCTGACGGGCGGCTTGGGCGTTGACTTTTACTTTATGGCTCATGAGGTAAATAAGGCTCATGGGGCCCATAAGTCACCCTGCCTCTATGTGGAGCAGCAGGAACACCTTTGTGAACTGGCCCGCCATAACTTCGCCCTCCTGGGACTTGACTGTACGGTGGTCTGTGGTTCTGCCGCTGATGTCCTTTCCAAGCTCGACCATGCCTCCGTCATCTACTTGGATCCTGCCCGACGCGACCTTCACGGTGCTCGCACCTATGCCCTGGAAGACTGTACGCCTAACGTGCTGGAGCTACTGCCCTTATTGCTGGCTAAGGCTGACCGCATCCTTCTTAAACTCTCTCCCATGCTCGACTGGCACAAGGCGGTTGATGACCTCGGGTGTGTGAGTGAGGTACACATTGTCAGCGTTCATAACGAGTGTAAGGAGCTGTTGCTGGTGCTTCAACAGGAGCCGTCGGACTCTTTGCGACTGGTTTGCGTCAACGATGGTGCTGTCTTCGAAACGAGTCCTAGCATGGGACCGATTGAGGAGAAAGGGGGGCCTGTTGACCCTTCTTACCTCTACGAACCCAATGCCAGCATCATGAAGGCCGGTTGCTTCGATGAAATCGCTGATTTCTACCATATCAGCGAACTTTCTGCTAATTCACACTTGTTTGTTTCGGCGCATGAAATCACAGGTTTCCCAGGGCGTAGCTTTCGGGTTGAGGCGGTAACCACCCTGAACAAGCATGAACTGAAAACGGCCCTGCAAGGCATTGACCGTGCCAACATCACCGTCAGGAACTTCCCGATGAGCGTGGAAGGGCTGCGCAAACGCCTCCGTCTGAAAGATGGTGGCGACGTGTTTCTATTCGCTACAACCATGAGCAACGGTGAGCACCGTTTGTTTGTCTGCCGTAAAGAGAAAGTCTGACTCGGCTCTGCCGCTTTTACAAAGTTTAACGACAAAAAGAACTCCCAACTCTCAACTTTTTTGTATCTTTGCAACCTATAATGCTTTAATTGAAGAAAAAATGGCTGCAGTAGAAATCCGGAAGGTGACCGACAAGAAGGGCTTGGAAGCCTTTATTCAGTTTCATTACGACTTGTATCGTGGAAACAAGTTCGATGCTCCAAACCTGTATACTGACGAAATCCACACGTTGAGCAAAGACAAGAATGCCGCCTTCGAGTTTTGTGAGGCAGAGTATTTCCTGGCTTACAAGGATGGGAAGGTCGTTGGCCGTGTGGCAGGCATCATCAACCGCCGTGCCAACGAGGGCTGGAACCGTCAGAGCGTGCGCTTCGGCTGGATTGACTTTATCGATGACAAGGAGGTGTCACGCGCCTTGCTGGATGCCGTCATCGAGTGGGGACGCAGCAAGGGCATGACGGAGATTGTGGGTCCGTTGGGCTTTACCGATATGGATCCCGAAGGTATGCTCATTGAAGGATTCGACCAGTTAGGCACCATGGCCACCATCTATAACTATCCCTACTATCCGGAGCACATTGAGCAGATGGGTGGCTGGGAGAAGGACAACGACTACGTAGAGTTCAAGATCTATGTTCCCAAGGAAGGCATGCCCGAGAAGTTCAGGAAGATCTCTGAACTGGTGATGAAACGCTTTAACCTGCACCCCATTCATCCCAAGCGCAGCCAGGTGTTCGGCAAGGAGCAGTACGGACGCAAGGTGCTCGATGTGGTCAACAAGAGCTTCGGCCACCTCTATGGCTATTCGCAGATGACGGAAGCGCAGATTGACGAATATCTGAAGATGTACTTCCCCATGCTTGACATGGACCTGCTCTGTCTGATAGAAGACTGGAACACCCCCGACCATAAGGTGATTGGCGTGGGAATCAGTATCACCAACATGACGCGTGCCCTCCAAAAGTGCCACAACGGACGTCTCTGGCCCTTTGGCTGGTGGCATTGCATGCGGGCACTGAAGATGCATAAGGCTGAATGTGTTGACCTGATGCTGGTGGGCGTCATTCCTGAATACCAGCAGAAGGGAGCCAATGCCCTGCTGTTCTACGACCTCATTCCCCGGTATCAGAAATACGGTTTCAAGTGGGGCGAGTCAAACGTGGAGATGGAAACCAACGATAAGGTACAGAGTCAGTGGCAGTACCTGGATCACGAACAGCACAAGCGCCGCCGCTGCTATAAGAAAGAGCTATAGAGAGACCCACCCCCATCCCCTCCCTAAATGGAGGGGAGATGTTACCTCATAAAAAATAAATATGGAGAATAAAGTTTCAATAGAAAATGTATCTACTCCCCTCCCTGACAGGGAGGGGCTGGGGGGAGAGTTTTCAGTCGAATATACCGACGACAATATCCGCCATTTGTCGGACATGGAGCATGTGCGTACCCGACCGGGTATGTACATCGGCCGCTTAGGCGACGGCTCTCTGCCCGAGGACGGAATCTATGTGCTGCTCAAAGAGGTCATCGACAACTCCATTGACGAGTTTAAGATGCATGCCGGCGACCGTCTGGAGATTACGGTCGAGGACAACCTGCGAGTCAGCGTCCGTGACTATGGGCGTGGCATTCCTCAGGGTAAGCTGATTGAGGCGGTCAGTGTGCTGAACACGGGTGGCAAATACGATTCGAAGGCTTTTAAGAAGAGTGTCGGACTGAATGGCGTGGGCGTGAAAGCGGTCAATGCGCTGAGTTCTCACTTCGAGGTGCAAAGCTTCCGCGATGGCAAGGTGCGTAAGGCGACCTTTGAGAAAGGCATCATGACGAGCGACGTGACGGAGGACACCCAGGACGAGAACGGTACTTACATCTATTTTGAACCTGACAACACGCTCTTTCTGAATTACCAGTTCCACGACGACCTGGTGGAGGTGATGCTGCGTAACTATACTTACCTGAACACAGGTCTAACCATCATGTATAACGGTCGCCGCATCCTGTCACGCCATGGACTGGAAGACCTGCTCAGCGACCGTATGACCAACGATGCCCTTTACCCCATCATTCATCTGAAGGGGGAGGACATAGAGATTGCCTTTACCCATTCCAATCAGTATGGTGAGGAGTACTACTCCTTTGTCAATGGCCAGCATACCACGCAGGGCGGAACGCATCAGAGTGCCTTCAAGGAGCACATTGCCAGAACCATTAAGGAGTTCTTCGGCAAGTATGAGTATGGCGATATCCGTACGGGCATTGTGGCAGCCATTGCCATCAATGTGGAAGAGCCGGTATTTGAGAGCCAAACGAAGATCAAGCTGGGCTCCACGCTGATGGCACCTAATGGCGACACTATCAATAAATACGTGGGCGACTTCATCAAGCAACAGGTGGATAACTACCTCCACATACACAGTGACGTGGCAGAGGTGATTGAACAGAAGGTCAAGGAGAGCGAACGTGAACGCAAGGAAATGGCCGGCGTGACGAAGTTGGCCCGCGAACGGGCAAAGAAAGCCAACCTGCACAACCGTAAGCTACGTGACTGCCGCATCCACTTCAGCGATGTCAAGAACGAACGCAAGGAGGAGTCGAGCATCTTCATTACCGAGGGTGACTCGGCCAGCGGAAGTATCACAAAGAGCCGCGATGTCAACACGCAGGCGGTGTTCTCCTTAAGGGGAAAACCCTTGAACACGTTTAAGCTGACCAAGAAAGTGGTCTATGAGAACGAGGAGTTCAACCTGCTGCAGGCTGCCCTTGACATTGAGGACGGACTGGACACGCTGCGCTATAACAAGATCATCGTGGCGACCGATGCCGATGTCGATGGCATGCATATCCGTCTGCTGCTCATCACCTTCTTCCTGAAGTTCTTCCCCGAGCTCATCAAGAAGGGTCATGTCTATGTGTTGCAGACACCGCTCTTCCGCGTTCGTAACCGTCGCACGAAGATCAAGAACAAGGCCGTCATCGAGGCATCCGATGCCAAGTCTGGTAAGAAGGGCGATTTTATCACCCGTTACTGCTATAGTGACGAGGAACGGCAGAAAGCCATCGCCGAGCTGGGCCCTGATCCGGAGATTACGCGCTTCAAGGGCTTAGGAGAAATCTCGCCGGATGAGTTTGCCGGCTTCATTGGTCCCGACATCCGCATGGAACAGGTTACGCTGCACAAGAACGACCAGATACAGAAACTGCTGGCTTACTACATGGGCGATAACACCATGGAACGTCAGAACTTCATTATTGAAAACCTAGTGGTTGAGGAAGACCGTCCGGAGGAAGACTGCGATTAAGCGAGTGCAAAACGAAGCTTGCTTCAGTTATGCCGAGCGAAAGCTGGCTCGACCGAAGGTCATAAAGATGAAAGATTACAGATTAATGATTAACAATTAAGATGAAACTAACGATGAGAAAAAATATATTGCTTGTCACTTGTCGCTTGTCACTTGTCGCTTGCCTTTTTATTTTTTTACCTTTAACCCTTGGTGCGCAGATTAGGATGAACATGGGACGCAACAATCCCATGCAGAAACTGTTTAACGCTGAGATGGCCATCAAGAGTCTTTACGTGGATAGCGTTGACGAAAACAAACTGGTGGAAGAAGCCATCCGAGGAATGCTGAAGAGTCTGGATCCCCATTCATCGTATTCTACGAAGGAAGAAGTGAAGTCGATGCAGGAGAGCCTGAACGGCAACTTCGAAGGCATCGGCGTGGAGTTTAACATGATAGCCGATACCCTGCTGGTCATCCAGCCGGTGGTAGGAGGACCATCAGAGAAGGTAGGTATCATGGCGGGCGACCGCATTGTCCGTGTTGACGGTGAACCCATTGCCGGCGTGAAGATGTCGAAGGAGGAGATTATGCGTCGTCTTCGTGGTGCCAAGGGTACCAAGGTGAAGTTGGGCATTGTCCGTCAGGGGATCGACGAAGAGCTACAGTTCACGGTGAAGCGTGACAAGATACCTCTCAAGTCCGTCACGGCCAGCTACATGCTGCGTCCAGGTGTCGGCTATATCCGCATCGGTAACTTTGGGGCCACCACGTACGATGAGTTCATGGCGTGCATGAAGAAGCTGCAGGCTGACGGCATGAAGAGCCTGGTGCTTGACCTGCAGGAGAATGGCGG
>JAILHP010000010.1 GCA_024695705.1 Prevotella sp. | reverse complement strand
CTCCGTCACGCGGATGTCCATACGGGCCTGGTTGCCGATGGCGGCAGGAATACCGATCATGGGCACATCCGGCTCACCGGCATGGGCCGTGCTGACGGCACTGGGAACGGTAATGACTTTCGCCTCACCCTGTGGAGTGGTTACCGTAGAGGTGTAGAAACCCGGCACCTGAAGGCGTACCTTTATGCTTTCCTCAGAGGAAGAAACCAGCTGAGTCGTCATCTTAGCCGGTGTTGCGTCAAGAACGGTCGTCCACTGCGGCTTCGCGTTTTGAGCAAAGGCCACAACGGCAAATACTGTAAGGAAAAGCGTTACCGCAATCCGTGTTCGTACTATGATAAAACTTTGTCTCATTATCTAATGGGGTTGAATTGGATATTTGGGTGCAAAGTTAAGCATAAAAAATGAAACTTCTATCATTTTTTTAAAAAAAGTGTTTGTTTCACAGTTTTAAAAAATACAAAAGACCTACAAAGACCACTTAAAAACAAAAAAAAGGAGGCGCAAATGCACCTCCTCTTATTAAGAATTTAATTGTCCAACTATTCCGGATCGCGTCTGTCAACATTCTCCCATTTCATGATAGGAGCAGAAATGTTGTCACTACCCTTGCCCACGACAATATTGACAATCATTACAGCATCGCCTATGTCTGTCTGTCCGTTGCCGTTCAGGTCGGCCGCAACAGCATTGAAACTGGTGTTGGACTTTCCAACCACCTGGTTAACTACGCATACAGCATCACCGATGTCAATGCCGCCATTGCCGTTGGCGTCACCCATCAAAATGGTGGAGAACTGTACGGCTTCTGTCCAGTCACTCTCGCTGTCAGTGCCGCACACTGCCTTCACCCTCGCTACATAGGGTGCGCCTGACTCCAGCTCGCTCAAAGTATAGGGGCTGGTAGCGTCGCTCACGACAGTCCATGCCGTCTCGTCTTCCATCGTTGCATCGTCAACATAGCGCATGTACTGCAACTCGTAGCTGTCGGCTTCGCCTTCCCAGCTTACAACGGCAGAATTTCCGGTAATCTCAGAGATGCTCAAATCCGTAGGAACGGAACAAGGAAGAGGACCGTCCAAAGGCTCCTTGGTAAGGACGAGCTGGTTCTTCACCGCGAGTATTGAGTTGCTGCTTGTTTGCGATGCGGGGGCTGTCGGGTCATAGGCTCCGTTTTTGTCCCTGAACATATAGTGGGCTTGTTTCGTTGCAGTGGAGAAGGTCGAGCAACTCATGTAGGGAGAACCGGAGCTCTGGCCACTGTTATCAACGACAACGAGTACCACGTTGGAAGTGCCGTTATACTGGAACGGAGTATTGAGCGTAATGGTTGTCCAGTCGCCGGACACCATCGTGACCTCACCGCTAAACACCTTGTCGGTTTCTGCTACTTCAATCCAGTCGGTCTTGTCAGCAAATTCACTCTTCGTCGTGGTCTTCATATAGAAGTCGTAGTTGCGGGTCTTCTCAGAACCCTTGTTGAAGAAGGCAATGCTGATGATGTTTCCTGCCGTGCCCAACTCTTCAGGAGTGTAGATCTGCTCCGTCATAGAATACTTGTAATGGCAGTAGCTGGGCAGGTAATTATGCGACGTATTGCCTTCGCCGATAACAACGCCTAACGAGAAGTGAGCCACCAGTTCCATGTCGCCGGTCACCGTGAAGGTGTATTCGGCGTCAGTAGATACTGTGTTGCCATTCAGTGTCCAGCAGGCGAAGAGCCAACCGTCGGCAGGAGTGGCAGTTACGGTGCAGGAAGATTTGTAGTAGAATTCACCGCCACCGCTGACAGTGCCGCACTCGTCGTTATAGGCGGTAGTAGTCACCGTGAAGATTTGGTTGGGGGTGAAGGAGAGGTCGCCCTCCCATGTGTCTTCGCCGTTGACAGCCGTATAGTGCAAAGTGACGTTGCTCTCCAAGTCAACGCCCGGATTGAGCTGGAACGTGAAGCCACTTACGGTAGTGGTGGCATCAGCATCCAAAACATCAAAGGTGGCGCTGTCATTGACAAAGCTGACATATTCATTGCTGGAAGTCAGGGTCACAGTGGTGGTACCCTCTGTAGCGTCAATACCCACATTCTTGAGGGTGATGCTCACTTCGTTGTCTGCACCGACAAGAGCAGTGTTTGGCTCGTAGCTGTCAAGGACGATGTACGGGCCTTCGGGAACAATGACGGTAATGGGTTCGATTCTAGTGACCTTGTTGTAACCAATAACACAGAGCGTGAGTTCGGAGTTGACGGTCATTTCGCCCTCTAAACTGATCTCGGCCGTGCCATTGTTAACGATAGCCTTACCCAGAATGTTGTGGTCAGCATCAGTAATCGTGGCCACTGCACCTTCGCCATTGCTGACGTTCACGACGTAAGAAGCGGAATTAAGAATGATCGTACCCTGATGGGTGACCGTCATTTCTTCCGGTGTCTTGGTGCGGAGCATCATCGTCGGGTCGCCATAGAGAACCCATGCCTGATAGGTGCCCACAGCCTCTGTTGACGAGGTGTTGTAATGGTCGAAAATACTCAAAATACCATTGACGGCTACTCCACCAAAGGAGTGCTTGATATTGTGGCTATACTGTTCTGTAATGATATCGACAAACTCGTCCTGAGCCCACATGGGCGGAACCCAGGGCTGAGAGATATATGAGAACATACCGCCAATAGCACCCGTAGGACTTGTACCGTTAGTGGCATGCATCCATGTCTCGGCAAAGCAATCACCGCCGGAGTAATCATACTTACCTACCAAGCAAGCAACCGAGAAGATAAACGGCAACTTGTTATTGTTGGTCAGGGCATTGACGTTGGAATTCGTGTAATAGTGTGACTGCCAACCGGTCTCTTCACCATGATTACAGTAGTTGATGATACCGACACCACTATTGATGTGATTGCTGATGGTGGTGGTTGATGACGAGGGGTATCCGCCTACGCTTTTATAATCCTGATAAACGGTCGTATAGCCGTAGTTCAACAGGTCGGTACGCAGGTTCTCAACGTGCTGATAGTCATCTTCATTATAATGGCCGCTGTTACCTGCCGAGGCGCTGATACCCAAACCATTCTGACACCAGCTGTCAGTGGTGGTGAGGTCACGTTCATAGGCAATAATCCTGTTCACCTGAGTCTTCACCTGTGCAACGGAGCCGGCCGAGAAACGGCCTATGATAACATCGTTGTAGATGTCGTTACCAACGACCTGGCCGTAGGGGTTGTCACCCTTTCCGCTCCAGCTGCTGCCTCCACCCGAATAAGGATAGCCGGGAATCTGTCCTACGTCGCCCACTAGGAGCACGTGCGTCAGGTTGTTGTTGGCGTTGTACTGGTTCTGGATATACGTCTTGATGGCATTGTAGCTGGTGCCCGCTGTTGAGGTTCCTACAATGGTGGTATTCACACCACGTGTTCTCTTCCAGTTGACGAAGTCAGTCATCGCATTGATGAAATTGTCGTAGCAAATGATGAGCAGGTCACCCTCCTCATCCAGAACGGTGTATTTGCCCTGCGCAGCCTCATAATTGATGAAGTGACGACCATAGACGCTCTTGAAATCAGGATCCACCTTCATCACATTACTGCGACGAGGCTCCAGGGTGTTCTTACCGTTGTCATCCACCTTGTACATCTCAATGGTCATGTCATAATACACACGAAGGGTCTTCGTGACAGGATTATAGACAAAAGGATGTATAGCCATGTTCTGACCACGGTAGTCACGGAGAATGTAAGGCTCATAGAGCTCTGCCGTGATGGCCGGGAAGAAAGCATCTTTGTTATAGCAGTCGCCGTAGGTGTAAGGCACCGTAGCCGGGTCGATGGTACGGGGGAAGTCACCCTTCGAGGGTGCCACCACGATATTCTCGAAGTCCATGTACTTGGCCTCCGTCACGCGGATGTCCATACGG
>JAILHP010000180.1 GCA_024695705.1 Prevotella sp. | reverse complement strand
CTCAGTCTGGAGCGCGTGCTCGACGTCATTGACCTGGAGACTCCGCGTGGTGTCATTGTGAGTGTGGGCGGTCAGATTCCCAATAACCTCGCCATGAAGCTCTATCGTCAGGGTGTGCCCGTCCTGGGTACCAGTCCTGTGGATATTGACCGTGCAGAGAACCGCGACAAGTTCTCGGCCATGCTCGACAAGCTGGGCATTGACCAGCCGGCCTGGCGTGCGCTGACCTCGTTTGAGGATATCAAGGAGTTTGTCAGCGAGGTGGGCTATCCTGTCCTGGTGCGTCCTTCCTATGTGCTGTCAGGTGCTGCCATGAATGTGTGCTATGACGACGAGGAGCTGCACCGCTTCCTGAACATGGCCACTGAGGTGTCGAAGGAATATCCTGTGGTGGTCAGCCAGTTCATGCAGGAGACCAAGGAGATTGAGTTTGATGCCGTGGCCGACAAGGGCGAGATTGTGGAGTACGCCATCTCTGAGCACGTGGAGTATGCCGGTGTTCACTCAGGTGATGCCACCATGATGTTCCCTGCCCAGAACATCTACTTCTCGACCATCCGCCAGATAAAGAAGATTTCGCGAAAGATAGCCCGTGAGCTCAACATCAGCGGTCCCTTCAACATTCAGTTCCTGGCCAAGAAGAGCGACGTAAAAGTCATTGAGTGTAACCTACGTGCCTCACGCTCCTTCCCCTTCGTCAGCAAGATTCTGAAGCGCAACTTCATTGAGACGGCCACCAAGATTATGCTGGATGCCCCCTACTCTCGCCCGGACAAGTCAGAGTTTGACATTGACCGCATCGGTGTGAAGGCTTCCCAGTTCTCGTTTGCCCGTCTGCAGAATGCCGACCCCGTGCTGGGTGTCGATATGAGCTCTACCGGTGAGGTGGGCTGTCTGGGCGACGATGTCCATGAGGCCCTGCTCAATGCCCTGATAGCCACTGGCTACAAGCTGCCGAAGAAGAGCGTGCTCATCTCCTCGGGTGGTGTCAAGGGTAAGGTAGATCTGCTGGAGCCCGCCCGCGAGCTGGTGAAGAAGGGCTACGAGGTTTATGCCACCGGCGGCACAGCCAAGTTCCTTAACGAGAACGGCGTGAAGGCCAGCCTGGTGAAGTGGCCTGACGAAGAGGGCGACAACAACGTGATGGACATGATTGCTGCCCACCAGTTTGACCTCATCATCAACGTGCCCAAGAACCACACTAAGCGTGAGCTGACCAACGGCTACCGCATCCGTCGTGGTGCCATTGACCACAACATTCCCCTGATGACCAACGGTCGTCTTGCCAAAGCTTTCATTGAGGCCTTCTGCACCATGAGCGAGGATGACATCGCTATCAAGAGCTGGCAGGAGTATAACTCTTAAGTTGAAAGTTGAGAGTTGAAAGTTGAAAGTTAAGAGAATTTTGTGACATCGTTTGCATACGATATTTTCTTAAAATTTTATAAAATTGAGAGCTGTGTGGGAACACAGCTCTTTTTGCTTAAAATAAATCAATAAAACCTTTGGCTGTATAAAAAAAATGCCTTACCTTTGCAACGTTATCCTGAAAACAATCTTTTTACCTTAAAAGGACTAATACCTATTGAAGATTGAAGCGGTCGCCTGCGATGGGTCATCGCTTTTTTTATTATATATAAATGAACTGAATTTATGGCAACAATTATAGAAATCTCATCTTTGCAGCATCCAGGCGTTGAGGTATTCTCAGCCTTGACCGAACGGCAGCTGCGCAACACCCTGGAACCAGCGAAAGGACTCTTTGTAGCAGAGAGCCCCAAGGTCATTCATGTGGCGCTGGATGCAGGCTATGAACCTGTGTCGCTGCTGTGTGAACGCCGTCACATTGAGGGCGATGCACGGTCGGTTATCCAGCGTTGCGGGGACATTCCCATCTATACCGGCGAGCGTGACTTGCTGGCGCAGCTGACGGGCTATACCCTCACCCGGGGCGTGCTGTGTGCCATGCGCAGGAAGTCTCCCCTACCTGTGGCTGAGGTATGCAGGGATGCCCGTCGAGTGGTGGTCATCAAGGGGGTGACAGACACTACCAACATTGGGGCCATCTTCCGTTCGGCTGCTGCCCTGGGCATGGATGCCGTGCTGCTGACTCCCGACAGTTGTGACCCGCTGAATCGTCGTTCAGTACGCGTGTCCATGGGTTCCGTGTTTCTGGTGCCCTGGACCTGGATGAGTGATGATGTGCAGGAGTTGAAGGCCTACGGGTTCCACACCCTGGCTATGGCTTTGACCGACGACAGCGTTCCTCTGGACGACCCACGGCTAAAACAATTGAAACGCCTGGCATTGGTGATGGGTACTGAGGGTGACGGTCTGCCAAAAAATACCATCGGTAGCTGTGACTATGTCGTCCGCATACCGATGGCACATGGGGTTGATTCCTTGAATGTTGCTGCAGCAACTGCTGTAGCATGCTGGGAGTTGAGGTAATGTAACTATTTATTATCCTCGTCCTTCTTAGGCTGAGTGGCTGCTGTGGGCTTGTAGCGCTTGTTCAGTCCGTTGATGACGTCCTGCGTGATGTCATAGCGCTTGTCAGCAAACAGGATGTTGCTGGTAGCATCCGACTTGGAGAGAATCAGGTCAAACTTCTTATCCTTATTATATATAGCCAGGAAGTGATCCAGCGAGTCCTTCAGGGCAACTGAGAAGTCGGCTGCCTCTTTCTCCAGCTCAGCACCCAGACGGTTCTGCAGCTCCTGGAGCGACTGCTGACTGCGCTGAATAGCCAGCTGAGCGTTCTCGGCCTCCTCACGGCTACGGAACTGGTTGTTGTTGATTTTCTGCTGGAAGTTGTTCATTGCGGCCTGCAGCTGCTGACCTTTCTGATTCAGGGTATTGGTGGCGTTGGTACGCTTCTTCTCCAGAATCTTCGTGTAGTCAATGCAGAACTGATACTGAGAGGCTAACGAATCGACTTCAACATAGGCAATCTTCATGCCTCCCTGAGGCACGGCTGCCGGTTGTTCATCCATCTTGGGAGCAGCATTGTTACAGGCTGCAAGTGTAAATGCTGCCATAGCAGCAACAGACATAGTCTTAAACAGGTTCTTTTTCATTTTTATCTCTAATTTTCAAATATTTTTCTCAACGCTCAACCTTTTCATCCACCGCCAGGCGGCTCTTTCGGCGCATTTCGCGGTCCTGGTCCATCACACAGTGGATACCACGTTCCTTCATGGCCTTGCTGTCGTGAATATGTTGCGACGAAAACTCTCCTTTGGGCTTCAAAAGCACCTTCACCAGCAAAAATATCATGCCGATAGCAATTATTAACGCACTAAAGAGTACAACTTCCGTCATTTTTTCGTAACTTTGCGTTCTAAAAACCAAATCGGCTGCAAAGGTAAGAAAAAGATTAAAGATTAAAGATTATAGATTAAAGAATTAACAATTAACAATAAACATTTACAAAATGGAGAAAAGAGAATTAAAGCCGCAAGGTGTTTTCGAACAGTTTGCCAGAATTAACGAGATTCCCCGCCCTTCCAAGCGTGAGGAAAAGATGATTGAGTATCTCCGCCAGTGGGGTGAAAGCCACCAGCTGGAGACCAAAGTAGATGAAACCGGCAACGTCCTGATTCGCAAGCCGGCCACCAAGGGCATGGAGAACCGCAAGACGGTCATCCTGCAGAGCCACATGGACATGGTGTGCGACAAGCTCGTGGACGTGGAGATTGACTTCGACCGTGACCCCATCAAGACCTACATCGACGGTGAGTGGCTTACCGCTGAGGGTACCACCCTAGGTGCTGACGACGGCATCGGCTGTGCTATGGAGCTGGCTCTCCTGGAGGGTGACGATGTGGAGCACGGACCCATTGAGTGCGTCTTCACCCGCGATGAAGAGACGGGCCTGACTGGTGCCGAGGGAATGAAGTCAGACTTCATGCAGGGCGACTACCTCATCAATCTGGACTCTGAGGACGAGGGGGAGATTTTTGTTTCCTGTGCAGGCGGTCGTAACACTACGGCGCACTTTGACATAACCCGCTCAGCAGCAGCTGATGGTGCTTTCTTCATGAAAGGTTCACTCAAAGGATTGAACGGAGGTCATTCAGGTGACGATATCAACAAGAAACGTGCCAATGCCATCAAGCTTTTAGGCCGTTTTCTCTATCAGGAGATGACGCGTTATGAGGGCATCCAGCTGGCACAGTTCCACTCCGGCAAGCTCCACAATGCCATTCCGCGTGACGGCTACTTTATCATTGCCGTTCCCCACGACCTGAAGGAGAATGTCAAGGCCGACTGGAACGTCTTTGCCTCCGACGTTCAGGATGAGTTCCACATCACCGATACCAACATGGTGTTTGGCATGGAGAGCTGCGACGCAGAGCCTGTCATCGACGATGCTGTCGCCTGCCGCTTCGTGGCTGCCCTGCAGGGCGTTCACAACGGCATCTATGCCATCTGCCAGGACGAGGCCCTTGGCGGACTGGTGGAGACCTCCAGCAACATTGCCAGCGTCCACACCTCCGAGAAGGCCATCGACGTGCTGAGCAGCCAGCGCTCCAATGTCATGAGCAACCTGGACAATATGTGTGCCACCTTTGGTTCCGTCTTCCGTCTGGCTGGTGCCCAGGTAGTGAGCTCCGACGGCTATCCTGCCTGGAAGATGCGTTCAAACAGCGAGTTACAGAAGATAGTGGTGGATTCCTACAAGAAGCTCTTCGGCAAGATGCCAGTGGTTCGTGGCATCCATGCCGGTCTGGAGTGCGGCCTCTTCTCCGAGCGCTACCCTGACCTAGACATGGTCAGCTTCGGCCCCACCCTGCGTGGTGTCCACTCTCCTGACGAGCGTCTGCATATCCCCACCGTCCAAATGGTTTGGGATCACCTCCTCGACATCCTGAAGAACATCCCCGCCAAGCAGTAAACCAAACAACTCCCCCGCCACTCCGATTGTTCAGGAATGGCGGGGGATGTTGTGTTAGGACAGTCAGGGATTACCGTGTTATTTTATAATTGTCATTTGTCATTGTCATTTGGCATACGGTCAGTTCTGAACTCTTTCGTAACCAAAATGGGAGTCCTCCGTAAGAGAACTGCCACTCCTCCGTAAGGGGACTGGGCCCCACTAAAGCACCACCCGCTCGGCTCTGCCGCTTTGCTTGCAAAGAAACTCCCCGAAAGGGGAGGCTTACCTACGGAGTCCCTGGCTCTTACAAAAGAAAAAACCGCCACTCTGAAAAGGAATGACGGGGATTTTTGTTTTATCAAGAATTATTTAATCACGACCTTGAGCTGAAGCTCGAGCTCGTTCACGCTTGGAAGTGCAAGCATGCTTTCACTTCTCTCACTTAATCACGACCTTGTTACCATTTTGGATATATACTCCCTTCGACGGATGTGTGACGGGACGGCCGTCAAGGGTGTAGAATTGGTGAGGGTTGAGAGTGGTGGTGATGTCACGGATGCCAGTAGTGGGTGATGCTGTCTCAACCAGGATGGTGACGGGTTGTGAGCCGGAGAGCGACTGGAAGGCGGCACGGAAAGCTTCCATCGGGTTGCTGACGGGCAGCTGGATGCCGCTGGCACTCATAGAGAGGAGGTTGTCGAAGTGGGTCTTGACAAATGTGCCGCCGAACAGGAGGCTGTTGCCGCTGGTATAGGCCGTTGCACCGGGCTTCAGGACGACGTTCTCAGCGCTCCAGACCACGGGTTTGTTGCATTCCTCGGGGCTGATGGCAACGAGATAGGGCACGTTGGCCTCCAACTGAGGAGCATCGCGGAAAATGGCCGTTCTGCCGTCTTCCTGGGCAAAGTAGCACATCCACAGGGGTTTGCCGCTGTCGGTGGACGAATGGTGCCAGTCGATGTCCTGACCACCGGAAGTGACACTGGTGGCAGCAAACGGCAGGACGATGGTCCCCCACCCTGCATCGGCTGTGGCATGGCCCTGGGTAAACTTACGCTCATAGCTGATGGTCGTGGCGGTCAAAGCCTTCGGCGTGAAGAAGTCGTAGCCGTCCTTCAGCACAACGCTGGCCGCAGAGCCGTCGTTAACCACGTTACGACCAGAGAGACTGGCGGGTGTGCTGCCGCCGTCGCCGGTGAAGTAGAGCGTGTTAGGATTGTCATTGGGCTCGAAGCTGCCGAGGCTCAGTCCTTCAAGGCTGACGGCAACGGCAGAAGTCGGAACGCTAAAACCTTCGGCAGGTGCATGACCGGTGCGTTCGCCGGCTACATCCCACGTGACGATGCCGTGATGAATGTCGTAGAACACCGACTCACCGGGTCTGACGATGTTGGTGAGATGACTTGCGTCCACGTCGTCGGGCACATCGTTACGGGCATAGATGTTCAGGGCGTAGGTGGAGCCGTAAGCCAGGTTGTCGAAGTCGAAATAGAGCGTCTTGGACTGACCGGCCGCCAGGCTCAGCGGGCTTTGCTTGTAGGTGACCATGGAGGCTCCGGAAGACGTGACGATGAAGAGCGGCGCCAGGACATATTTGTTGTATTCGCCCGTGCCGTTGTTGGTAACTGTGGCGCTGAAATGGGCGTGGCTGTCGTAGATGATATTGCCGACGGCATTCTCAGCCTGAATGGCCACGGAGAGGTTCATGGTGCCTGCTGCGCTGGGGGCAATGGTCACAGAGCCTGTGCCGGGCACGTTGATGAAGTCGCCGTAACGAGGATCAACCAGCATGACGTGCACCGTCTTGTTGCCTTCCGTCTGGGGTGTCACGTTGAACGTCACAGTAGATGACGACTGGGCGGGTATCTCGGCCTGAATCACGGTGGTGTATTGTGCGTACTCATCGAGCTGCTGACCGCCAAAGTCCAGGTAGAGGTCGCCGAAAAAACGCTCGGCGCTGTTGTTCTGCAACGTCACGTGTACCTGCTCCTTCACGCCCACCTTCTCGCCGCCGGTGAAGCTGAAATTAGTAGCTGTCAGGTCAACCGTAGGATGAGCCGTGGCGGTGGCGGAGTAGCTTGACATGTTGACTTCCATGTAGTAGTCGGTGCTGCGGAGCATGGGCTTCCACTCCGTCGTGCCTTGCAGCTGATACATGGGGACGATGTAATAGGTGCCCGTCATGCCGGCACCGAACTTCATATTGGTATCACGAGGGTTCACACCATCGCCAAACTTGGTAGTCTGACCCAGTGCCGAAGTGGTCACCTGTGAATAGACAGGCGTGGGAGTATCAGGAATAATCGTATAGGTTTCGTTCTGCGGGTCATAGAGTGCCAGAGCCTCCTTGAACTTCTCATGGGAGCCCGAGTGGTCGGAGTAGCTCACCTTGATGATCTTGCTCTTGTGAATCTTGAATGGGTCGCTCATGCTGTCACGGTCCCAACCCGACGGTCCGCTGATGGCTGTCACGGTCAGGGCAGGCTCCTCAGGTTCCGGCGTGTCGCCACCACCCGACCAGGTGCCCGTTCCGGGAATGATGTTGTAGATGATGTTTTGCTTCATGTTGTAGCCCTCGCTGCTCGAGGAGCCGCCAATGCCGCTTTCACTCGGGTTGAGAATTGACAGCTGGAAGTAGCCGTTGCCCATGCCGCCCCACCCCCAGTTGATGTGGAAGTAGTCGCCATACTCGTAACCGTCGCACACGAAGGAATGGCCTCCGCCGCTGCCTGCCGTGCCGTTGTAAATCATGGGGCGTCCGGCAGCCAGTTCGCTATAGACCAGGTCGTCCCACTGCTGCTGCGAATAGTCGTTGCGGAAGGCAATCTTTGAGCCATAGCCGAAGAGGGAGAACCCCGTGGGGATATCGTCGGTATAGGCTCCTGACGAGTTTCGGCCGTACTGCATCTTGACGGCACAGCCAATGTAGAACATCAGATGGGCAACTGCCGAGGTAGAGGCCTCGTCCTCAGCGCCGGTGTAGGTGTCGCGCATGTTGGCCCAGTCGAAGGAGGTGATGGGCAGCGCGTCCATGTAAGCAGTCCCGTATTCGCCCAGTCCGTTGCTGTAGGTGAAGGTGTAGGCGGGAATTTCGTATTCCGTCTGGGCAGGCTCCTTGTAGAAATACATAATCTGGGCCATGGCCGTTGCCACACAACCCGTGTAGGCCAGTTCGTAGCCGTCGTCGGGATTGTCGGAGTTCATGAACTGTGGGCACTCGTTCCAGTAAGGCGTTGCCTGGTCCCACATAGACGTGATGAGCGGGGCAATGCTGTTACGCGTAGATACCACAGCACGGTTCGGGGTACGCAGACGCTTGGATGCCTCGGCGTCGTTCATGACGGAAAGGTCCTTCAGCTCACCGGCATAGCTGCGGAGAAAGTGCTTCATGTCAGGTGAAAGACGACTCAGGTCAAAGCTACCCTCATCGCTGTAGCCGAGGATGGGGTTGGTACGGTCGTCACCCGAGACAATGACAAAACCCTGAGCATTCCCAACGTTATAGATATAGTACAAAGCCGGTGTGGTTGACTCGGCAGTACTCAGCGACAGGTCTTGCCGGGCTGATGCTGCCAGGCGCAGCTGCGTCTGCTGACGGTGATGGGTATTGAGGAACTGTGTGGCTTCTGATAATGCCTGTTCTCGCGTCACGGGGCCTGCATAGAGACCAGAGGCTATCAACAACAGACAAAATACTGTCAACAAATATTTCTTCATTCTTTACATTAAATAAAAATGGATTATGAACTATGAACTAATCAATCCCCACTTCCAGCGGTTTTTCCAAGTGAGTCATGAGTGATGTCGTGCGCATTAACCACTCTGCATAGGAGTGACAGTCGTACTTTGACCAGGCAGAACCCCAATAATAGGTGATACGTTCACCCGGCTGTACGCCACGACGCACCACCAGCGCATGGCCGTGAATGCCGTTGGCATCTCCCTCGTTGGGGACAAAGAGCGTCTCCACGTCAGCTTGGGGAATCACTACTCCGACGTAAATCTGGAAGTTCTGACCGGCAGGGTTGTCCGTCGGGTCGGCATAGATGACCATTGGACCGGCCATCGTCATGCTCGTGGTATCCTCGTTGTGAATGACCACGCCAGAAGCAACGTCAATGGGCTTCGTGGCACCTTCGTACCATACCGTCTGCTTATTGAAATTAGAGCCTTTGTCAAGACTCAGCAGCCGATGCTCCGTCAACTGGTCGCCGTGGTAGTCCTTCGTCTCGTAGGTCAGGCTGACGGTAAAGCGCAGTGGACCGTTGTCAAGAATCTCGTACTGGGTGTAGCTATAGGGAAAGACAATCTTGTTATTGTCCAACAACGCTGGAGCACCGCATCCCAGCGACGGGCCTACCTTGTAGCAGTCAAGTCCGTAGCCGTGGTCAAAATGGTAGGTGGTCAGCTCTTCTAGGGAGTCGGCAGCTGCCGTGTTGCCGGCCTTGCGCAGGGCAACAATCTCGGCATGGTGGCTCAGCTCCAGCTCGTAGCGATGTTCAACGACCAGGTCGGGGGTGTTCTTTACCCAGACATCATTGCCGAAGGCACGCTCCCCATTCCGTTGTAATGCCGGGCCATAGAGTCGGTAGGCAACGCGGTCGTTCTCCCAGGCTATGTCATCGACCCGCTCAGGGTACTGACGGCCAAAGACCACAGGCATTACGGGACGGGGCTGTCCGGGAAGAACGGTAAACCGTGCCGTGCCGTTGGGGCGCACGCTGACGTCAAGCAGCAGTTTCCCGTCGTAGGTCAGCTGGTAAGCTACTTCCTGATGCAAGGCATTGATGACGCGGAACGGCTTGCCCTTGCTGATGCCCAGCTTATGATATACCATGCTGGCATCCACCTCCACCAGTTCCTGTCGCTGTTCATCCGTCGGATTGCTGACGGTAATGGTGACAGGGGAGGCTTTCAGCGCTGCCACCGTCAGCAGACAACAGAATACAATGATTATTCTCTTCATCTTATTATTTCAATTATTCTCTTCATCTTATTATTTCAGCAGATATAGATTAAAGTGATTGACCGCCTGGCGGAACAGGTGCAGACGCGTGTTGCCGCCGTAGATGCTGTGGTTGCGGTTGGTATAGAGGTTCTCTTTGAAGTCCTTGTCTTCCTGCACCAGGACCTCGGTGTATTCCGCCATGTTGCGGAAGTGCACATTGTCGTCGGCCAGACCGTGACAAATAAGCAGCGCACCATGCAGAAGCGGAGCACGGAACAGGGGATTCTCATTGTAGCCGCTGGGGTTCTCCTTCGGTGTACGCATATAACGTTCCGTGTAGATGGAGTCATAGAAACGCCAGTCGGCAACTGGTGCAATGGCCACACCGGCAGCAAAGACCTCGTGGCCTTCGGACATGGACATCAGCGTGTTGAAACCGCCAAATGACCATCCCCAGATGCCGATGCGTTCCTTATCGACAAACGACTGACGCCCCAACCACTGGGCTACCATCACCTGGTCACGGCTCTCCAGCTTGCCCAAATTCAGATACGTGCACTTCTCAAACTCAGCACCACGGCCACCCGTGCCTCGGTTATCCACGCAGACGCAGACATAGCCCAGCTGACAGAGATACTGCTCGAGAATGGCACCGGAACCACACATGCCGATGTTCCAGGCGTTCTTCACCTCCTGATGACCAGGACCGCCATACTGATACATGATGACGGGGTATTTCTTCGACGGAGTGAAACCGGCGGGCTTAATCATCCAGCCGTTCAGCTCAACGCCGTCGTCCGTCGTCAGGGTAATCAGCTCGCGCGTACCAATATTATATTGTGCGAGCCGGTCGCGGAGTGTCTGGTTGTCTATGAGCGTCGTCAGCACCTTCTTGCCTTCGTGCAGCGTGATGACCGTCGGCGTGTTAAGGTCGCTCCAACTGTTGACAAAGTAGGCAAGGTTTTTGGAGAATGTCGCGCTGTTCCAGCCAGCCTGTGAAGTCAGGCGCTCGGTCTTGCCGTTCTTGTGCGCCACGCAGATCTGCTGGTCAAGCGGACCGTTGATGTGGGCAGCAAAGTAGGCGTCACCCGTCTTCTCGTCGTAGCCATAGACATCGGTCACCTCGTAGTTGCCGTCCTCTATCTGACGAATCAGCTGGCCGCCGATGGAGTAAAGATACAGGTGCATGAAACCGCTGCGGTCACTGGGCAGCAGGATGTGCTGCGGTGTCAGCTGGATGGACTCCAGCACTTCCTCCTTGATGTACTTGTCGCCCGTATCTTCCAATATGAGCTGGCTTACGGTGGAAAGGGCATTGACGGCATACAGGCGCAGACGGTCCTGATGACGGTTCATGGCCATGACAATGACCTGTGAGGCCGTCTCGTCCATGATGGGTTCGCCATCCTTGTCTGTCTTGATTTCCACCGGAAATGTCATGATGCGCGGCAGGTAGTCCTCTGCATCCACCGGGAGGTCCAGCTTGCGCGTCTTATGGCTCTTCACGTCGTAGCTCATCACGCTGACCTTCGAGTTCTTCTCACCGGCTATGGGGTACTTATAAGTGTAGGCCCCGGGATAGTCGGCAAACTGCTCACGCTCAGGGTAGCTGCCCTTGTAGAGGGGCAACGACACCTCACGCACCTGCGACTCGTCGTAACGAATCCAGCACAGCACCTTCGAGTCGGCGGTGAACGCCATGCTCTGCGACGTGGAGAACTCTTCCTCATACACCCAGTCAGGCACGCCGTTGATAATCTCGCCGGCCTTGCCGTCCTTGGTCACCTGGCTCTCGGCGTTGTTGTAGAGCAGTTTGACCAGGAAAATGTTGTTGTCACGCACAAAGGCGATCTGCTGACCGTCAGGCGAGAACAGCGGAGCACGTTGTGGCCCACCCTCCGACAAGGCTTCGTACTTCTGGTTGCGGATGTCGAAGATGTAATACTTGGCAGTAAACGAGTGGCGGTAGATGCTTTCCGTCTCAGTCTGAATCAGCAACTTTTTTCCATCGGGACTCAAGATAAAGCCCTCTATGGCGTCGATTCTCGGACCACGGGCTGTCTTCAGGTCAAGTACGGTGCCAGTCTGCTTGCCCGTCTTGAACGAGAACTGTTCAATGCGTTGTCCGTCACGGCTCACCTGAAAGTAGGATTCGCCGTCAGGAGCAGGCTCCATGTCGGTCATTCGTTCTGCACGGAACTTCCCGCCTACAATGTCTTTCAGCGTCAGTTCATCGCCTGCCCACATCTGCATGGCAGCAAGCATCAATAGTACCAATAAGGTGTTAATACGTTTGTTCATCTTGTTTTAGTATAAAATTTGAGCACAAAGGTACGAATAAGCGAGAAGAAAACCAAATAAAATTTGGATTTTCTCGAGCGAGAGTACTTTCGACTAACAGTCCAAATAACTTTTTTATCTGTTTTGTAGCAACTGACTGACCGTTGTGTGGCGGTGTTTCAGCATATAGGTGTCGGCAGCTTTTACATATTCGTTGCTGAAGGTACGCTTATGGGTCACCTTGTTCACTACCCACTGAATCTTGCCCATGTGACGATGACGTGCTTCAGCCGTTGTATCAGACTCCTGCATCGGATAAAGGCTCAGCACATAGAAGCCTAAGCAGTCAGGCACAATCATCTGGCGTGTCATCTGATTGCGCTGATTTTCAGGATAATACTGGGCATATAGCGGATAGTCGGTTCCCAAATACTTGTCAAGGCTGATGCCCAGCAAACTATCACCCACAATGATGCTCTGCGTCAAGGCACCTATCTGGGCATAGACAATGGGAATCTTCATGTCGGGCAGCAATTGCTGCAGTTCCTTGAAGGCACGCTGCAAGTCTTCATCCACGTCAGTCATGTCGGAGTAAATGCGTTCTACATCACCGATAATTGTCTGAAGTACAGAATCTTGGTAGAAATGGAGAAACTTAATGTTGATGGACGGATCGTTCACGGCACCAATGTTTAACACGTCTTCAATCAGCATGCGTGTCTGTTCCGGATAGCGGGTGTTCAGCTGCTGCATGGCTGAACGATCGCCCGTAGTCAGGTACAACGCCTGAATACGGTCATAGCGCTCCACAACAACTGCATCGGGAGTCCGCTCATCGTTGGGCTTCAGGTGCCATTCACAGGCGATGCAGAGCAGCAGACAGGTCCATAAAAACAGATATATTTTACGCACTTTGGTTATTAAATTTTGATAGACGATGTTAAAATCGTTTGCAAATGTACTAAAAAATCTAATTAATTCCAAATTTTAACCTAAAAAATCTCAAATTCCACCTAATATTTGTTTACATTTCTTAGTTTTGTTGAAAAAAATGAACAATAATTGGCTTCTTTCTTCACTCTTTTTGACCTTGAGCAGCATGGCTCCTGCCCAAGATATTTATACCGTTACCGTTGAAAATAAGTCGGACTTGCAACTGACCGCCCAGCCAGTCATTGTTGACTTGCGGAATGAAGACCTGCCAATTGTCACTTCCGCCATCGTCCAACTGTCGGGGGGGCATACTTCTCTGTCGGAACCGCAAGAGGAAGTTCCCTGTCAGCTTGACGACCTGGACGGCGACAAGCGCTTTGACGAGCTCTGTTTCCTCACTAACCTGAAACCCAGGGAGAGTCAGACCTTTTCCATCACACTGAATACGATGAGTGCTCCCCTTTCCTATGAGCCGCAGGTGTATGCTGAGATGCTGCTGAAGAACAAGGACATCAAGGAAGAGAACAAGCAAAACCTCTACATCTGCAGCCTGACCGTAGAGAAAGGCACTAACCCCTACTGGCAGCTGCACCACCATGGACCGGCCTTCGAGAACAAACTGGTGGCCTACCGCATCTATTTCGACCACCGCCAAACGGTTGACATCTACGGCAAGTACCATCAAGGACTGGAGCTACGCGACACCCAGTTCTATCCTGACAGCCTGCAGAAAGCCAGCGGCTATGGCGACGACGTTCTCTGGGTGGGTTCCACACTCGGACTGGGCACCCTGCGCGGCTGGAACGGAAAGGAACCTGTTATGCTCGAGGATGTTGAACATCGTACCCTGCGCATCCTGGCCCAAGGTCCCCTGCGTACCATTGTCGAAGTGATTGACGAGGGGTGGAATGCTCAAAGCTCAAAGCTCAAAACTCAAAGTTTAATGCCCTTCACCATGACCACCCGCTACACGCTCTATGCCGAACGACGTGACTGCATGGTTGACTTGCGCTTTGACCGTCCTGCCGTCGGCTACCAGTTCTGCACGGGTGTCATCAATGTCAAGAACTCCGTGGAATATTCTGACCACGAGGGTTTGCGCGGCTGCTGGGGTACCGACTGGCCCGTTTCTGCCAAGGACTCTGCAGGCCATAAGCGCGAGACGGTAGGACTGGGCATCTGCATCCCCCGCAGGTACGTGGCCGACGAACTGCCCAAGGACAAGCGCAACTATCCCTTTGTAGTGGGAACTCCTGACGACGAGCTGCACTATGCCATTTCCTTCACAAGCGATAATGAGGATTTCGGCTACCATTCTGCCGACGATTGGTTTGCCTGGCTACAGGCGTGGAAACGTCGTCTTAATGCCGAAGTAGCCGTCCAAGTGGCTCCAAAACGTTAAACTTTGCTAAATCTCAAACGTCTCTCAACGCTCCACTCTCTACTCTCAACGAAAATTAGTACCTTTGCGCCCGATTTAGTCCGTAGGGGCTCAGAAAAGTGACCGCACGAAGCGTGTCCGCCTCGCGGAAAAACCCGTTTAAACATATATAAATTAATGTACGCAATCGTAGAGATTAACGGTCAACAGTTCAAGGTTGAACAGGGACAGAAGCTCTTTGTGAACCGTATCAAGGATGCCGAGGAAGGCAAGACTGTTGAGTTTGACAAGGTGCTGCTTGTTGATGCAGACGGAGCTGTCACGGTTGGTGCACCTACCGTTGAAGGTGCCAAGGTAGTAGTAGAAGTAGTGAACCCGCTCGTGAAGGGTGAGAAAGTCATCGTCTTCAAGATGAAGCGCCGCAAGGACTATCGCAAGAAGAACGGTCACCGCCAGCAGTTCACTCAGGTAGAAGTTAAACAAGTTATTGCTTAAAACGTAGGAGGAACAAGAAATGGCACATAAAAAAGGTGTAGGTAGTTCTAAGAACGGACGCGAGTCAGCAGCTCAGCGACTCGGCGTTAAGATCTGGGGTGGTCAGAAGGTTACCGCCGGCAACATCATCGTTCGCCAGCGCGGCACCAAGCACAATCCTGGCAACAACGTAGGTATTGGTAAGGACGACACGCTGTATGCGCTGGTTGACGGAACGGTCAACTTCCACAAGGGAAAGCGCGACAAGAGCGTTGTTTCAGTAATACCTGAAGCATAGGCCCAGAGAAATTTTTAATATTTATTCCAAACAAAACAACAAAAGTCCCATTTCTCTGCGGAGATATGGGATTTTTGCCTAAAACACCATCATTATGCTTACACTTAAACTCATTACCGAAGAAACCGAACGCGTCATCCGTGGTTTGGAAAAGAAACATTTTGCCAATGCCAAACAGGCCATTGACGAGGTTTTAGCCGTTGACAAACGTCGTCGCGAGGCCCAGCAGCAGCTGGATGCCAACCTGTCGGAGGCAAAGAAGAAAGCTGCCGCTATCGGTGCCCTCATGAAGCAGGGCCAGAAAGACGAGGCCGACAAGATCAAGGCCGAAGTGGCTCAGATGAAAGAAACCAACAAACAACTGGAAGAGCTGATGAACCGCTCTCAGGAGGAGCTTACCACACTGCTCTGCCAGATACCTAACATTCCCTACGACGAAGTGCCCGAAGGTGCTGCCGCCGAGGACAACCATGTGGTGAAGTCTAACCTCAAGGAGTGTACCGATGCTGATACCGTAGGCAATTGGGATGTGAACCCCAAACTGGGCTTCGACAATCCTCTGCCCCACTGGGAACTGGCCAAGAAGTACAACCTCATCGACTTTGACCTGGGCGTAAAGATTACAGGTGCAGGTTTCCCCGTCTATATTGGTAAGGGAGCCCGCCTGCAGCGTGCCCTCATCAACTTCTTCCTCGACGAGGCCCGCAAGAGCGGCTATACGGAAATCATGCCTCCTACGGTGGTTAATGCTGCCTCTGGCTATGGCACCGGTCAGCTGCCCGACAAAGAAGGTCAGATGTATCATTGCGAGGTGGATGACTTCTATCTCATCCCCACCGCCGAGGTTCCTGTCACCAATATCTATCGTGACGTCATCCTCGACGAGAAAGACCTGCCCATCAAGAACTGTGCTTACACGGAGTGCTTCCGTCGCGAGGCAGGCTCGTACGGCAAAGACGTGCGCGGCCTGAACCGTCTGCACGAGTTCTCGAAGATTGAGATTGTTCGCATCGATAAGCCCGAGCACTCCAAGGAGAGCCACAAGGAAATGCTGGAACACGTAGAGGGACTGCTGAAGAAGCTAGAGCTTCCCTACCGCATCCTGCTGCTCTGTGGTGGTGACCAGTCGTTCACCAGCAGCATCTGCTACGACTTCGAGGTCTATTCCGAAGCTCAGGGTCGCTGGCTCGAAGTTTCATCGGTCAGCAACTTCGATACTTATCAGGCCAACCGTCTGAAGTGCCGCTATCGTCGCGAAGACACCAAGAAGACCGAACTCTGCCACACGCTCAATGGATCGGCCCTTGCCCTTCCGCGCATCGTGGCTGCCCTCTTAGAGAACAACCAGACGGCCGAAGGTATCCGCATTCCTGCAGCCCTTGTTCCTTACACAGGCTTCGACATCATTGACTAAGGTAAGCATAAGATAGCTTAATGCAGCATCTGTCATCATGAACACGGAAGGCTACGAACATCAGATTGAGGAGCTGAAGACCAACTTCCGCTTTTTACAGAAAGCAAACATGGATTTGCTGAACTTCAATATGCAGCTCAGCAAACAACTGGATGCCTATTACGATGTGCGCCGACGTATACAGATGCTGAAAGACCTTGTTATCTGTCGTCAGGAGCTGATGCGTCATGCAGACTTGCGTGACGATGACGAGTTGATGGCGCTCATAGAGACGCGTCTGGATCAAGAACATTCCTACGAGGATCCGAATTTCGGACTCAAAGAACTGGCAGCGCTCATCGGCACCACTCAGTCACGTCTTGTGGAACTTTTCCGACGTTCGCCTTTATACAAGTCGGTTGACGACTATCTGGACTACTTGCGTCTGTTGCGCTCCATGTTCTATCTGCAGAGCCAGCCCTCATGGGGTATCGGAGCCTGTGCCCAAGAAGCAGGATTCTCTGTTATCAGGACTTTCAATCGTAAGTTCCAAGATGCCCTGGGCATTACTCCCCATGAATTCCGCCAGCTTCTGGAAGTTGAAAAGAAACCAATGGAAGAACATAACTAATTAAACCAATAAAGAGAGAATGAACAAAATCATTAGGAAAGAACAGTTCTCGGAGAAGGTGTTTCTCTTTGAGATTGAGGCTCCGCTGATAGCCAAAAGCCGCAAGGCTGGTAACTTCGTCATTGTTCGCGTGGACAAAAGAGGCGAACGCATGCCGCTGACCATTGCGGGTGCTGACATTGAAAAGGGTACCATCACACTGGTGGTCCAGATGGTGGGTTTGTCATCGAAGAAGCTGTGTGCTCTAAACGAAGGTGAATATGTGGCCGATGTGGTTGGTCCGTTGGGTAACCCGACGCACATTGAGAACTTCGGTACGGTGGTCTGTGCTGGTGGTGGACTGGGCGTAGCCCCGATGCTGCCCATCATCCAGGCGCTGAAGGCTGCCGGTAACCGTGTGCTCAGCGTGATGGCTGGTCGCAGCAAGGACCTTATTATATTAGAAGATAAGGTACGCGAGAGTTCTGACGAGGTCATCATCATGACCGACGACGGATCGTACGGCGAGAAAGGTGTCGTGACCGTCGGCATTGAGAAGTTCATTGAGCAGGAGCACGTCGATAAGGTGTTTGCCATTGGCCCTCCTATCATGATGAAGTTCTCGAACCTGACGGCTCAGAAGCACAACATTCCCTGCGAGGTGAGCCTGAACACCATCATGGTGGATGGTACGGGTATGTGCGGTGCCTGTCGTCTGACCATCGGCGGCAAGACACGATTCGTCTGCATCGACGGTCCTGAGTTTGACGGCGCACTCGTTGACTGGGACGAGATGTTCAAGCGCATGGGAACCTTCAAGCGTGCCGAACAGGAAGAGCTAGAGCACTATGAGGAACACCTCATCGACAAAGACAGTGTGCTCGACGGTTCTGCCGTCGAGAAAACCACCGACATTATCATGGACGGCGCCACCACTAAAGACACCATCGAAGTCCTTACCGACCGCGATGCTGAGTGGCGTAAGGCGCTGCGTGCTTCGATGAAACCGAAGGAGCGCACGCAGATAGAGCGCGTCATCATGCCTGAGCTCGACCCTGTCTATCGTGCAACCACCCGTACTGAGGAAGTGAACATCGGACTCACCAAGGAAATGGCCATGCAGGAAGCCAAGCGTTGTCTTGACTGCGCCAAGCCGACCTGCGTAGAGGGCTGTCCCGTGAACATCAACATACCGTCGTTCATCAAGAACATAGAGCGTGGCGAGTTCCTCGCTGCCGCCAAGGTGCTGAAGCAGACCTCTGCCCTACCCGCTGTCTGTGGTCGTGTTTGTCCGCAGGAAAAGCAATGTGAGAGCAAGTGTATCCACCTGAAGATGAACGAGCCCGCCCTAGCCATCGGCTATCTGGAGCGCTTTGCTGCCGACTATGAGCGCGAGAGCGGCAACATGAGCCTGCCGGAGATTGCTCCTGCCAACGGTATCAAGGTTGCCGTCGTGGGTTCCGGTCCTGCCGGACTCAGCTTTGCCGGCGACATGGTGAAGAAGGGCTACGACGTCTATGTCTTCGAGGCGCTGCACGAGATTGGCGGTGTGCTGAAATATGGTATTCCTGAGTTCCGTCTGCCCAACAAAATCGTGGATGTGGAGATTGAGAACCTCGCCAAGATGGGCGTTCACTTCCAGACGGATGTTATCGTGGGTAAGACTATCAGCGTGGAGACACTGGAGCAGCAAGGCTTCAAGGGTATCTTCGTCGGCTCTGGCGCCGGTCTGCCAAACTTCATGAACATCCCCGGCGAGAACGCTATCAACATCATGTCGAGTAATGAATACCTGACACGTGTGAACCTGATGGATGCTGCCAACCCCACCACCGACACGCCGATTAACCTCGGAAAGAACGTGCTCGTAGTAGGCGGCGGCAACACCGCTATGGACTCCTGCCGTACAGCCAAGCGCTTGGGTGGCAACGTCACGCTAGTATATAGAAGAAGTGAGCAGGAGATGCCTGCCCGACTGGAAGAGGTGAAGCATGCGAAAGAGGAAGGCATCAACTTCCTGACGCTGCACAATCCCATCGAGTACATTGCCGACGAGCAGGGTGCCGTGAAGCAGGCCGTGCTGCAGGTGATGGAGCTCGGCGAGCCCGATGCCTCTGGCCGCCGCAGTCCTGTGCCCGTGGAAGGCAAGACGGTAACGCTCGATGTCGATCAGGTCATCGTGGCCGTCGGTGTAAGTCCCAACCCGCTGGTACCCAAGAGTATCGAGGGCCTGGAGCTGGGCCGCAAGAACACCATCGTGGTGAATGAAGGCATGCAGTCAGCCCGTCAGGAGATCTTTGCTGGCGGCGACATTGTACGCGGTGGTGCTACTGTCATCTTGGCCATGGGCGACGGACGCCGTGCCGCACAGCACATGGATGAATACTTGAAAAAGTAAAATAGTAAAAAGGTAAAATAGTAAAAGGCTGTGCATCATCAACAACGCACAGCCTTTTTTAGTATTTTTCTTTCTTACCTTCTTACTTTATCAGAACGGCAGGTCATCTGTACTTCCTTCCGAAGCGGGATCAGCGGGAGGGAATGGATTTTCCGTTGCGGGTTGCACAGGTGCAGGACCAGCTACAGGAGCAGCCTCCTGGACAGGAGCACCGGCTACGGGTGCAGGAGCCACACCACGTGAAATGTTGAATGCACGAATTTCGTTAAACCAACGGCCATTATATTCATGGGCGTCTATATCGAACTGAACGGTCAGCTCCTCGTTCATCTGAATATTAAACTGCTTGATGCGGTCCTCACCAAAAATACGGAACATACACTTGCGAGGATAAGTTCCTGGTACTTCGATTACATACTCCTGCGACATCCATGCGTTACCTGTACGCTGAGACACTCCGCTGTTAGCCGGCAAAACGGCAATAATTCTTCCTGTTAATTCCATGTCTTATTGTTTATTTAAAATGTTTATTTTCCTGTTTCGTTCGCGAAATTACAAAAATAGTTTTAAATTGCGCAACTTTTCGGCAATTATTTTTGTTTATGCCGTACAATTTTTGTATTTTTGTGCTCAATTAGGAAAGAATACGAACTAAAAACAATAGATTCATCATGAGATTTACAGTATCAAGCACTGCATTGAGCAGCAAGTTGACCGCCTTGTCGAGAGTTATCAATACCAAGAATTCACTCCCGATACTGGCCGATTTTGTATTTGACATTCAGGACAACGTGCTCCGTCTGACTGCTTCAGACAGCGAGAACGTCATGTCAACCCAGTTGGAACTGACCGAAAGCGACTCCAATGGTCGTTTCGCCATCGGCAACAAGGATCTTCTGGAAGGCGTTAAGGGTTTCTCCGAGCAGCCTATCACCTTCGACATCAATCAGGAAACTAACATTGCCAAGATCAGCTATCAGAACGGTATGTTCTCTATGCCTATCGAAAGTGCCGACGAGTTTCCCGAGGCTCAGAAGGTCAGCGAGAATGCTTCCGTGATTACGCTGCCCAGCAATACACTGGCCGACAATCTGGGACGTACCCTGTTTGCAACGGCTCAGGATGAGTTGCGCCCCGTCATGAATGGTGTCTATTTCGACCTGACGCCTGAGTGCCTCGCCATCGTTGCCAGTGACGGTCACAAGCTTGTACGTAACAAGGTGTTCAACATCCAGAGCGAACAGCCTGCATCGTTTATCCTTCCGAAGAAACCTGCAACGCTGCTGCGCAACATGCTCCAGAAGGAAGGTGGTGACGTCGTCATCCGCTTTGATGAGCGCAATGCTGAAATCAGCTTTGACGAGGGAAGCATCACCTGCCGTCTCATTGAGGGCCGTTATCCCAACTACAACTCTGTGATTCCGCAGAACAACCCCAATGTGCTGACCGTTGACCGCTTGACGCTGCTGAGTGCTCTGCGCCACGTCCAGCCGTTTGCCAACGACTCCAGCAACCTCATCCGCTTCCATGTCGAAGGCAGCCTCTTACAGCTGAATGCCGAGGACTTCGATTTCTCGAAGACAGCTACCGAGCAGATGACTTGCGACTACAACGGACAGCCCATGAGCATTGGATTCAAGGGTTCATCGTTCATTGACATTCTGGGCAATTTCGACTGTCCTGAAGTCACCATCCAGCTGGCTGATCCCAGCCGTGCAGGACTTGTGCTTCCTTCAGAACAGCCTGAGGGTCAGGACGTGCTGATGCTCATGATGCCCATGCTGATTAATGATTAATCATTGTTAAGTATAGCGCAGAATATGAAACTGAACCTACAGAAGCCGCTCGTCATCTTCGACCTTGAGACTACTGGTCTTGATCTGGTCAAGGACCGTGTTATCCAGCTGTCATATATTAAGGTATATCCTGACGGACGTGAGGTGCGCGGCAATGAGCTTGTCAATCCCGAGAAGTTCATTGACCCGCTCATCACACAGCTGACCGGCATTTCCAACGACGACGTCAAGGACAAACCGACGTTCAAGCAGATAGCTCAACGACTCAGTAATGAGTTCAAGGGTTGCGACTTTGCCGGTTACAACTCCAACCATTTCGATGTGCCCCTGCTGGCAGAGGAATTCCTTCGCGCCGGCATTGACTTCGACTTCTCCAAATGTCGTCTCATTGATGCGCAGACCATCTTCCATAAGATGGAACGACGTAACCTCGCCGCTGCCTATAAGTTCTATTGCGGCCGCAGGATGGAAGATGACTTCGAAGCCCACCGTGCTGACCAAGACACAGAGGCTACCTACCGTGTGCTGATGGGTGAACTTGACATGTACACCGCCGAGCGCCAGCAGGAACTCGGCGAAAACCCAGAAGGACGTACACTGGAGAACAACATGGACTGCCTCGCTGCATTCTCCAAGGTCAACAACAACGTTGATTTTGCCGGACGCATCGTCTGGGCAGAACAGAAGGACAAGAACGGCCAGCCTATCCTTGATGCACAGGGAAATCCCCAGATGATTGAGGTGTTCAATTTCGGTAAGCACAAGGGTGTGCCGGTAGCTGAAGTGCTGCGTTTCGACCCCGGCTACTACAGCTGGATTCTGGGCGGTGACTTTACCTACAACACCAAACAAGTGCTCACCCGCATTCGTCTGCGCGAGGCACAAAAGATTTGAGGTTTGAGATGTTAAAAGGAAAGAAAATCGTTCTCGGCATTACGGGTAGCATTGCTGCTTATAAAGCTTGCCAGATTATCCGCCTGCTGGTAAAAGCAGGTGCAGAGGTACAGGTAGTCATTACCCCTGCGGGCAAGGAGTTCATCACTCCCATTACCCTCTCGGCGTTGACTCAGAAGCCGGTCATCAGCGAATTCTTTGCTCAGCGCGACGGCACGTGGCATAGTCATGTGGCGCTGGGACTTTGGGCAGATGCCATGCTTATCGCTCCCTGTACCGCTTCCACGTTGGGAAAGATGGCTCATGGCGTTGCCGATAATATGCTTATCACTACCTACTTGTCAATGAAGGCTCCCGTGTTCATCGCTCCAGCTATGGACCTTGACATGTACGCCCACCCTACCACTCAACAGAACCTTGACACCCTCCGTTCTTTCGGCAATCACATCATTGAACCCCAAAGCGGTTTCCTCGCCTCTGGATTGGAAGGTAAAGGTCGCATGGAGGAACCAGAGAAGATTGTTGAAGTGTTGGACGTATTCTTTTCCAAGTCATTACCACTCACGGGTAAAAACATCCTAATTACCGCAGGTCCCACTTACGAGAAGATTGACCCTGTGCGCTTTATTGGTAACTATAGCAGCGGCAAGATGGGCTTCGCCCTCGCAGAGGAATGTGCCCGTCGTGGAGCTCACGTTAAGCTCGTTGCCGGTCCTGTAGCCATACAGGCCAAACACGAGAACATTCAGCGTATTGACGTAGAAAGTGGAGAAGAGATGTATCAGGCTGCCGTTCAGCATTTTCCAGATTGCGACGCTGCTATCCTTTGTGCAGCAGTTGCCGACTATCGTCCTGCAGAGCAAGCCGACAAAAAATTGAAGCGTGAGGCTGATGACCTTCTGCTACGCCTTGTTCCAACGCGTGATATTGCTGCTGAGTTAGGCCGTATGAAGAGTAACGAACAAGTACTTGTAGGCTTTGCCCTTGAGACAAACGATGAAGAGACAAACGCCCAAAAGAAGCTGGAGAAGAAAAACCTCGACTTCATCGTGCTGAACTCCCTCCAGAACAAGGGAACCTGCTTCCGTTCCGATGAGAACCAAATCACCATTATCTCCCGCAACGGCAAAATAGAATACCCTAAAAAGCCGAAGAAAGACGTTGCCAGTGATATTATTGACAATCTTTTTTGCCTGAAGGCGTAAGGTGTTTTGCGTACTGGCAAAACGTTGATACCCGTAACCTATCGTGCCCTTTCATAACGACTATCAAAATGATACTCGAAATGAAAGGGCACGATTCTTGGTATGTAACGAGTATGGAATCAGTTGTTCACCGTACCGCCCACAATGTCAAGCAGTTCAGAGGTGATGGCCTGCTGACGTGACTTGTTGTACTGCAGGTTCAGCTGGCGCAGCAACTCGTCGGCATTGTCGGTTGCCGTCTGCATGGCCACCATACGGGCAGCATGCTCGGAGGCAACGCTGTCTAGCAGGGCCGTGTAGAGCATGAGGTGGGCCAACTTAGGAATCAGCTGAGAGAGCAGCGTGTCCATATCAGGCTCCACGATGAAGTTATCGTTCAACGGTTTCACCTCTTCGTTTTCTGCCTCTTTCTTGCGACGGTTCTTCTTCAGATAATCCTGTGCCTTCTTCGTTACGATGTTCGTAGTAAGGTCACGCTCATGGTCGCGATCCAACTCACTCTCAATATCGATGGGCAAGAAGGTCTTACGGGTAAGTATCTGTGAACCGGCCGACTTGAAGTGGTGGTAGATGAGTTCCACGCAGTCAATCTCACCGTCCATGAACTTTTTGCCCAGCTCCATCGCCATGTCGATGCAGGGTTGCACACTGGGGTGGTCGATGAGTGAGGCATACTCACCCTTCACGTCATAACCCAGCTTGCGGGCCTTCTCATTGACCTTGCGGCCAACGGCATAGACTTCCACACTCCCCTGCCCCAGTTCCTCCGTATAGGCTTCAACGGTACGCTGCATCAGTTTGATGACGTTGGCATTGAAGCCGCCACAGAGTGACGAGTTGCTGGAGAACACCACCAGGGCGACACGTTTGACGGGACGCTCCTGGTCAAAGATGGTCTGTGCCTCGGCTTCGGCAGCAAGGAACGACTTGAGGATATGCTCAAGCATGGTCTCGTAAGGCAGCATGTTCTGGATAGCCACCTGCGCATGGTGTAGCTTCGAGGAAGCCACCATCTTCATGGCAGACGTTATCTTTCGCGTGCTTTTGACCGAGGCAATGCGGCCTTTAATTTCTTTCAGGCTTGGCATAGGCTATCATGCTTTGTACGTTCCCGCAATATCGGCCATAACGGCTTCAATCGTATTGGTCGTCTCATCGTCGAGCTTGCCGGCTGCGAGTGTCTCGATGACCTCGGGATGAGCTGAGCGCAGCTTGTCGAGGAACGACGTCTGGCATTCACGTACCTTGTCGATGGGTACCTGACGCATCAGACCATGCACACCACAATAGAGGATGGCGATCTGCTCTCCTACGGGCATCGGGCTGTACTGCGGCTGAATGAGCAACTGGTTGTTCTTACGTCCACGGTCGAGCGTCATGGCCGTCACAGCATCCATGTCGCTGGAGAACTTCGAGAAGGCCTCTAGCTCACGGTACTGTGCCTGGTCAATCTTCAAGGTACCGGCCACCTTCTTCATTGACTTAATCTGTGCCGAACCACCTACACGAGATACGGAGATACCTACGTTGATGGCAGGACGGAAGCCCTGATTGAAGAGGTCGCTCTCCAGGAAGATCTGACCGTCGGTAATGGAGATCACGTTCGTGGGGATGTAGGCTGACACGTCACCGGCCTGTGTCTCGATGATGGGCAGAGCGGTGAGTGAGCCACCACCCTTCACGTGTCCCTTCATGCATTCAGGCAGGTCGTTCATCTGCTCGGCCACCTCCTGTTGTTCGTTCATCTTGGCTGCACGCTCCAACAGACGGCTGTGCAGGTAGAATACGTCACCAGGATAAGCCTCACGTCCAGACGGACGGCGCAGAATCAGCGACACCTCACGGTAGGCAACAGCCTGCTTCGACAGGTCGTCATAGACCACGAGGGCTGCAAAGCCACGGTCGCGGAAGTACTCACCGATGGCAGCACCTGCAAATGGAGCATAATACTGCATGGCGGCAGGGTCGGCTGCGGTAGCAGCAACGACGATGGTATAAGGCATGGCACCGTGTTCTTGCAGCGTCGAGACGAGCGAGGCAACGGTTGATGCTTTCTGTCCGATGGCGACATAGATACAATAGACGGGCTTGCCTGCCTCGTAGAAACTCTTCTGGTTGATGATGGTGTCCACGGCAATGGCCGTTTTACCTGTCTGGCGGTCACCGATGATGAGCTCACGCTGACCACGACCGATGGGGATCATCGAGTCAACGGCCTTCAGACCTGTCTGCAGCGGCTCCTTCACGGGCTGACGGTAGATAACGCCTGGTGCCTTACGGTCGAGCGGCATCTCGAAGGCATCGGTAACGTCAATGTCACCCTTACCGTCGATGGCCTGTCCCAGCGGATTGATGACACGTCCGAGCATGTTGTCGTTGACACGGATGGAGGCGATACGCTTGGTACGCTTCACCACCATGCCTTCCTTGATGCCCGACGTGGTGCCCAAGAGCACACAACCCACGTTGTCCTCCTCAAGGTTCATCACAATGGCCATCGTTCCGTTCTCGAACTCAAGCAGTTCGTTGGCTTCGGCATTGCGGAGTCCGTAGATACGGGCCACGCCGTCGCTGACGGTAAGCACGGTACCTACCTCGTCGAACTTCTCCTGATTCGAAATGCCGTTCAACTGGTCAATGAGCACCTGGGACACTTCGCTTGGTTTGATTTTATCTGACATTTCTTTTTTGTTTTTTTCGTTATTGCGTTATAACGGTATGATGTTATTGCGCCTATTTACTTAACTGAGTGAGAATGGAGTTGAGCTTCGTCTTGACACTGGCATCCATGCGATACGTGTCATATTCGAGGATGAAGCCACCGATGATGTCGGGGTTCACCTCCGTCTCGAACTCCACTGTTCCCTGAGCATGACTCTCCACCATCTGACGCATCTTCTGCTCCATAGCAGGCGACACAGCCACGGCGGTGGTGAGCTTTCCACGGATAACGTTCTTCTGCTTACGATAGAGTGTGACGTACGAATTGGCCATGAACTGAATCATGTTCTCGCGGTCTTCCTGCAGCACCAGAGCTACAAAGGACCTACCGAGGGCAGATGCCTTCTCACCGCCGATGGCAGTGGTCAGCAGCTTCTGCTTCGTCTCCTTCGAGAGCATCGGATTGTCAATGGTCTGCCGTAGCTGGGGCACCTCCACGTAGCTCTTGGCCAACAGCTGCATCTCACCATAGACGGTGTCCTCCAGCTTGGCATCGAGCGCACTCTTCAAGAGAGCCCTGGCATAACGAACCGATATTACTCCTATATCCATACGCTTTACTTATTATTGTTTAGAAGAGACATCATCCAGCATTCGGTCAATGAGGTCCATCTGAGCCTGATCGCTCTGAAGATTCTGCTTGAGCACCTTCTCGGCAATCTCTACGCTGAGCGTGGCTACTTGCTTTCGGATGTCGGCAATGGCAGCTTTCTTCTGCTGCTCTATCTCGGCTTTGGCATCAGACACGAGGCGGGCACTCTCCTGACGGGCCTTCTCCTGCGCCTTCTCTACGATGGCGTCACGGGTCTCGGCTGCCTCCTTCAATATCTGAGCCTGCTTTGCGCGAGCCTCCTGCAAGATGGATTCACCTTCCCGCTCGATATTGGCCAGACGCTCCTCGGCCTCGTGGGCCTTGCGGAGACTCTCGTCAATAAAGTTCTTACGCTCGTCCACCATATTGACTATGACGGGGAAGCCGTATTTGGCGAGAAGGACAAAGACCACCAGAAACGCCACGAACATCCAGAAGAATAGTCCGAAGTCGGGTGTTAGGATTCCTGGTAAGTTAATTGACTCCATTTGCACAGATGATTAGATGATTTTACATGAACACACAGAGTGCGCAAACAACAACGGCGAACAGGGCTACACCCTCAACGAAGGCTGCTGTCAGAATCATGTTGGTACGGATGGTGCCTGCTGCCTCGGGCTGACGGGCGATGGCGTCCATGGCGTTACCACCGATACGGCCGATACCCAGACCGGCACCAATTGCTGCAATACCTGCGCCGAGACCGGCACCAAACTTTGCAAGACCAGCAGCTGCAGCTGCTTCTAAAATCAATGTTGTGATCATAATCTTTAATGTTTTAATTGGTTATACTTTAATTTTGTTTATAATCTTAGGATTTGTGGTGCTCAGGATGTGCCAGTCCGATGAATACGGCCGACAGCATGGTGAACACGTAAGCCTGGATAAAGGCCACCAGGAACTCCAGACAGTTCATGAACAGCATCATGATAAAGCTGAGCAGTGTGAGGCCTGAACCGAGGTAGGCATTCAGCGACCATCCAATGAAGATGATAGCGGTGAACGAGAGGATAATGGCGTGTCCGGCCATCATGTTCGCAAAGAGACGGACCATCAGCGCGAAGGGCTTGGTCAGGATGCCGAACATCTCGATGATGGGCATGATGGCCACGGGATAGGCCTTGAGGAACATGGGCACCTCGGGCCAGAAGATTTCCTTCCAGTACTCTTTGTTGCCAAACAGGTTGATGGCCAGCATGGTGCAGAGCGCCAGAAAACAGGTGATGTTGATATTACCCGTCACGTTAGCACCGCCCGGGAAGATGGGCAACAACCCCAGCAGGTTGGTGATGAGGATGAAGAAGAACGCCGTCAGCAGATAAGGTGCATAGGGACGGTAGTGCTTCTCTCCTATCGAGTCCTTGATGAGGTCGTCGTTGATGGTCATCACCAGCATCTCCATCATGCCTACAAAACCCTTGGGCGCATCCTTCTTCGGGTCGTGCTTCTTGTACCAGCGGGCACAAGAGAGGAAGACGGCCAGCATGATGAATACGACAATCCATATCTGGCAGACACTCTTCGTGATGCTCAGGTCCCAGGGACGCACCACCGAGCCGTCAGACAGGCGCTCGTATATCTTGCCGTTCTTCTCCTCGTTGAAGAAGAAGCCCATGTAGTCGTGACCTTCCTCGCAAGCTTCCTCAATGCGGGTGCTCATGAAGAAATGCCACTCGCCGGTGGCCTCGCTGCGGACGATGCATGGCAGGGGGATGCTGATGTGGGTATCACCATAAGTGGTGATGTGCCACTCGTAGGCATCGGCCATGTGTCCCAGGACAATTTCCTTCACGTCAACACCCTCACTGTGAGCGGCCTGCACGGGGGCTTGGGCTGCCAGCAGGAAGGTCAGGCATAGGAGCAGATATCTCATTTCTTTTAATTTATGCATTTTTTCTGATTTTCTTCTCGACCTTCATAAAGTAGGCCGTATCGTAAATGAGAATGATAAAATAATAGATCAGGAACGCAATCACGAAGAATCGGATGGCAGCCTTGTCGTCCGAGGCGAAGCAGTAGGCCAGCACCGTGACAATGCCTGCAAACATCCTGCAGCCAGATGCCGTCATGTAGAGCGTCGGCAGGCTTTCGCTTGATGATGCTGCCACAGCCTTCCATACAAAGGCATAGGCTATGCAGGCCACCAACTGGAATACGGCTGAGACAACTATGGGCACCGTCATCATCTCGGTGTTGCCCCACACGTTCATGTAGAGCAGGAAGAGCAGCGTCAGTCCGACAATCAGGCAGATGCTCTGTCTCAGGTAGGTATTCACAATCTTATTCTCCATATTCGTTCAGTTCCACACAAAGACTTACCTCGTTTTTCTGAACTTCCACGAAACCGCCGCCAATGGCTATCGACTGCTTGCCGTCGGCACAGGTGTAGATGACCTCACCCTTCGTCAGCAGCGAAATGATGGGGGCGTGTCCAGTCAGTATCTCGAATTGGCCGAGTGAACCGGGAACCTTCACATTCTCCACCTCGCCCTCGAACTCAATCTTCTGTGGTGATACAATCTTCAGTTTCAGCATAATTTCATTTTACAATTGTATTAGCCTTTCGCAGCTTCCAGCAGTTTCTTCGCCTTCTCCTTCGCGTCTTCAATGGTGCCGACGTTCAGGAATGCCTGCTCAGGCAGGTCATCCACCTCACCGTCGAGGATGGCGTTGAAGCCCTTGATGGTCTCCTCAATGGGAACCATGACACCTGGCAGACCCGTGAACTGAGAAGCCACGGTGAACGGCTGACTCAGGAAGCGTTGCACACGGCGTGCACGGTTCACGGTCAACTTGTCCTCGTCCGACAGCTCGTCCATACCGAGGATGGCGATGATGTCCTGAAGCTCCTTGTAACGCTGCAGAATCTCCTTCACACGCTGGGCACAGTCGTAGTGGTCACGACCGACAATCAGCGGGTCGAGGATACGCGAGGTTGAACCCAGCGGATCAACGGCAGGATAGATACCCAGCTCGGCAATCTTACGGTCGAGCACCGTCGTAGCATCCAAGTGGGTAAATGTCGTGGCGGGAGCAGGGTCGGTCAAGTCATCGGCAGGCACATAGACGGCCTGTACCGACGTGATAGATCCTTTCTTCGTCGAAGTGATTCGCTCCTGCATGGTACCCATTTCCGAAGCCAGCGTCGGCTGGTAACCTACGGCT
>JAILHP010000164.1 GCA_024695705.1 Prevotella sp. | reverse complement strand
GAATGTAAAGGTGCGACCTCCCTTGGTAACCTTCGTTACACGGTTGATGGCAACCAGTCTGTCTTTCAACACTACGTCACTATTTACTTTAACATTTTTCATTGCCATAATCGTTTAGAATTTAAGTCCACCTTTACGTGCTGCGTCTGCCAGAGACTTGACACGGCCGTGATACAGATAGCCATTACGGTCGAAGACAACGGCGCTGACGCCTGCCTCCTGAGCCTTCTTAGCCAACAGTTCACCAACCTTCTCAGCCTGCTGGATCTTCGGCATAGCCTCCAGACCCAGAGAAGATGCAGATGCGAGTGTTTTACCTTCCAAATCATTAATCACCTGAGCATAGATCTGCTTGTTCGAGCGGAACACACTCAGACGAGGACGCTCGGCAGTGCCGAACACGTTCTTGCGAATTCTATATTTGATCTTAATTCGTCTTTCTTCTTTCTTTGTTGTCATAATCTTGAATCCTTATAATGATTAATTCTTAATTACTTAGCCGAGGCTGACTTACCCGACTTACGACGGATAACCTCACCCTTGAACAAGATACCCTTTCCTTTGTAAGGCTCAGGCATGCGGAAAGAACGAATTTTAGCGCAGATCAGACCGAGCAGTGCCTTGTCGCATGACTCGAGGATGATCTGGGGGTTCTGGTTACGCTCCATCTTGGTCTCTACCTTCACCTCCTTCGGAAGTTGGATAAAGATGGGGTGCGTATAACCGAGAGCAAACTCGATGATGTTACCCTGGTTAGACACACGGTAACCGACACCCACGAGTTCCATCTCCTTCTTATAACCTTCGCTCACACCGACAACCATATTGTTGACGAGTGCACGATACAGACCGTGGAAAGCCTGCTTCTGCTTGATGTTGACAGGGCTGTTCTCGTCTATCTCGAATGTGACGTGACCATCCTCAATCTTCACTTTGATAGAGGCGTCTACCTTCTGAGAAAGTTCACCCTTCGGACCCTTAACGGTCACAAGACCGTCCTTGTCCTGAGTCACAGTAACGCCTGCAGGAATACTAATTGGCAATTTTCCTATTCTTGACATATGCTATCCTCCAATTAATATACGTAGCAAAGAACCTCGCCGCCGATCTTCAGGTCGGCAGCCTCTTTGTCTGTCATAACACCTTTGGACGTGGAAATGATGGCGATACCAAGTCCGTTAATAACTCTCGGCATGTCTTTGTAGCCGGTGTAGCGGCGGAGACCCGGGGTGGATACTCTCTTAAGACACTTGATGGCGTTCTCACGCGTGGCGGGGTCATACTTCAGGGCCACCTTGATAGTACCCTGAGGACCATCCTCGATGAACTTGTAGTTCAGGATGTAACCCTTCTCGAAGAGGATCTTCGTGATTTCCTTCTTCAAGTTCGACGCAGGCACCTCCACGACACGGTGATGTGCCATGATGGCATTTCTGAGTCTGGTCAGATAATCTGCTATTGGATCTGTCATAAAATAAATGTTTTAATTGATCGGGACTGCCCCGACAATATTAATAATAAAAAAACTTCTGTTTCGCTCTGGTTTACCAGCTTGCCTTCTTCACGCCAGGTATCAGACCGCTTGATGCCATCTCGCGGAACTGGATACGGGAGAGGCCGAACTGACGCATATAACCCTTCGGACGACCCGTGATCTTGCAGCGGTTGTGCAGACGGATGGGGTTGGCGTTCTTGGGGATGCTCTGCAGTTTGCGGGCTGCCTCATAGGCTGCCATAGCGCCCTCTTCAGTGTTCACATCGGCTGTAGCGATGATCTTCTTCAGGGCTGCACGCTTCTCAGCATAGCGGGCAACGAGTTTGGCGCGCTTCACCTCGCGGGCTTTCATTGATTCCTTTGCCATATCTCTTAATCGTTTTTAGCGTTCTTGAATGGGAGACCGAAGGCCTTCAGCAGAGCATAACCCTCCTCGTCGGTCTGAGCCGTCGTCACGAAGGTGATGTTCATACCCTGGATACGGTCCACTGAATCGATATTGATCTCAGGGAAGATAATCTGCTCCTGGATACCCAGTGTGTAGTTACCACGGCCGTCGAACTTGCTCTCGATACCCTTGAAGTCACGGATACGCGGCAGGGCGATACGCACAAGTTTCTCCAGGAACTCATACATACGCTCGCGGCGAAGGGTCACCATCACACCGATGGGCATCTTCTTACGAAGTTTGAAGTTGGCGATATCCTTCTTGGAATAGGTTGCCACGGCCTTCTGACCACAGATGGCGGAGATCTCGTTGATAGCCACATCGATAATCTTCTTGTCCTGAGTGGCGTCACCAAGACCCTGGTTGACGACAATCTTCTTCAGAACGGGAATCTGCATTGCCGATGTGTAGTTGAACTGCTTCTTCAGAGCCGGAGCAATCTTCTCCTTGTACTCTGTCTTTAACTGTGCTGTATTTGCCATTACTTAATCTCCTCCCCTGACTTTTTAGCGATACGGGTGACCTTCTTGCCCTCGCGCTTGATGGCGACACGGGTAGCCTTGCCACTCTTCGGATCAATCAAACTAATATTTGAGATGTGAATAGGAGCCTCCATCTTCACGAAGCCTCCCTGAGGGTTCTTGGCACTCGGCTTGGCGCTCTTG
>JAILHP010000160.1 GCA_024695705.1 Prevotella sp. | reverse complement strand
CACAGAGGCTGCGTCAGTCAGACCGCCTGCCTGTAGTACGAAGTCTTCAAGCGTCTCGTTTTCAGCATATTTATAGACACCCGGGTTGCGTACCTCACCGTGAATGGTCAGCGTCTGCTCTTCCTGCATCTCCTGCTTGCTGGGCACGAAGAGCACGTCCTCGTTGCGCAGGGGGACGTCGGCAATGCTGCCAGACAGGATGCCCTGCAGGTCAACCGAAAGCACTTCCAATGTGCGGTCAGGCTTCATGCGGTGCAGGATGGCGTGGGGTGTGAAGGCTTCTTCCGTCACGCCTTCGGCTGTCTCTACCAACTGACGGACGCTCTGGATGTCACCGCCCACCTGATACATGCCAGGACGGAATACAGCACCCTTGATTTCAACCATGTTCGAGTAACGCGGCAGGATAGAATCTACGCTCACCGAGTCCTCATCGCTTACCGGGAAGCGCGCCAGGTCAAACTCGCTGACGTTATACACGGAGTACTGTGAACCAGCCTTACGTACAATGCGGACCGACTTCCTATAGGCATCGCCCGTGAAGCCGCCGGCATAGTTCAGAAGCGCTCCCACGCTCTCGGTCTTCTTCATCTCGTAGAACATCGGGCGTTTTACCTTACCGGTAATGTTGACCAGACTCTCGTAGGGACCTACGATGATGACGTCGTTATCGGCCAGACGCACGTTGCCGTTTTGGTTGCCGTTGAGGATATAGTCATAGACATCGACCGTCGAGATGTGACGGTTGTTACGATAGACCTTGATGCTACGTAGCGTACCAATGTCGCTGATGCCGCCTGCCATGTAGAGGGCGTTGAACACCGTGGCGAAGGCTGACAGCGTGTAGGTGCCGGGCACGTTGACTTCACCCATCACGTTGACCATGATGGTCTTTGTTTGTCCTACGGTAAGGCGGATTCTGGAGTCCTGATAGCGGGAACCCAACTGTGAGCGCAGTCTGGCGTTGGCCTGTTCCACAGTGAGTCCTGCCACGCTGACAGGGCCGAAACCTTCAATCTGGATGGTACCGTCAGGCGAGACGGTGCTCTGGAACGACTTTTGTGACGCTCCCCACACATCGACGTTCACGGCATCGCCAGGGCCGAGTGTGTAGTTCTGTGGCGTGGCAATGTTCATGGTGGGCTCGAACGTCAGGTTCTTGTTGTTGAAGATGTCACGACCAAACACCCTGCGCTGGTTCCTCATGAGCACCTCTTCCTCAATGCGCATGCGCTCCAACTCTGCGGAGTCAGGCATAAAGGCGCTCAGCTCACGGTTCATTCCCATGTATTCAGGGTCGTTGTCGTCAAACGTGTTCGGCACCCGCACGGTGGGGTCGTTGCCTCGGCGATAGGTCGTGGTGCGCTGGATGTTGGTGTTGTCCTGCGGGACCTGACCGTTGTTCTGCCTCAGACGCGAGCTGTTGGGGTCGGTCGTGATGTTCACCACGCCCAGGCCTTGGCCGCTCTGCTGTTGCTCGTATTTCTTACGAATGCGCTGCAGCTGGTCGATTTTCACACCTCGCTGAATGAGTTTTGTCACAATCTGCTGCTGGCTGACGCCCTGCTGCCGCTGTTCCAGATAAAACTCCATGACCTGTTGGTCGGTCATTGACTGGGCCATCGCTGTTGTCGCCATGGCCAAAAACGCCCATAAAATAAGTATATGTCGTTTCATTGCGTTACATTATTATATATTAATCCTAAATAATTAACCCATAAATCATAGATTTATTGCAGCATGAGGAAGTTTTTTTTCTTTTTTCTTGCACGATTACGAAATTATTACTACTTTTGCCGCGCTAAACGTTACGCTTGGCTTTGCCGCTTTGTACCTTTAGGTCAAAGAACGTTCCGCGCTGAACAAAGAAGGGGATGACTGGATTTGACGGCAAGACGAAATGGTACGTAAGCACGCGGAGGCTCGTTGGCTACCTCCTAAAACTGAGTGAACACAAAATTAATTGGCAACAACAAGTATGCTCTCGCTGCTTGATCGAAGTACAGTAGATCTTTCGCTTAATTTCTTCACCAGGTGAGGAAACGAGACGTCGCTCCGAGGATGTTGTTCCGAATCTGGAGATTCAGCGGCGCAGGTTAAATCGGAAATAGTCTTTGCAGGCCTCGATGCAGGGGTGAAGCTTTAGAGGATAAGGTTGCAGTTGGTGGCTTGGGTCTTGCTGCAGCACGAAAATCAAGACCAAGATAAGCGTGTAGAAAGCGTATGGTTTCCTTGTGCGGACGAGGGTTCGACTCCCTCCATCTCCACTGGCGTTTCGATGAAGACATTCTCACCCTCGTGAGGGTTCTTTTAGTCGCTTCGCTTTGTAAAAGCGGCAAAGCCGAGCGCGACTCCCTCCATCTCCACTCGAAGAAATTGAGGCCCGCTGATTTTCAGCGGGCTTCTTGTTTTTCTCCTCCCTAACACAAAATCACACTCCATTGGGAGGAATTTCCCTTCTGAGAAATAGGGAAACCCACCTGCATCTTTAGGAATAATCCCAGACCTTTCTCCCCTCCTGTTACGTCAAAGAAGTGAAGACAGGAAAAAACATTTCCGTTTTGCTCTATATATGCCTGACAACAGGACACCGGGGAATCTCTGAAATGGGGTTCCCTTTTCTGTTATAAGTAAAAAACGAACTTCGTCCCTCTCAATCCTACCCGGTTCAATGCTTGCATGATTGGTCGAGTCGTGACGAGAATCAACTATTGTTAATTTTTGGTGCAAATATAGCGATAATTCCGTATTTATCACTATCTTTGCAAAGATATTTAAGTGTATTCTGGTATTCGAAGATGAATTGATATGGAGATGGGTCTGGAGAAGAATTAAGTTATAATGAGCTATGAATAAAATTGTATTGATTACAGGAGCAACAAGCGGTATCGGACTGGCTTGTGCAAGGAAGTTTGCTGCCAACAGTGATAAGTTAATTCTCACGGGTAGAAATGAATATCGTCTGGCAGAGTTGAAAAAGGAGTTGGCAACGGATGTGCTGACATTGGCTTTCGATGTTAGAGACCGGGAGAAGGCCCAACAGAATATCAGTGGACTTCCCGACGAATGGCAGAAGATAGACGTACTGGTTAATAACGCAGGTCTCGCTCTGGGACTGGAGCCTGAGTACGAGGGGAACCTTGATGACTGGGAAACGATGATTGATACCAACATCAAAGGGCTGCTGACCATGACTCGGCTCATAGTACCTGGAATGGTTGAACGGAATAGGGGGCATATTATTAATGTCGGATCGGTGGCTGGTGATGCAGCCTACGCTGGCGGTAACGTTTACTGTGCTACCAAGGCAGCTGTGAAAGCTCTGACTGATGGACTGCGTATCGATGTAGCCAATACCGCCATCCGTGTCACTAACCTGAAACCTGGACTGGTGGAAACAAATTTCAGTAATGTCCGTTTCAAGGGTGACGAAGAAAGAGCCGCAAAACTCTATACTGGTATCAAACCGTTGACAGGTGATGATATAGCTGATGTTGCCGTCTATGCGGCCAATGCTCCCGAACATGTGCAGATTGCTGAGGTGCTGATACTAGCTACTCATCAGGCTAGCGGAAGTGTGATAGTCAGAAAATAAACAAGAAATAACCAGGAGTAATCTGGCAAATCCAAAAACGAAATCCGATTAATGATTGAAATGATATGACAACGAAAGAACAAAGAAACGAGCATCTCGCTCTGACAATTATCAAAAACCTGCAACGCCGTCACATAGAGGCCTTCTATTGTCCGACTGGTGAAGAAGCTGTGAAGAAGGTATCGGAACTGATAGCAGATGGTAGCTCTGTGACATGGGGTGGCACAATGACTGTCCGTGACCTGGGTATTCCTGATGCTCTGAGAAGCAGGGGAACCTTGGAGGTACTTGACCGTGACTTGGTAGAGACTCCAGAGGAAAAACTGGCCATGTATCTCAGGGCTTTCTCGACAGATGTTTACCTGACCAGTGCCAATGCCATCTCTGAGGATGGCGTCATCGTGAATATCGACGGTAACGGAAATCGTGTGGCAGCAATTACCTGGGGACCAAAAAAGGTCATCTTCGTGATTGGTTTGAATAAAGTTGCTCAGACAGTAGAATCTGCTCTTTCAAGGGCAAGAGGAACTGCATCACCTATCAATGCTGCCCGTTTTGACATTAAGACACCATGCCAGATAGACGGCGTATGTCACAACTGCAACTCCCCAGAATCCATCTGCAATTACGTTCACTTCCTTAGAAATTCTCCGAAAGGCCGTCATGTCGTTGTGCTCGTTGGGGAAAACCTTGGATATTGAAATAAGCTAATAAGATAGCAATTGAACAATAATGCTGCGTAAATGCTAACAAAAGTTAAATAATGGGTTGGTTTGACAAAAGTCTGCCATATTTGAAGTAATTTTGCCAAAAAAGAAGATGTTCAAGAGTGTCTGGCAGCGTCAAGTGGCTGCCTTTTTTCCTTTGATTTTGCTGTTGCTGGTTTTGAGCAGTTGCGAGAAACCGCTGATGGAGGGCGTTTCGGAAGATGATTCGTCGGAAAACCGTGTAGTGCTGACTGTGGGTGAGGTGGAAACCTACATCAACGGCGAGCCGACGCGCAGCAGCCTGCCCATTGAGCAGGTATGCTCCCGCCTCTGCTTTGCCGTCTATCAGGGTGGTACCCGTGTGAAATACGACAACCAGAAGGTGGGCGACAGCGACTTCGGTACGTGTACCATGTCGTTGGATGCCGGCCATTACCAGCTGCTGATTCTGGGGCATAGCGGCAATGCCAACCCTTCCACCACGAAGCCTGAACAGATTAAATTCACGAACCTGACGGCCTCTGGCGGTACGGGTTATACGGATACCTTCTATTATTACGGCGATCTGGAGGTGACCAGCGGCATGCCTGAGCGCACCTACACGCTGGAGCGTGCCACAGCCATGTTCCGTCTGGTGGTCAAAGATGCCAAGCCTTCCGACGTGAAGCGTTTTTACTTCTATTACACGGGAGGCAGCGGCCAGTTGGACGTGACGACGGGCTACGGCAATGCCAATTCGCAGCAGAAGGTGTATTTCGACCTGGATTCTTATTCGTCAGGTCAGTCGCTGCAGTTTGAGCTTTATACCTTCCCGCATGCGGGCGACCAGAAAGTGACGTTCAAGATTGAGGCGCAGAATGCTGACGGACAGGCACTTTACACGAAGGAGCTGAAAGCCAGTATGGAGCCGAACTTCATTACGCAGTATTCTGGTAATTTTTTTACACAGGGGCAGCCGGACTTCCCTGACGAGCCGGATGACCCCTCTGAGTCGTCCAGTTCCATTCTCGTTGATACAGAGTGGGGTGGAATGGAGGAGTATTCTTTTTAGTGGAGAGTTCTTCGCAAGTGAAGCGGCAGAGCCGAGCGGAATGTTGAGCGAATTTTGTTGAGTTATGGAAAAATATATCAATGAAGTGTTATTGAGGAATGTGGCGGTGTTGTCGAAACATTCTGAGCGTGAGGACAGTATGATGCCGGAGGGCTCTGCACCGATGCCGTCGGTGGAGAGCGTGAAGCGCATGGTGGCACTGGTAAAGTGCATCATCTTCAGCGACTATTTCCACAAGCGTCAGCCGGAGGAGCAAATCCGGTCGTACTATATCGGTGTGAACATGGAGGAGCTGTACAAGCTGCTGAACGCCCAGATAGCCCGCGGTCTGCTGTTCTGCAGCTGCATGAGCGAGGAGGAAGCTCTGGAGAAGGCAAAGGAGCTGTCGCTGGAATTCATTGAGCAGCTGCCCGAGGTGAAGCGTCTGCTTTATACCGATGTGGAGGCCATGTTCAACAACGACCCTGCTGCCACCAACTACGGCGAGGTCATTTACTGCTATCCGTCGCTCAATGCCATGACGCATTACCGCATTGCCCACGTGCTACACCAGATGCAGGTGCCCGTTATTCCGCGTATCATCACGGAGCAGGCCCACTCCAAGACGGGTATCGACATTCATCCGGGGGCTCAGATTGGCGAGTATTTCTCCATTGACCACGGCACAGGTGTGGTGATTGGCGAGACCACGATTATCGGCAATCATGTGGCACTGTATCAGGGTGTTACACTAGGTGCCAAGAGCTTCAAGTACGATGAAGAGGGGAACGTGCTGAGCGTTCCGCGTCATCCCATTCTGGAGGACAACGTGACGGTTTATTCCAATGCCTCTATCTTAGGCCGTATCACCATTGGTCACGACTCGGTCATCGGCGGTAACATCTGGCTTACACACGACGTACCGCCTCACTCGCGTATTCTGCAGAGCAAGGCGGTAGATGTCAGTTTCAGCGGAGGACTGGGAATTTGATATATGAAAGATTATCATTTTTCATCTTTCATTTTTCATTTTACAATGGTGATGCTGTCGCTGTCAACCATGTTCTTGGCGTAAGAGTACCTTTCTGATACTTTTACCAGGTTGAAGGATGCCATTTGTTCACCTGTGTAGTAATCGTCAAAGTATCCGCGGAAACGCATGGTATTGCCCATGGTATAGGTTTCGTAATCACGGATAATGACTTCGTAACCGTCATCATAGCAGATGTAGATGCGCTCGTTACGTACCCTCCAGTCGAACTCAAAGCGTGTATAGCGGCCGGTGGTATTGTCACGGTCTATCTCATAGCCCGTACCGCCCCGTGAGAAAGCACCATCCTGATAGAAACAGATTTCCGTATCGTAGTCCGTATAGTTGGTTCCGTAACGGTCGAAGTAATAGTTGCCGAGAATGGTTCCCTGCCAAATGCCGTCGAGGTCGTAGGCGATGTCAACGTCTTTGTCACAACTGGTAAATGCTGTCATCGAGAGCACTGCCATGAGTACTGCTGCGATGTTGGTGTAATACTTCTTCATATTATAATCTCCTATTCTTTAAATGATATTAATCTTTGCATTTTCTTATTCTCTGGTGCAAAGATAGTGTATTATTCCCTATCAGGCAAATGATTTTTCCTATTTCGCCGTAGGGATTTTCCTATTCCTTCTTTTTTCCGAACTCCGGGTCAATGCGGATAAAGGCAGCCACCAGGAAGGTAATGACGCAGAGGGCCATGACGACGACAAAGAACGTCTGGTAGCCCATGCTGTCCTTCATCCATCCTGACACCATGCCCGGTAGCATGAGGCCAAGGTAGGAGATGCCCGTGCAGATGGCGTAGTGTGACGTTTTGAAGACACCCTGGCTGAAGTAAAGCATGTAGAGCGTGAGGGCGGTGAAGCCGAGACCGTAGCCGAACTGCTCGACAAACAAGCAACAGCTAATAAGCACAAGGTTGTCGGGCATCGTATAGCTCATATAGACATAGACAATGTCGGGCAGGGTGATGGCGCAGACCATGGGCCACAGCCAGCGTTTCAGTCCGTCGCGGCTGGCGAGCCATCCGCCGACGATACCGCCCAGCATCAGTCCGATGAGGCCCACGGTGCCGTTGGCCAGTCCGAACTCCTGGGGTGACAGCCCTAGACCGCCCTCTGAATTAGGACGTTGCAGGAAAGTGAGGCTCATCTTGGTCAGCAGGGCCTCAGGGAAACGGTAAAGCAGCAGGAACAGCATGGCAAAGACGGTTTCCTTGACAGGGAACTTGCGGAAGTACCCTACAAACATGGGGATGAAACCGCTGGCAACCTCCTTAAAGCTCGTGTTATGGCGCTGGTCAGAGGAAGGGTGCGGCATGATATAGGCATGATAGAGCCAGATGCCGATGAAGAGGGCGGCGAGGCCGTAGAACACAAGGCTCCACGTGAAGGCCGTCTCGTCCTTGAAGTATATCTGGAGGATACCTGCCACGGGGATGAGCACGCCGTTACCGAAGATGACGGCCAGACGGTAGAACAGGTTACGTATGCCTACGAACCACGTCTGCTGGTGGTCGGTGAGCTCGAGCATGTAGAAACCGTCAGCGGCTATGTCGTGGGTGGCACTGCTGAATGCCATGAGGAAGAAGCAGGCCATGGTGCCTTGGAACCAGAACGGGGTGTTGAGCGTGAAGGCAACGCCTGCCAGCGACGAACCCAGCAGTGCCTGCATGGTAAGCACCCACCAGCGCTTGGTACGATACAAATCGACAAACGGGCTCCAGAAGGGCTTGATGACCCAAGGTAGTCCTAACCAGCTGGTATAGAGGGCTATCTCCGTATCGCTCATACCGAGCTGCATGTACATCACGACGGCGACGGTCATCACTACCACGTTGGGAAGTCCTTCGCCAATATAGAGCGTGGGAATCCACCACCAGGGGTTTCTTTGCCTTGAGCTTTGAGGCAGGACGTTTGAACTTTCCATATTAATAAATCTTCTTGATTTCTGCTCCACGATAATAGTATAATAATATTTGGTCGTAATTATAGCCTTGCGTACTCATGACGGCAGCACCAATCTGGCAGAGTCCAACGCCGTGTCCCCAGCCGGAACCGTTCAGGATGAACTTTCCGTCGTGCTTCTCCACCTCGAAGGCAGAGCTGTACAGGTGACTCTCGCTCAGCGAGCGTCGAATCTCCAGTTCCTTGCCGATGGTAAACGACTTCTTGGTGCCCACAATCTTCAGCTTCCAGATGCGTCCGCTCTTGCCGCGCTCCAGGGGAATGAGGTCGGTGATGGTGCCTAAGTCATCCTTCAGCTTCTCGTTGACCAGCGCCGTCAGCTCCTCCGTGGTATATTCCACGCGCCAGCGGTAGAACTCGGTGGTCTCCTGGTCGTAGTCGTTGAGCACCTGCGACAAAATCTCCTTGTCTTTCGTGTTGCAGAAGGGGTCGCGCACCGCTACCAGATAAGGCTTCTTGGTGTCTTCCCAGCAGTACTGGAACTCCTCGGTCATGCCGCCACAGCACTTGCCGTAGCGGGCATCGCAGATCTCGTCCTCGTACATCAGGATCTGTCCCTTTGTGGCCTTCACGGCAGCCTCCACGCTACGGTTGGTGGCCTTGGTGATTCCCTGATAGCGCTGACAGTGGTCGTCGGCGCAGACGTCAAAGATCTGGTGGTCCTCACGGTCGTACCAGCGGATGAGCTCGTCGTCCTTCTTGATAAACGAGAAGAAACTGTTCTGTCCGCTGCTCAGCTGCTTGCGCTTCTCCATCTGTGCCAGCAGCCACGAGCGGCTGATGACTGCGTGAGCCTTCAGCAGTTCAATGCTGCTGGTGGCACTCATCTCGCTGGAGATGACGCTGATGAGGTATTTCTCTACGGACAGCAGGTTGATGGCGGTAATCTTCTCCGCCTCTACCACCAGCTGTAGCGTGCCGTTGAAGATTTGTGTCTCCTTGCGCTCCCAGTGGAAGTTGACGCCAATGGTGACGTCGTGCAGCGAGAACGAGGCGTCAGGCTGCTGGGGCGTGAAGGTCAGCTCGCGGTACTGGTTGCCGTTCCACAGGATACCGCCCTCCCTGAACTCCACCATCTGCTCACCCTCAATGGTCTCTCCCTTGGCGGTGTATGGGGCATTGAGCGTGAAGTGGATTTTCTGTCCGCTGACAATGCCCACGCTGACCTCGGGCTGTTTCGTGTGGTGAGTGGTAAGTGGTGAGTGGTGAGTACTTTCTTTCTTGGGTTGCTTCAGCAGGTCCACGATGCACTGCAGCTCGTCGGGTGTGACAGCCACCTCACGCAGGATGCCGAACGCCTTCTCCGGCGTGATGCGCTTGAAGTCCTCCTCACGCGGGGTAATCATCAGTCCAGCCATGTCGAGTGCACCTGGCGATATGATGTACTGCTGGTCGCCCTGAGCCGTGTAGCAGTCCGGACGGTGCTTGCGGCGCGGGAACACCACATGGTTATACAAGTTACCCGTGCGCCAGCTGACGATGTTCATCATGGGCTCTGTCGATTTGTTGGCCTTCTGGGTGTCGAAGTTCACACGCGGCTTATTGGCTTCATAGGCGGTGAGTGCTTTGTACAGTTGCTTGAACAGCATGTTGTCAATCTCCTCCGAGTGGCTGCGTATGAGCAGGGCAGGGCAGGGGTAGTCGTTGATGACGAAGATGCCTTCGTCGTCGTTGAGGGTTGAGGGGTAAGGGTTGAGGGGGGTCAGGTTACGGCTCAGTCGCTGCCAGGCGGTCTGCATGGGCAGGATGCCGTTGGTGCCTGCCTGCAGGTGGGCGTGGTCAGGTGCTGAGGCGCCGCACTGCGGTCCGTTATAGAACACCATGAGCTCCGGGTATTCTTGCAGCAGCCGGTGAATCTCGCCGTAGAGCTTCTCAATGCGCTGCGGCTGGTGGCTGGTGGTCGGAATGGTGTAGTGCGTCGGCAGGATGGGGTAGGGGTTGACCAAAAGCTCAAGATGGTCATCTAGCTGTTTCTTGATCTGTTCCTGCGGACGGTTCTGTTCGCAGAGGAAACAGGGACGCTGGGCAATGGCCTGACGGTCGATGCTGGCTCCCGTCGATACCATGCGGGCAGGGTTCCACTGTACCTGCATGGTGAAGTTGTCCTCAGGTAACTCACGCGTCTCCACGTTTCTCAGCTCACGGTAGCGCTGACGGGCATCGTCCCACTTCTCCAGCTGGCGGTTGAAGAATCGCTGCAGGCTCGAGTCGTTGATGATGCTCTTCTTGCCCAGCTTCATCTGCTGGCGAGCCATGACCTCCAGCGTGCGCAGGCGGTCCTTGTAGAGGTTGTTGGCATTCACCTTCTCCACGCTGAGCGCAGCGTCGCTGTTGCCACCCCACCTTCGGCAGAGGTACAGCTCGGAGTAGATGCGCCCTATGCGGTAGTGGCGTGAGAAGATGAGCCCCAGGGCATAGTCCTCGCCGTACGACGTGTTGGGGAACTGTATCTGGCGCAGTAGGGGCGTGAAGAAAGCCCTCGGAGCACCCAGTCCGTTGATGCGCAGGGCGTTGTTAGGACCGTTCTCATCGGTCCACTCCTTGTGGTCAATGAGCCCTGGCGACAGGGTGTTCAGCTCGAAGTCGCACATCCTGTAGGAGCCGATGACCATGGCTGCATGCTGACGGCGGAAGGCATCCACAATGGTCTGCAGGGTCTTCGGCGAGGAATAGAGGTCGTCGGAGTCGAGCTGCACGGCAAAGCGACCACAGCGGTCATCGTTGATGGCCATGTTCCAGCAGCCGCCAATGCCCAGGTCGGTCCTTTCGGGGGAAAGAACGATGAGTGAGCTTTGAGCTTTGAGCTTTGAGCTTTGAGCTTTGAGAATCTCACCGGTCCCGTCCGTCGAGTGGTTATCAACGACGATGACATTATAGGGGAAGGTGGTCTGTTGCGAGAGGGCGCTCTCGACAGCATCGGCGATGGTTTTTTCGCGGTTGAAGACGGGAATGATGACACTCGCCTCCACCGGGAAGTCCTGCTCCAGGAAGTCAGGCTCACGGTACGACAGCGTATCGACTGTGGCTCCAATGATGTCCAGGTGGTTGGTGACGGCCTGCTCCATCTCTATCTGCACCTCGCGGTTCTTCGGGTCAACATAGTCAAACTGTTTCTCACCACTGGCCCGTAGGTCGGTCTCCTGCTCCGTATAGAGGTATTCGTTCAGGTGGAACAACGTGCCCTCACGACTCAGGAAGAGCCGCAGGGCGTACAGACCGGCATACTTGTAGTCGTGTTCCGTGTCGGTGGTGGCAAACTTATGCATCAGCGATGTCTTGATGAGCAGTAGCGAGCCGAAGTCGAAGTCATCGCGCAAAGAGCCTAACTGGTAGTCGATTGTTGGATGTCCAAACCTGTCCGCATACACCATGGCGGCTCCTGAGTCGCTGGCTACCTGCAGCATACGCTCCAGTGCCGAGGGGCCGAGCTGTATGGGTACGGCCTTGGTACAGAACAACACGTAGTCGGCAGCCGCATTCTCAGCTATCCGCATCATGGTCTGCGTGCTCGTCAGGTTCTCAACAACGAGCTGGCGGCAGTCGCTGATTGAACATTGAGGTCCCCCACTGGGGAGTTGGGGGGCTAGTAGGTAGATATGCTGTACGGTCTTGTTGTCGCGCAACTGGGCAACGGTCTTTGCCGTGTCCTCCATGTTGTTGCATGCTATGAAGCAGTCAATTTTCTGTCGCATCTATCTTGTTTTGTTTTTATAGGGCGCGAAATTACATATTTTATTTTATATAGCCAAGGATTTCACAAAAAAAAAAGAACCGCCGGTTCCCATTTTCCGGGAATCAGCGGTTCTTGAAAAGATACGGTTACTCACTCCTGCACAGCCGTTCAGGCTGCGGCCACCGAGCCATTAAGGCTGCGGATCCTGCTCGATAATTGGAGTAAAGACCGGAATCTGCATGGACTTACCACCGTGTGTGATGGTCTTGAAGGACACCTCGTAAGTCTTACGGAGGGTACACTTCTCCTTCATCTGGCGGCTGGTAATGCGGTCAAGCTCCTCACCTTCAGGAATGAAACGGATGTGAACGCCAACGACATTCTCTGTAACGTTGAACTCACGAGCGCTGTCGGCGCCACCCGTCTTGTTCTCAATGGTAGGAACCAATGTACCTAACGAATCAAGCTTGATGCCCCGACCCGAACTGAGAAAAAATACAATGGCATTACGCATACGCGTAACGACACCCTCGACAATATCGCGGGTGAAGGGGGTGCCATTGCTCTCAATGTACTCACACAAGCCGCGAAGGTTCAGCGGCTCGGTGTGGTGGATGCGGGCAAAGAACTTGCCGAAGGAATCTGACTTCTCGTTGTTGTTGGGCACAAGGTCCAACTCCACAACTTGTTTCGATGTAGCCACGTTAAGTTTCCTTTCCTTGCTAAAATGTAAATACTTCAAAGAGCGCTTTTCTCTTAAAGCTGCCGCTGCAGCCAGCCTGCAGCCCTGAAGCGGAGGCTCTTGTTTCTCCTCTTCGGGTGCAAAATTAGAAAGAAAAACACCGTTAAAAGAATCATCTGGTTCATGTGAACCAAATGTACTGGAAAGGAGACGCTCTTTCGGGATTATTCAGAGGCAGCACGAATGAAAATCTCGTTGAAGCAGCGTGCTGCCCGAAGGTAGAGCTCGCGCCAGAAGTACAGGTTGGCCAATCCGGTGTATTGATGAGGATCGGGCTGCACTTTCCCTTTCATGTAATTGTCAAAACTGTCTTTACGCACCTGCAACTTCTCAATATTCTTGAAAAAGGAACGATAGGTCTTCATGTTGAACCCCTTGCCCAGTTTCCCCTCACAATAATCGAAGAAAGCCTTTCTGTTACGATAAAAACTTACGTCAGCATACAGCTCCTGCAAAAAGACATAGAAGAACAGACAAACCAACAGGCTGCAATTATTGAATTCCTTTTCATGAAAGCCGTTATCATCTTTCCACTTCTGGTAACTGGCGTGTTTGCCAGCCGTCAGTTCCCGGTCAACTTTCTTCATGGCTTCAATCAGCATCTGGTCGCACAAGGGTGCCTTGAGGAAAACATGGGTTGGCTTATCATCATTTCCGCCGTCATTAGGTTTATTCTGATCCTTCTTTTTCTTCCATTCACTTCTCCTCACGTGTTTCATTTTATATTCTGGCACCTCTGGTTCATCGTCAGACCTGATGACGACAATGACAGGCGTACCGTCATCGTCAAACTCCTTTTCCACGTCGAAGTCAGAAATCCTCCCATGAATACCGGGAAACTGGCGGACTCCGCCACCACGTATTCTCATCAGGTCAGGATTAAAGCCAAGGATTCCCCGATGTCTTTTCATATCCCTCAACGTGGGCTTGCGGCTGACAGTATATCTGCCCTTTTTGGGATTATCCAGCAGGGAATACTGTGCGAGTAATCCTCTTTCGTTTAACTTGAGCAAGCGTTTTAGTTTCTCCGTCAGATACTTCTTTGAATCAAGGTGAATGGCATATGCTATTTTCAATCCGGGCTGGTTAAAGGTTTTCACGTCTTTCCACTCCATAACAGCGACCGTCGGGCCTGTTATCTTCTTCGTTTGCTGCAGCCCGAAAGGCACTTTCAAATGCCTTTTCTGCTCAATTACTTTATTGATGACGGCGTCGTGTTCTTGCTTTGTCAATATCTTTTTCATAACCGTTCCTCCACTTTTATGTATTGCAAATATAAGCAATATATTTGGTCCCAAAACGGAATTAATATTTTTTAAGATACGCTTTCCCTACTTTTTGTGTTTTTTCTTGTCTTACATCGCTTAATCTCAGGAAAAATCATTAACTTTGCAGCCGATGAACAACAAAACATAGAAATAAAAGTATAACCAAATAAAATTATAAATAAAAAACAGATAGGACATTGAGAATATCGATGAGTTCGTCGGCACCAGGTGCTGCACTTCCCAAAGGGAGACAAAACGCATAACAAGTTATTAACCAAGAATTGCGCGTAACCAGAATTGAGAATAAGCATCGGATGGTTGACGCCTTTTCTATTCTCAAATAAACATGAACAAACGAACGACATTCATTTCATTATTGGTATGTCTGCTGGCTTGGGCAGGTATCAGGCAAGTTACAGCACAAACACTTGTATTGCATCATGCAGACGGTACAACAACTGATGTGGAACTTTATACCCGTCCGCAGGTGAAGTTTCAAAACGACAAGGTTGTAATTACTTCTACTGTGCTCAATATGGAGTATCCAAAGGAGGACATACTCCGCTTTACCTATAAGGGAAGCTTTTCTGGCGTCAGTAACCCTTCCACAAAAGCAAACTACTCACAAAAGGATGGCCAATTGGTCTTTCACGGCATCAAGTCAAATGAGAAAATTGCCGTTTATACAGCCAGTGGTATCCGAGTTCCTGTCAGCATCAGCCGTAGTGGTGATACAGTCACGCTTCCTCTCAATGCGATTCCCTCGGGAGTCTATCTGCTCAACGTTAATGGTAAAACCTCTAAATTCGTGAAGCCATGAAACGCCGTTTTTACCTTATTATGCTACTAGCCGCTGTTGCCCTAAGCGGTATGGCTCAGAACATTGACGATGTTTTCTATATCTATCGTAATGACGGGGAGTTTAATGCATTCTTTTGTGAAGATGTTATAAGTATAGAATATAGTTATGAGGATGCCGATGGCAATACTTATGATGAACTGGTGACTCAAATAGTCAATACTGTCGATGGTTGTTACAAGATACCATTGGCTGCTATAGACAGTGTTGCATTTCGCGTAAATGACATCAGGGTATCACCAGACTATTTGCCTGTTGATGAAGAAGGCTATACAATAGTGAGTGCCGATGTTGAGTCTGGACAGTATGTTTTACTGTTTAGCGGCACAGTTCCGTCTATTGAAGCAGGAAAAGTGATGACTGTTATTGGTGAAGACGTTGCTGAGTTGATTCGTGTGATTTCAGTACAACGTTCGGGGCAGCAAGTAAGTATTTCTGCAGAACCAGCCTCGTTGGGTGACGTTTTCGCGGGTGGAACGTTCACCCTGTCAACCGAAGAGCAGGTTCCAACCCGTTCCCAGTCCATATCTCCAGATGGAGGACGTGTGTTCTATCCTGTCGAAATGTCTTTCTACGATGATAACAATCGACTTCACCGAATCAAACGTGGTTCTCCTCATTCAACAGACTTTGAACACAATCTCTACAATTACACGCTCGACTATTCAGGCCATGAGTTTTATAGTAATGACTACATGAAACTGTATTTGCAGACTTGTAGACTCGACTTTAGTCTTGACCTGATTATCAGCTGCAACTTCAATTCGTTTACTGAAGGTGCGGACATGTGGCGCAAGGGGAAACTGGCTGTGCAGAAGGCGGTTATCCGAGGTAAAGTTGATACAGACTTCATGCTGCGTTTCGATGCCTTTGCTCAAAAGGAGGAAGAGCTGGATGAGATCATGCTAAAGAAGAACATGCACCGTCCCATTATTGCAAAGTTTATCGTTTCTGGCGTTCCCATTATTGTGGTACTCAACACCCATTTGCTTGCCGACGGCAGCTATGACATTGAAGGCAACTTCTCTGCATACGCAGGTTTTGCCACCTCTACGTCAGCAGAACTGGGTTGTTCGTGGTCACAGGCTTCAGGACTTAAGCCATACGCTGCGTTCAATGATTCATTTACACTTCACGACCCGACAATTGAAGGAAGTGCTCATTTGGAAGGGAAAATCAGTGTTTTTCCCCGCGTGACTTTCTCGCTTTATGGGTTGATTGGACCGTCGTTTGACATCAAGCCCTATATACGTCAATCCTTTGATTTAGGTTTTTATGACGACCTGATAGCCAGCACCCAACAGGACTTCTATGGCGCCGAATACAACCTGTTTACAGGCTATGATGCAGCAGTAGGCCTGAGCTATCTTTCTGTAATAGGCAACGAACCGTTTATAAAGTCTCCGAGCTGGAATGTAGCAGAAGCGCATCTTTATAAGGCTCCGGAAAGCATCAAGTTCGAGTCTGCATCATCTGAGACAGCGGTGGCAGGCAAGCCCATAGAAGCTTCGTTTAGGGTTAAAGACATCAT
>JAILHP010000158.1 GCA_024695705.1 Prevotella sp. | reverse complement strand
CTTTTTCCAGGGCAGGTCACGAATGACACCATTCTTCCTTCGGGAACAAAGTCCGGCAGGGAACATCAGCATGTGGTTGTCACTCTGAAAGCCGGCTTCCACCATAGCGGGGAAGTTACGTGACTGGTTGCCTGTCTTGTTGATGGGAATGCAAAGCGGTGCCAGTCCCGGAAGGTTCATCAGCAGGTCGTTGACAAGGTAACGGAAGCGAGAGTCGTAATGACGACCGATGATAGCACCTAAAGCCACTCCGTCTTCACCACCCAATGGGTGATTACTCACAAAAGTATAAAGACGTCCGTCATGAGGATCTGGCAGGTTTTCACGGCCATTCACTATCAGGGTCATATCCAGATAGCGTACGCACTCCTCCAACCATTCTGTTCCCTTTTTATCACGGCTATCCCATAAAAAGGCATTTACCTGATCTTGATGGACGACACGCTTGAGCCAACCGACAAGGAAAGCAGGCACGAATTTTGCTTTCTTGCCCATCTTGCCTTTCACTATCTTTTCAATGTCGATGGTTTGCCTAGTAACCTCACTCATTCCCTCTCATAGCTTATGAAGTTGCAAAGTTAAGGATAATCTTTGAAATTATCAACTTTTTTCGGTTAAAATGTCAAAAAAATAAGAAAAATGGGGCAGAAAGACACAAAGGGTGAGAAAAAAAGGAAACAATGAGAATGAGAAAAACACCACATCAACAAGCACAAGGAGGATCAAAAACGCCCCACCAAAAAGACACTTTTACAACATACTGATTTACAGATGAATAAACGTTTTTAACAAACAATAATAAAATATTCTCAAAAAAAATCGAAAAAATAGTGGGGAATTGTGGGGAAAAATTATTAACTTTGCACCCAACTCTAAAAAATAATAAGTACGTATGCGATTTATAGGTAATATAGAGGCCAAGACAGACGCGAAAGGACGCGCATTTCTCCCCGCTGTTTTCCGCAAGATTTTGCAGGCAGCTGGCGAGGAACGACTGGTGATGCGCAAGGACATCCACCAGTCATGCCTCGTGCTTTACCCCGAATCGGTATGGAACAGCCAGATGGATGCGTTACGCGAACGACTGAACCGTTGGAACAAAGAGCACCAACGGGTGTTCAGGCAGTTCGTATCGGAAGTGGAAATGCTGACCCTTGACGGCAACGGTCGTTTCCTGATTTCCAAACGCTACCAAAAACTCGCAGACATTGAGCAAGATATCAAGTTCGTCGGCATGGGCGACACCATTGAGATATGGGGGCTCCGACAGTCCCAAGAATCACAGATGGACGCTGAAGAGTTCAGCAATGCGATCGAGGAACTGATGGCTGAATGACGAGATGACAATAACCGCCGAAACATATCACGTTCCCGTCCTGCTTAACGAAAGCATTGACGGACTGAACATCAAACCCGACGGGGTTTATGTAGATGTCACCTTTGGCGGGGGTGGGCACAGCCGGGAGATACTACGTCGTCTTGGCAAAAATGGGCACCTGTACAGCTTCGATCAGGACGCAGATGCCGAACGGAACATCGTTCATGATGAGAGGTTCACCTTCGTCAGAAGTAACTTCAGATACATCAGCAACTGGATGCGCTATTACGGAGTAGAGCACATTGAGGGCCTGCTGGCCGATCTGGGCGTCTCAAGCCACCACTTCGACGATGCCGAGCGAGGCTTTTCTTTCCGTTTCGATGCGCCGCTGGACATGCGAATGAACAAACGGGCTGGCATAACGGCAGCCGACGTCATTAACGACTACGACGCAAAACGACTGGCCGACGTCCTCTATCTATATGGAGAGCTGAAGCAGTCACGTCGCATAGCGGAAACCCTGGTTGCCTGCCGCAGTCAGAAAAAGATTGTCACCACGGGTGACCTGTTGGCAGCGACCGACAAGCTGTTCCAGCGAGAACGCGAGAAAAAAGAACAGACAAAGCTGTTTCAAGCGCTCCGTATTGAAGTCAACCACGAAATGGATGCACTTCGTGACATGCTGAAGGGGGCCACCCATCTGCTGGGAGAAGGCGGACGTCTGAGCGTTATCACCTATCACTCGCTCGAAGACCGCATAGTGAAAAACGTCATGAGGGCCGGCAATGCTGAGGGGCGCATCGAACAGGACTTCTACGGACGCGTAGCCAGTCCGTTCAGGACGGTCAACAACAAGGTCATCACGCCGTCAGACGAAGAGCTGGAACGTAACCCGCGCAGCCGCAGCGCAAAATTACGAATTGCCGAAAAGGTGTGAGTGGCGGTTGACGAATGGTTTAGACAGAATATGGCAAAAGAAAAAGACATAGAACTGATTATTGAAGAGCCACTGGAGGACAAGGACACCAAGAAGGCTAAGGAGACTCATGAGGCCAAAGAGACTCATGAGGCGGAAGCGCCCCTTGAGTCCGAGGATGCCAATGAGACGAATGAGTCTCATGAGTCCAAAGATGCCGAGTCCCATAAGCTGAAGGAGGCATTCAAGAAGATCAAAGAGAACGTCCACGAAGACGACCCCCGCCCCACCCAGTCGCTCACGCTGCGTTCTATCCTTGGCGGCGATATACTGACAGGCGAGTTTGTTCGCAAGCATATCTGGCTCTTCGTCTTCATCGTTGTTCTCACTACAGCATACGTCGGCATCCGATATCAATGCCAGCAGGACATGATTGTCATTGACCGAATGAATGCCGAGCTGACCGATGCCAAATACAAGGCGCTGTCCAGTTCAAGCACGCTGACAGAGAAATGCCGAGAAAGCCATGTGCTGGACATATTGAAAGAGAACAAGGACTCGCTGCTTCACATAGCCGAGAAACCTCCTTATATAATATATGTACCCGAAGAGCGTTGAGCGTTGAGGGTTGAGTGTTGAGCGTTAAGAGTTAAGAGTTCATGAGTAAGTTTGACAGTGAAAAAGTGATGCCACGCTACTTCGTCATTGCAGTAGTACTGACCGTCATCGGCGTTGCCGTATTGGGCAAGGCCCTCTATATCATGACGGCAAAGAAGGACTACTGGACCGAGGTGGCCGACCGTCTGAAACGTGACTCAGTCAGTGTGCCACCCACACGCGGAAACATCCTGAGCAGCGACGGACAGCTGATGGCAACATCGATTCCCGAATACAGAATCTTCATGGACTTCCAGGCTTCAGCTTTCGAGAAGGGAGACTCCCTATGGTTAGACAAGCTGGACTCCATCTGTGACGGTCTGAACAGAATCTTCCCCAAGAGATCGGCCGCAGAGTTCAAACAGCACTTGGAAGAGGGTCGCCACAAGGTACTGAAGAGCGGAAAAGTGGGTGCCCGCCACTGGCCCGTCTGGCCAAGACGCATTGACTACAACACCTATCTGGAAGTGAAGAGCCTGCCCTTCTTCAACATGTCGAAAAACAAGAGCGGTTTCCACGACACCATCTATAATGCCCGTCGCCGTCCATTCACATCGCTGGCACTGCGTACCATCGGCGGACTATACGGCGAGAAAGACTCTGCCTACTACGGACTGGAGCTGTCCTACGACTCCATTCTTCGTGGTACGAACGGACTGGTGAACCGCCGTAAGGTGCTCAACAAGTATCGTAACATTACGGTGCAGCAACCCATTGACGGTGGCGACATCGTGACCACCATCGACGTAAACATACAAGACCTGGCAGAGCGTTCACTGCTTGACATGCTGAAGAGTCCGCAGGTCAACGGAGAAATGGGTGTTGCCATCGTGATGGAAGTGCAGACGGGCGATGTGAAGGCCATCGTCAATATGATCAAGAACGAAGAAGGACGCTATATTGAAGCTGTCAACTCAGCCATCAGTTACCGTTGTGAGCCGGGTTCCGTATTCAAGACAGCCAGCTTCCTGGTTGCCCTTGACGACGGTGTGGTTGATACGACCTATCATATTGAGACGGGTTCAGGTGTCTATCACATGCATGGGCGCGACATGAAAGACCACAACTGGCGTAACGGCGGCTATCACTACATCTCACTGCCGCGAGCCTTGGAAGTCAGCTCGAACATCGGTGTCAGTCGCGTCATTGACGAGCATTACGGCACCAACCCGGAGAAATACGTAGAAGGTCTCTATAGGATTGGCATTGCCGAAGACCTGCAGATACCTCTTGTGGGTTATCTGCCTCCGGTCATCCGTATGCCGAAGAAAAATAAGCGCGGGCAATATATCAACTGGAGCAAGACCGCCCTACCGTGGATGTCAATAGGCTATGAGACACAGATTGCGCCCATCAACACGGTGACGTTCTATAATGCCATTGCCAATAACGGCAAAATGATGCGGCCACGCTTCGTCAAGAAAGTGGTGAAGAACGGTGTTACCATCAGGGAATTTCCGCCTGAGGTCATCAAGGAGCACATTGCCAAGCCACAGACCATCAAGACCATGCAGACCATTCTGGAACACGTCGTCAGTCAGGGCTTAGGAAAGAAGGCAGGTTCACGCGCCTTCAAAGTGGCAGGAAAAACGGGTACGGCACAGGTGGCCGACCAGCATGGCGGTTACCATTCGGGCACGACGCGCTACTGGCTGTCGTTTGCCGGTTATTTCCCGGCCGACAATCCCCGTTACACCTGCATTGTCTGTATCAAGAAGACTGGACTTCCTGCATCGGGTGGTGGTATGAGCGGTGTGGTATTCCACCACATCTCTGAAGGTGTAATGGCACGCTACCTGACGCTGAGCGTGGAGGATGCCCACGACAGCACCTCAGTCATTATTCCTGAAGTCAAGAGTGGCGACCCTGCAGCCGCCAATAGCGTACTCAGCCATTTAGGAATCAAGAAAAACATCCCCGCCACACCTCCAAGGACGACTGGCAACATCATGCCTGACGTCATTGGCATGGGTGCCCGCGATGCCGTCTATCTCTTGGAGAGCAAGGGACTGAAGGTCAAGGTAAACGGCAGGGGAAGAGTCAAGGCACAAAGTCTGAGTTACGGCAAACCCATCGTGCCGGGCAGCACCTGCATCTTGACACTGAATTAGTTGAATGTTAGAGTTGAATCATATAAAAAGCTATAGATATGAAACTGAACGAATTGCTCAAAGCCATCAAGCCTATCAGTATTCAAGGCAGTACTGACATCGATATCACGGGGGTGAACATTGATTCCCGTCGCATTGAGAAAGGACATCTGTTTGTGGCCATCAAAGGCACACAAGCAGACGGCCACCAGTTCATCACCAAGGCACTGGAGTCAGGGGCATCAGCCATCCTCTGTGAAGAGATGCCTGCTGCGCTACAGAAGGGCATCACCTATGTTCAGGTTACATCTACAGAAAGCGCAGTAGGTCCTGTTGCCACCTTGTTCTACGGAGACCCGTCACGCAAGTTAAAACTTGTAGGCGTCACCGGCACCAACGGCAAGACCACCATTGCCACCTTATTATATAATATGTTCCGCAAATTCGGTTACAAATGCGGTCTGTTGTCAACCGTCTGCAACTATATCGAGGACGAAGCCATCCATGCCGACCACACAACGCCCGATCCCATTGCCCTGAACCAACTGTTGGCTCGCATGGTGGATGCCGGCTGTGAATATGCCTTCATGGAGTGTTCGAGTCATGCCATCCAGCAGCAGCGAATCGGCGGACTGACCTTTGCCGGAGGTCTGTTCACCAACCTTACACGTGACCATTTGGACTACCACAAGACATTCGAAAACTATCGAAACGCTAAAAAACTGTTCTTCGACGGACTCGGAAAAGATGCCTTCGCCATTACCAATGCCGACGACAAGAATGGCATGTTCATGGTACAAAACTGCAAAGCACAGGTTAAGACTTATTCAACCCGCACGATGGCCGACTTTAGGGCACGTATCATTGAATGTCACTTTGAAGGGATGTATCTGGAGATTGACGGCCGAGAGGTTGGGGTACAGTTCATTGGAAAGTTCAACGTCAGCAATCTGCTAGCCGTCTATGGTGCAGCCATCATGTTAGGCAAGCAGCCGGAAGACATCCTCGTGGTTCTCAGCACTTTGAAGAGCGTCAGCGGAAGATTGGAACCCGTCCGTTCACCCGAAGGAGTGACGGCCATCGTCGATTATGCCCATACTCCTGATGCTCTGGAGAATGTGCTCAACGCCATTCATGAAGTGCTGGACGGAAAGGGCGGGCAGGTCATCACGGTTTGCGGAGCAGGAGGCAACCGCGACAAGGGCAAGCGTCCGCTGATGGCCCAGGAAGCTGTCAAGCAAAGCGACAAGGTCATCATCACCAGCGACAACCCCCGTTTCGAAGAGCCTCAGGACATCATCAACGACATGCTGGCAGGCCTGAACGCCCAACAGATGAAGAAGGTACTGAGTATTGCCGACCGTCGCGAGGCCATTCGTACTGCCGTCATGCTGGCCAAGAAAGGCGATGTCATCCTCATTGCCGGCAAGGGCCATGAGGACTATCAGGAAATCAAGGGAGTGAAGCATCACTTCGACGACAAGGAAGTGGTCCGCGAAATCTTCTCATTGGACAATTGAACCATTTTACCATTGGACAATTATAGGAAAGAATAGTCAAATAGTTAATTCGTCAAATAGTCAAATAAAAAGATGCTATACTACCTGTTCAGATTCTTAGAGCAATACGACATACCAGGTGCGCACATTTGGAGCTACATCTCCTTCCGTTCGCTGCTGGCACTTATCCTGTCGCTGATGATTTCAGCCTGGTTTGGCGAGAAGTTCATTAAGTGGATGAAGCGGCGTAACATTTCAGAGACAGCCCGCGATGCAAGCATTGACCCCTTCGGAGAAAAGAAGATAGGAGTACCCACTATGGGAGGTATCATCATCATGGTATCCATTCTTGTGCCAGTCCTGCTGTTAGGGCGCATGCGTAACATCTATCTCATTCTGATGATTATTACGACGGTCTGGCTGGGTTTCCTTGGTTTCTTGGACGACTACATCAAGATTTTCCGCAAGAAGAAAGACGGTCTGAAGGGGAAGTACAAGATCGTGGGACAGGTCAGTATTGGTTTCATCGTAGGACTGGTGCTGTGGTTGAGTCCAGATGCCGTAGTGCGTGAGAACATTACCGTTCCCCAGCAGAATCAGGAGATTGTAGTCAAGCACAAATCGGAAGCCGTCAAATCGCTCCAGACTACCATCCCGTTTATCAAGAACCACAACTTGAACTACTCGGACATCATGTCATTCTGCGGAAAATACAAGGTTGCTGCCGGATGGTTTCTTTTTGTCATTATGACCATTATCGTAGTAACGGCTGTATCAAACGGTGCCAACCTCAACGACGGCATGGACGGTATGTGTGCAGGTAACTCGGCTATTGTCGGCGTGGCGTTGGTCATTCTGGCGTATGTCTCTGCCCACATTGGCTACGCGGCCTATTTCGACATTATGTATATTCCCGGTTCTCAGGAACTGGTGGTGTTCCTCGCTGCGTTTATCGGAGCCATGATTGGTTTCCTGTGGTACAACGCCTACCCTGCTCAGGTATTTATGGGAGATACTGGTTCACTGATGATTGGCGGCATCATCGGCGTATGTGCCATCATCATCCACAAGGAGCTGCTGCTGCCCCTGCTCTGCGGCATCTTCTTCCTGGAAAGTCTTAGCGTCATCATCCAGACGCAGTGGTTTAAGTTCATGAAGAGAAAGGGCAAGCGGGTACGCGTCTTCCGTTCCACTCCCATTCATGATGCGTTCCGTCGTCAGGACTCACAGCTCGACACAACCAGCACCTATCTGCTCAAGGGCTGGCCTCACCGTCCCTTCCATGAGTCGAAGATTACCATACGTTTCTGGATTACGACTGTCATATTAGCAGCATTAACAATAATAACACTGAAAGTAAGATAAAGACCCACCCCTAACCCCTCCCTGTGAGGGAGGGGGATAGATAGTAGAAAGATATGGACAAACGAATAGTAGTATTAGGAGCAGGTGAAAGCGGTGCCGGTGCAGCTGTACTGGCAAAGAAAAAAGGGTTCGACGTGTTTGTTTCTGACATGTCGAAGATTGCCGACAAATATAAGAAACTGCTCGACGACCACCAGATAGCGTGGGAGGAAGGGCAACATACGGAGACTCGTATTCTTGATGCTGACGAAATCGTCAAGAGCCCGGGTATCCCCGACACGGCACCTATGGTGGTCAAAGCCAAGGAACGTGGCATCGGCATCATCAGCGAGATAGAGTTTGCAGGCCGCTATACCAACTCCAAGATGATCTGTATTACCGGTTCCAACGGCAAGACGACGACCACCAGTCTCATCTATCACATCTTCAAGGCTGCAGGCTACGATGCCGGGCTGGCTGGCAACATCGGCAACTCGCTGGCCCTCCAGGTGGCTGAGGAGCCCCACGACTACTACATCATTGAGCTGAGCTCGTTCCAGCTCGACAACATGTACGACTTCCGTGCTAACATCGCTGTCCTGCTGAACATCACGCCCGACCACCTGGACCGTTATGACAACTGCATGCAGAACTACGTGGATTCCAAGATGCGCATCATCCAGAACCAGGAGCCGCAGGATGCCTTCATCTACTGGAACGACGACCCCATCATCAAGCGGGAACTGCAGAAGTATGACATCAAGGCCATTCAGTACCCGTTCTCCGAGCTGAAGGAGAAGGGATCCATTGGTTATATCGAGGCCGGGCAATACGTCATTGAGAAGCCGGAGCCGTTCAACATGGAACAGGAGCAGCTCAGCCTGACGGGCAAGCATAACATCTACAACTCGCTGGCAGCCGGTATTGCTTCCAACATTGCCGGCATCAAGAAAGAGGTGATACGCAAGAGCCTCAGCGACTTCCCTGGCGTGGAGCACCGGTTGGAAAAGGTATGCACCGTGCGTGGCGTGCAGTATATCAACGACTCAAAAGCCACCAACGTTGATGCCTGCTGGTATGCACTGGAGTCCATGAAGACGAAGGTAGTACTTATCATCGGCGGTAAGGACAAGGGCAACGACTACGGGCCCATCAAGCCGCTGATCAGGGAAAAATGTTCGGCCATCGTCTATTTAGGTGCCGACAACCAGAAGCTGCATGATAACTTCGACCAGATGGGCATTCCCGTACGTGACACCCATTCCATGAAGGAATGCATGGCTGCCTGCTATGAACTGGCCAAACCGGGCGAAACGGTGCTACTGTCGCCCTGCTGCGCCTCGTTCGACCTTTTCAAGAACATGGAGGACCGCGGTGAGCAATTCAAGGAACTGGCAAGAAATCTATGAACAAAAAGATAGGTAACATATTCAAAGGGGACAAGGTCATCTGGATGGTATTTTTCTTCCTCTGCATGATCAGTATCGTCGAGGTATTCTCAGCCTCGTCGGGACTGACCTATAAGAGCCAGAACTTCATCTCACCCATCCTGAAACATACGGGAACCATTGTGATGGGACTCTTCATTGCCGTAGTCACGCTGAACATTCCCTGCAAGTACTTTAAGCTGATGACCCCGTTCCTGCTACTCATCTCGTTCATTACCCTGCTCTGGGTGCTCATGGGCGGTGAGACCATCAATGGTGCTAACCGCGTGATTGAGATACCGGGCTTTACCTTCCAACCCTCAGAGATTGCCAAGGGAACCATGATACTGGCAGAAGCACAGATTCTAAGTGCCATGCAACGGGAAAACGGAGCAGACAAGGATGCCTTCAAGTTCATTCTCTGGCTGGCCATTCCCATTTGTTTCCTCATCGGTCTGGAGAACCTCTCCACCGCTGCCATGTTGTTCGGTATTGTCATTATCGTCATGTTCATTGGGCGTGTTCCCTATAAGCAAATCGGAAAGCTGGTAGGTGCCATCGGTGGTCTTGCCGTCGTCGGTCTGCTTTTCATCATGCTGGTGGGTCATGCTGAGACACCCGAAGAAGCCCAGCTTTCCAAGACTGAGAGCGTTGACCAGGCCAAGAAGAAAGGAAAAATCGAGAAGCTCTTCCACCGTGCTGACACCTGGAAAGGGCGAATCCTTAACTTCGGCAAGGGCGAGGTAGCTCCGTTGGACTACGACCTCGACAAGGATGCGCAGGTGGCTCATGCCAACATCGCCATTGTGTCCAGCGGCATCATTGGCAAAGGACCAGGCAAGTCTGTGGAACGTGACTTCCTCTCACAAGCCTTCTCCGACTTCATCTATGCAATCATTGTAGAGGAGTTGGGCATTATTGGAGCGGCCTTCGTAGTGTTCTTGTATATCATTCTGCTGTACCGCTGTGCCCGCATTGCAGGCCGATGTGAGAACAATTTCCCTGCCCTGCTGGTTATGGGACTTGGGCTGCTCCTGGTGATACAGGCTATTTTCAACATGATGGTTGCCGTAGGTCTTGCACCAGTCACTGGACAGCCGCTTCCGCTCATCTCTAAGGGCGGTACCTCTACCATCATCAACTGCGCCTACATAGGTGCCATTCTCAGTATCAGTCGGTCGGCAAAAGTACGCAGCGACAAAAAAGAGAAGAGAAAATTAGCAGAAACGGAAGAAATTTAGTAATTTTGCACCCTCCTATATATAATAAGGTATGGACGAGAAGTTAAGAGTCATCATCAGCGGCGGTGGTACGGGAGGTCACATTTTCCCGGCCGTATCCATTGCCAATGCCATCCGTAGTAAACATCCCGACGCAGAAATCCTGTTCGTCGGGGCAGAAGGACGTATGGAGATGCAGCGTGTGCCAGCAGCAGGCTACGAAATCAAAGGTCTGCCCATCTGTGGCTTTGACCGCAAGAATCCGCTGAAGAACATCAAGGTGCTCTACAAAATATGGAAAAGCCAACGCATGGCCAAGAAGATTATCAAGCAGTTCCGTCCAATGGTGGCCGTCGGCGTGGGGGGCTACGCCAGCGGTCCTACGCTGAACAAGGCAGCTGCCATGGGTATTCCCTGCCTTATCCAGGAGCAGAACAGCTATGCCGGCGTCACCAATAAGCTGCTGGCCAAGAAGGCAGAGAAGATCTGCGTGGCCTATGACCACATGGAACGTTTCTTCCCTGCCGAGAAGATTATCAAGACCGGCAATCCCGTACGCCAGTCATTGCTCGACACTACCCTCACCCGTGAGGAAGCTTTGCGCAGCATGAATCTCCATCCGGAGAACAAGACCATCCTCTTAGTGGGAGGCAGTCTCGGTGCACGCACCATTAATGAGAGCGTCCTGCAACACCTGGAAGATATCAAGAAATATCATCAAGTGCAGTTTATCTGGCAAACAGGAAAATACTACAGCGCCCACATTGCCGAAGAATTGAAAAGACTGGGCAAGCCTGAGAATCTGTTGGTGACTGATTTCATTACCGACATGGGAACCGCCTACAAGGCTGCTGACCTTGTCATCAGTCGTGCCGGTGCCAGCAGTATCTCGGAATTCTGCCTTATTGGCAAGCCCGTCATTCTCGTGCCCAGTCCAAATGTGGCAGAAGACCACCAGACAAAGAACGCCATGGCACTGGTAGAAAAGGACGCGGCCCTTTATGTCAAGGACAGTGAGGCACCGGAGAAACTCATTCCGTTAGCCCTTGAGACGGTTTATAACGACCAGCAGCTCAACAATCTGCACACCAATATTCTCAAGTTGGCACTGCCCGACTCTGCCGATATCATTGCCGACGAAGTAATTAAATTAGCAAAATGGAAATAAAAGATATTCTGTCAGTATATTTTGTAGGTGCAGGTGGCATCGGCATGAGTGCCATAGCACGCTATTTCATCAGCCGCGGCATGGTGGTTGCCGGCTACGACAAGACACCCAGTGACCTTACCCGTCAGTTGGAGAAGGAAGGCATGCTGATTCACTACGAAGAAGATGTTGATGCCATTCCCCAGGCATGTCGGCAGCCGCAGTCCTGTCTGGTCATCTACACGCCGGCCATTCCTGCTGAACACAAAGAACTGCAGTATTTCCGCGAACACGGATTCGAGATACAGAAGCGGGCACAGGTGCTCGGTACACTGACCAAGGAGCATAAAGGTCTCTGCGTGGCCGGTACCCACGGCAAGACCACTACTTCGACCATGTGCGCCCACATCATGCACCAGAGCCATCAGGACTGCAACGCCTTCCTCGGCGGCATCTCCAAGAACTACGGCACGAACTACATACTCAGCAAGTCGGACTACGTGGTGATTGAAGCCGACGAATTCGACCGTTCGTTCCACTGGCTGCGTCCCTGGATGAGCGTCATCACGGCTACCGACCCTGACCACTTGGACATCTACGGTACCAAAGAGGCTTACTTGGAGAGTTTCCGTCATTACACAGAACTCATCCAACCCGGTGGTGCACTGATTGTTCATCGCGGGCTGGAGATGCAGGAAGCCCTGCAGGAAGGAGTGCGACGTTACGACTATGCACTCACCGAGGGAGACTTCCACGCTGAGAACATCAAGATTGACAATGGAGAGATTACGTTTGACTTCATATCTCCCATTGAAAACGTTGCCCAGATTGAACTCGGTCAGCCCGTTCCCATCAACATAGAGAACGCCATCGGGGCCATGGCTATGGCCCAGCTGGCAGGCTGCACAGCCGAGGAGCTGCGCTACGGCATGAAGACCTACGGAGGCGTTGACCGTCGTTTCGACTTCAAGATCAAGAACGACAAGATTGTCTTCCTGAGCGACTATGCCCATCATCCCAAGGAAATCTGGCACAGCGCCCGTAGCATCCGCGAGCTGTACCGCAACCGCAAGATAACTGCTATCTTCCAGCCACACCTCTACACCCGCACCCGCGACTTCTACCGTGAGTTTGCCGAAGCATTGAGCCAGCTGGACGAAGTAGTGCTGACGGAAATCTATCCGGCCCGTGAGCTACCTATAGAAGGCGTCACGTCACAGCTCATCTACGACAACCTTGCGCCTGGCGTGAAGAAGGAGATTATCCGTAAGGACGATGTGCTTGACTTCGTGAAAAGCCGCAACTTCGATGTGCTCATCGTGCTCGGTGCCGGTGACCTCGACAACTATGTGCCGGAAATAACTAAAATACTGGAAAGTAAATAGTAAATAAAAAAGATGTCTTTCAACTGGAAGAAAACCGCCGTTATCGTACTGGATATCATCATTGTAGCATATCTGGTATTCGCCATCACCGCGTTCAACAAGCCCGATGATCAGGCGCTGACGTGTTCTGCGGTGAAGATTGACATCCAGCACGACGTGACAGACGGTTTCCTGAATGCCGAAGAGGTCAAGAAATACTTGGAGTACAACAAGGTCTATCCCCTTGCCAAGCCCTTCAATGAGATTGACATCCGCCATATTGAGGAGGTGCTCCGACAGAGTCCTTTCGTCGAGACGGCAGAATGCTACAAGACCCAGGGCGGCAACATCAACATCGTGCTGAAGCAAAAGACACCCATTCTGCGTGTCAAGGCTGACAACGGTGACGATTATTACATTGACAATCATGGTTCCATCATGTCCAACACTCGTTATCCCAGTAACCTGATAGTTGCTACCGGTAACATCAGCCGCCAGTACGCCCAGAAGGTGCTCACCCCCATAGGCAACCTGTTGGTAGGCGATACGTTCTGGCAGAACCAGATTGAGCAGCTCAACATATTGGCCGACGGTTCTGTGGAAGTGGTACCCCGTGTAGGTGAACACATCATCTATTTAGGTCCTCCGGTCAACATCGGCAAGAAGCTCCAACGGTTGGAAAAGTTCTACCGTTACGGCTTGAGTGAGGCAGGATGGAACAAGTACTCGTACATCAGTCTGGAGTTTGATAACCAGATCATTTGTAAGAAGGTAAAAAGGTAAGAAAGTAAAAAGGTAAAAAATAGAAAAAACAAATAAAAAAATGAGCAATATGGCAGCAAAGGACTTTATCGTAGCTATTGAACTCGGTTCATCCAAGATGACCGGTATTGCGGGAAAGAAAAATCTCGATGGCAGCATTCAGGTGCTCGCCGTGGTAAAAGAAGACTCGTCTTCATTCATCCGTAAGGGGGTGGTCTATAACATTGAAAAGACTGCCCAATGCCTCACAAACATCGTCAAGAAGCTGACCGCACAGCTGAAAACGGAGATTACACAAGTCTATGTGGGCATTGGCGGACAGTCCATTCGCAGCGTACGCAATATCATCTCCCGGGACCTTCCTGCCGACACTCAGGTCACTCAGGATATGGTCATTGAGCTGATGGATGCCAACCGCAACATGCAGTATCCTGATCAGGAGATTCTTGATGTGGCTGTTCAGGAGTACAAGGTCGATTCACAGTATCAGACGGACCCCGTCGGCATACAGTGTTCACGGCTGGAAGGCAACTTCCTGAACATCCTGCAGCGCAAAGCCTTCTACAAGAGCCTTAATACCTGTTTCGAGAATGCTGAAATCGGTATTGCCGAACTCTATCTGGCACCGTTGGCACTAGCCGACAGCGTACTGACTGAGTCAGAGAGACGTTCAGGCTGCGTGTTGGTTGACATCGGTGCCGACACCACCACCGTTTCGGTTTATTACAAGAACATTCTGCGTCATCTGGCTGTCATTCCCCTTGGCTCCAACAACATCACCAAGGATATTGCCTCTCTGCAGATGGAAGAGCAGGACGCCGAGAAGATGAAACTGAAATACGGCTGTGCCTTTACTGACAATAACGACATCGACAACAACATGAAATACTCCATCGATGCCGAACGTCAGGTGGAAAGCCGCAAGTTCATAGAGATTGTCGAAGGCCGACTGGAGGAGATCATCGAGAACGTCTGGTATCAGATTCCCAATGACTACTGTGACAAACTGCTCGGCGGTATCATCCTGACTGGCGGCGGTTCCAATATGAAGGACATAGAGAAAGCCTTCCGCAACCACACGCACATTGAAAAGATTCGCATTGCCAAGTTCGTCACGCAGACCATCACTTCCAACATTGCCGAAATCAACGCCAAGAACGGCACCATGAACACCGTACTCGGTCTGTTGGCCAAGGGCGACATCAACTGTGCCGGCAACGCCATTGACCCGAACGGTGACCTCTTTGCCATCCGTCAGACTGGCACGGTTTCACCTGCCGAGCCTCGCAAGGTACGTCAGGCCACGGAGACCGACCCGGGCGTCATCCGTACCGAGCGCGAGAAACAGCTGGCCGAGGAGGAAGCCCGCAGGAAGAAGGACGAGGAAGACCGCATTGCACGTCAGCGGGCTGAGGAAGAAGCCCGTGAAGCAGCTCGCATCAAGAAAGAGAACAGTTTCTGGAACAAAGCCTTCAAGGGAATCAAGAAATTCGGTTCTAAGATGATTGAGGAAGAAGAATAAATATTTAATTTTTAATGTTTAATTTTTAATTTTCAGAACATGGATTATCCCAACATAGACCTCCTGAACTTCGGCGAGCCCGAAAAGGAGAACAGCATCATCAAAGTGATTGGCGTAGGCGGAGGCGGTGGAAATGCCGTGAACCACATGTACCGCGAAGGCATACACGACGTGACCTTCGTGCTCTGCAATACTGACAACCAGGCACTCAACGACTCACCCGTCCCAGTTCACCTGCAACTGGGCAAGGAGGGACTCGGAGCCGGCAACAAGCCCGAACGGGCACGTGCCGCAGCCGAGGAGAGCCTCGACGATATTAAGAACATGCTCAATGACGGCACCCGCATGGCTTTCATTACCGCTGGTATGGGCGGCGGCACGGGTACAGGTGCGGCTCCCGTCATTGCCCGCGTCTCTAAGGAGATGGGCATTCTCACCGTGGGCATCGTTACCATCCCCTTCCGTTTCGAGGGTGACCGTAAGATTGACCAGGCACTCGACGGTGTCGAGGAGATGTCGAAGCATGTTGACGCCCTCTTGGTTATCAACAACGAACGCCTGCGTGAAATTTATCCTGAGCTTACCGTGCTCGATGCCTTCGGTAAGGCCGACGACACGCTGTCGGTGGCAGCCAAGTCCATCGCCGAGATTATCACCGTTCACGGACTCATCAACCTTGACTTCAACGATGTGAAGACCGTGCTCAAGGACGGTGGCGTTGCCATCATGTCAACAGGTTACGGTGAGGGCGAGGGCCGCGTGAAGAAAGCTATTGACGATGCTCTGAACTCTCCGCTGCTCAACGACAACGATGTGTTCAACTCGAAGAAGATTCTGCTCAGCATCTCGTTTGCCGGCAACAAGGACGGCTCCGGGTCGCTGATGATGGAAGAGATGAACGACGTCAACGACTTTATGGCGAAGTTCGGCGACTTCGAAATCAAGTGGGGACTGGCCACCGACCCCGAGCTGGGCAAGAAGGTCAAGGTCACCATTCTGGCTACCGGCTTCGGCATCACCAACGTCGATGGCATGAACAGCCACTTGAAGAAGCACTCGCAGGAGGAAGCCAACCGTCTGGCCGAGGAACAGGAGCGTGCCGCCAAGCGTGAGGACCGTCGTCAGCAGTACTACGGCAATGAGGGCACCAACAAGCGCTACAAGCGTCGTCCGCACATCTACCTGTTCCGTCCTGAAGACCTGGACAACGACGATGTCATCTCGGCCGTCGAATCCACGCCCACCTACAAGCGTACCCGCGAGATTCTGGACAGCATCAACAGCCAGACACAGGAAGACGACATTCCCGTAAAGGCTGACAATGACGCCAGTGCCGTTCAGGGTACCATAAAGTTCGCTTGAATAAATGGCAAGTGATAAGTGACTAATGATAAATGATAAAGAATATGAAAAAAGGAATTAACGGTAAATGGACGATGATGGTGATTGGTTTATCATTTATCATTTATCATTTATCATTTAGCCACGCTGTGGCGCAAGACAAATTGTATGCCGACGAGTTCCCCCTCGGCGATGTAACCCTGTTGGACGGACCGCTGAAGCGGGCACGCGACCTGAACATCCGGACGCTGCTGCAGTACGACTGCGACCGTCTGCTGGCTCCCTATCTGAAGGAAGCCGGTCTGACACCGAAGGGTAAGTCGTATCCCAACTGGGACGGACTCGACGGACATGTTGGCGGCCACTACCTGACGGCCATGGCCCTCAATGCCGCTACAGGCAGTGAGGAGTGCCGTCAGCGCATGGAGTACTTCATCAGCGAGCTGCAACAGTGCGCCGATGCCAACGCCAGGAACCACCCCGCATGGGGCAAGGGCTACGTGGGCGGCGTACCAGGCAGCGACCGCGTGTGGGGTAACTTCAAGAAGGGCGACTTCGGAGCTTACTACGGTTCATGGGTTCCCTTCTATAACATCCATAAGATGTATGCCGGACTGCGCGATGCCTGGCTCTACTGCGGCAACGAGCAGGCCCGCCAGCTCTTCCTCGGCTTCTGCGACTGGGCCATCGACCTCACCGCAGGACTGTCGGATGCTCAGATGGAGCGCATTCTCGACACGGAGCACGGCGGCATGAACGAGGTTCTGGCTGATGCCTACGCCATAACGGGGCAAAAGAAATACCTCGACGTTGCCAAGCGCTTCTCACACCGCCGTCTGCTGACTCCGCTTTCTCAGCGTGTTGACTGTCTGGACAACATGCATGCCAACACGCAAGTGCCCAAGGTAATCGGCTTTGAACGCATCGCAGAGCTGGCAGGCGACGAGGCGTATCATAACGCCGGTGCGTTCTTCTGGGACATCGTGACCGGCGAACGGTCGCTCGCTTTCGGCGGTAACTCACGCCGTGAGCATTTCCCCAGCCGTGAGGCCTGTCAGGACTTCGTCAACGACATTGACGGTCCCGAGAGCTGTAATACCAACAACATGCTGAAGCTCACCGAGGACCTGCACCGTCGCAACCCCGAAGCCCGCTTTGCCGACTTCTACGAGCTGGCTACCTTCAACCACATCCTCTCCTCACAGCATCCCGAGCATGGCGGCTACGTCTATTTCACCTCAGCCCGTCCACGTCACTATCGTAACTACTCAGCCCCCAACGAGGCCATGTGGTGCTGCGTGGGAACGGGTATGGAGAATCACGGCAAGTACGGCCAGTTCGTCTATACTCACGTTGGCGACGCCCTCTATGTGAACCTCTTTGTTGCCTCAGAACTCAACTGGAAAGATAAGAACATCCAGCTTCGTCAGGAAACGGCATTCCCCTATGCGGAGACCAGCCGACTTACCATCACCAAGGGCAAAGGTAAGTTTGCCCTTCAGGTGCGCTATCCGGGTTGGGTGAGTCCAGGACAGTTCACCGTTAAGGTCAATGGTCAGCCTGTAAGCATCGTTACCGGCCCGTCGTCGTATGTCACCATTGACCGCCAGTGGAAGAAGGGTGACGTCATCGACATTGAGTTCCCCATGCACAACAGCGTCAAGTACCTGCCCAACCTTTCGCAGTATATTGCCCTGATGCACGGCCCCATCATGCTGGCCATGAAGACAGGCACGGAAGACCTCGCCATGCTAATAGCCGACGACAGCCGCTTTGGACAGCTGGCCAGCGGCAAGAAGCTTCCCATTGACCAGGCTCCCATCCTGATTAATAATGATATCGAGGGCATTGCTAATCAATTACAGCCCGTAGCCGGCAAGCCACTCCACTTCACCCTTTCTTCCAAGATGGTCAATGAGATTCGCAATGAGCTGATGCCCTTCTTCGAACTCCACGATGCCCGCTACATGATGTACTGGCTGGCACTGTCGGAAAACAACTACAAGGGCTATCTCGACAATTTGGCCAAACAAGAGCAGGAGCGTCAGGAGCTCGAAGCCCGCACCACCGACAAGGTACAGCCGGGTGAGCAGCAGCCGGAGAGCGACCATTTCATGGAGACCGACGAATCGTTTACAGGCAATACCAACGATGTATTCTTCCGTGATGCCCGTAACGGTCATTACTTCAGCTACCTCATGCAGACGGGCGGCCATACCGACCTTTTACTGCGTCTGATGTACTGGGGCGTGGGCGAATGGAAAACCCATGAGTTCGACATTTACATTGACGACCAACTGCTCACCAGCATCAACAACACCAACAAGTACCGTATCTCCAAGTTCGTATATGAAACTTATCCCATCCCCTCTGAAATGGTGAAGGACAAGCAGCAGGTACGCATTAAGTTCGTGGCAAAGCCCGGCAAGCAGATTGGCGAGATCTACGGCATACGGCTCATCACTCACAACTAACTATAAGAAGACGCTGCGTTTCCAGTGGTTAATCAAACAACTCCTTGAGGACGGGAAGCGACTTTAACTCAGGGAATGAGGGAAGGTGCAGTCGATAGTACGTCAGCATGACGTCAAGACAGCGGTTGCGGTCAGTACGGCTCATGCGGAAAAGGTGCATGTTCTGGTAATCCATGCGCATCATGTCATGAATGCGGGCTGCCTCCTCTGGATGCAGGAAGTCGGCATGCAGAGGCGGTGCCTCACAGAAGCAACTCTCACGAAGGTCGAAGAATTGGTGAGGGGTGAGTGGTGATTGATTGCTTAGGTTTGGATAGAAACCCAGGAAGCGCGACAGGTGCATGAGGAACGAGAGGTGGAAGTTGGCGTACCCGTCATGGGCTGCATCTAACCATAGGAAACTGTGCTTCATGTAGTCGAAGAGCTGCTCGTCAGGCTGCTGCTCCCCACGCAATGCATGATAAAGAAACTCTGCCAAGAAGAGTGAAATGGCCATCTTGGCGGGTGAGAGGTGTAGGGTGAGAGGTGTGTGAAGCAGCCTGGCATCGCGTAGTTTCTGCAGCTGCACTCGCGGCCTGATGTCGCTCTCCACGTCAATGAGTGTCAGTGGCTGGAACAGCTGTTTCTTAATCTTCGCCTTACTGGTTTTGGGAATGCTGACAATACACGACAGACGTCCCTGTTGGCGAGTGAACAGATCCACAATCATTCTGCTCTCGCCATACTTCAATGAATGCAGCACTATGGCTTCCGTCTTTATCAACATAACGATGCAAAGGTACGAATAAGCGAGTAGAAAACCAAAAGAATTTTGGATTTTCTCGAGCGAGAGTACCTTCGACCGTCAGGTCAAAGATAATAAAAATATACGAGTTTGGACTTAGGAACTAGGAGTTTTTACGTTACAAAGCAATAAAAAATGTTAAATATGGAGGTGCGGTAGCAAATTCTTCACTTTTCACTCTTCACTTTTCACTTAAAATGCGTACCTTTGCACCCGCTTTTGCGCAGAATGCGGAGAAAATGCCGATGAGAACCATTTCTCATTTCTCATTTTTCAATTCTCATTTAGCGAAGCGTCAAGGTCCCTTCGTCTATCGGTTAGGACGAGAGATTTTCATTCTCTAAAGAGGAGTTCGACTCTCCTAGGGACTACAAAATTAAATCCGTCATCTGCACAGCCAAGTGCTACTCTCACGGAGAAAACGGTGGCGGAGAGTCGAAAGACTCGCCCAGGGCGGCCTCTGATGGCGCAAGACCCACAAGCTTTAAGTTAAACAATTAAAACATTTAAAAAGAACAATGGCAAATCACAAATCATCTCTGAAGAGAATCCGTCAGACAAAGAAACGTGCTGAACACAACCATTATTATGCAAAGACCATGCGCAACGCCGTTCGCAAGCTGCGTGCCATGACCGACAAGGACGAGGCTGCTAAGCTGTATCCCTCTGTTCAGAAAATGCTGGACAAGCTGGCTAAGACCAACATCATCCACAAGAACAAGGCTGCCAACCTCAAGTCAAGCCTTTGCAAGCACATCAGCAAGCTCGGATAACGACGAGTAAACAACTTATCATACGCAATGCCGCAACCCGTAAAAAGGTTGCGGTTTTTTGTTCTGCTCGGCTCTGCCGCTTTGTATCTTCAGGTCAAAGAGTCCCATTTTCCCCTGAATTGTTAAAAAAGCCTTGTAATACGAATGTTTTTGCCATAACATTACATAAAATAGAGAAAAAGCATTAATTTTGCACACGTAATGTATAATTATGTCGCCAATATGAGTAAAACAACAATGGGTAATAAGCTGCCTAGAAAACTGGAACAGAAGATGCAGACCGTGGGTGAGCAAATCAGGCTGGCACGATTGCGTCGTGATCTTAGTGTTGCACAAGTTGCCGAACGTGCGACCTGTTCACCTATGACCATTGCAAGAATAGAGAAAGGTGCCCCGACTGTAGCTATTGGTATCTATTTGCGTGTTCTCTATGCTTTGCAGCTCGATGACGACATCCTGCTTTTGGCACAGAAGGATGAGATGGGACGGGCTTTGCAGGACCTCGCCCTCAAACAACGTCAACGGTCATCAAAAAAATTGTAAATTACAAATCGTCACATAGTAAATTAATAAGGTGCGTACATTATTTATATATGCAGACTTCGACTGGCTTGAAGCACCATTGCTGGTTGGCGAGCTGGGCTATGAATCACTCCGTGGCTCGGACTCCTATTCGTTCAAGTTCGATAATGAATGGCTTCGCCAATATGGCGGTCTCTTCCTAAGTGCCGACATCAACAACTATCCAGGTCAGCAATACACTCAGCCAGACAGGGACATATTCGGCTGTTTTAGTGATGCATTGCCCGACCGTTGGGGACGGTTGTTGTTGAACAGGTGCGAACAGATCCTTGCCACCGAAGAGAAACGTCCTATCCGTAAGCTTTCCTCGTTCGATTACCTCATGGGCATCGATGATTTCTCCCGGATGGGCGGTTTCCGCTTCAAGGAGGATAAAGATGGAGAGTTCATCAATTGTGAGAAATCGCTCCATATTCCTCCTTTGACCGATATAAGGGCGTTGGTGGCAGCAAGTATGGAGATTGAGAAAAGCGAAGAACTGAATCAGCTTCCAGAAAAGAAGTGGCTTTTGCAACTTGTTCATCCTGGCACTTCCTTGGGCGGTGCCCGTCCGAAGGCAGGCGTGATGGACAAAACGGGCTATCTCTGTATAGCCAAGTTCCCGTCGAGGAACGATGACTATGATGTTGCCCTTTGGGAGCATCACAGTCACCTGTTAGCGAAAGCAGCGGGAGTCGTGGCTGCCGAAACGAGTGTTATTGAGACAGGTGTGAAATACCATGCCCTACTCTCAAAGCGTTTCGACAGAACTGCCGATGGAAAGAGAAAGCATTTCGCTTCAGCCATGACCTTGCTGGGCTTGACTGATGGTTGCGATGCAAAAACAGGTAACGGCTACCTTGACATCGTTGACTTTATCCTCCAGAACTGCTGCGATGTGGAAGACAACCTGCGGCAGCTCTATCGTCGGGTGGCATTCAATATCGCCATAGGTAATAGCGATGACCATTTCCGCAATCACGGTTTCTTGCTGACTCCTCGTGGGTGGACACTCTCACCGGCATACGACTTGAATCCGACACTGAATGAATACCAGGCTTTGCTTATCAACTCCAATACCAATCGTGCAGACCTGAGTGTTCTGCTTGATTCTTCTGAAGAATACATGATTGGCAAGGAAGAAGCAAAGCGAATCATCAATGAAGTAAAAGCAGGTGTAAAGCAATGGAAGCCCATCGCCATTCGTCTTGGTATAGCCAAGCGAGAAATGGATGTATATGAACAGGTTTACCAACGTTCGGAAATAACATAAAAAAACTTCGTCTTTTATTTTGTATTTCGCTCACTTATTCGTACCTTTGAGCCTACGGCTCTTAGGCAGGCTACACCAGTCCTCGCCGGCATCCCTTCCACATTCCCTTTATTATGATTCGTGTTCTGCCATGTTTTGTTTTAAGTTTTCCTGCGATTCTTTGTAAATTCTCCCGCGATTTGCATGTGTTTTTCCCGCGATTCCTTGCACAAATCGCGGGAGATTTATATACAAATCGCGGGGAAAATAGATACGGATTGCGGGCAAACTAACAAAAATGATGGCGTTTCTTGATGCAAAGGCTTACAGAAGTCAGGAAAAGTCCGTATCTTTGTGGTCGTTTCTCCGTC
>JAILHP010000098.1 GCA_024695705.1 Prevotella sp. | reverse complement strand
AGCGTCTGGACAGGTGCATCACGGCGTTTTTCAGGCTTGAGCTCCTGTTCACGGCGTTTTCCCCGCCAGTTGAAGATGTCGTATTTGTTCAACGGACGGATATAGTCAAACCAAACGAAGTTGGTCAGGTAGTCCTTGCCTGGAGGAACCTGTGTCATCGGGTACATGGTGCCCGTCGGTTTCTCTGCCCAGAGCCGGTGCATCTTCTTGTCCTTGAAAAACATCTTCATGAGCGGCGACTCCGTATAGTCCTGCGCCAGGAAGGCGCTGTCGGCATCATCTATCAAGTGGTAGATGGCAATGGCGTTATTGATGGCGTGGGCCTCCTGAATGGCGCCGTCCTTGAAAAAGGCCTTCATCTCTTTCGAGGTGAGCTGATTGTAATGGACGGTGTCAAACATCTGCTCAATGGATAGCGCCTGACCGATGACATGCGCATGGTCAAGGACGGAATCCTTCATGTAGGCACGAATCTCTTCACCCAGCAGCTGCGTGTTGCCGTTCCACACAATGGGGTCACGGTACATCGTCATCACCGAATCCTTCTGGTCATAGACCAGCGAGTCGCAGACGGCCTGCACATCAACACGGTAGGCCCGCACCTTATGATAGGCATGCATCACCCGATAGACGGAATCCGTATTGATGTTATAGGTAAAGACCTTGAAGGTATCAGCGTGCATAAAGAGCGAGTCACGCTGTGAAAAGTCAATGGCCATGGCCCGTTGGGTAGTCATGGCATAGCCGGTTGCCTCGTTGTACTCACAATAGTCGCCCAACAGCATGTTCTTGTTCAGGGAGTCCTTAAACTCCACATTGCCGTAGGCATAGCTGGTGCCGCCCGTGCTGTTGTAGAAGACGCTGTCACCCACCATGGTCCGCCCGTTGTCACGTATCACAGAACGTCCGAACAGTTCAGAGTGGTCGGTCTTGGTATTGTAATAGCCGTTTTCCGAGTAGATCTCACTATTGCCCGAGATGATATTGGAAGGTCCGACGATGTGGGCCACCGACGTCTGCGTATTATAATATAAGGAGTCCGTTGTCAGGAAGAAGTCCTTGTCTTTTAACTCCACGTCGTAGGCAAAGAAGGCCATCTTCGTGTCCGTATGGTACTCACCCCAGTCAGACGTCAGGACACTGCCGTTGTCAATGAGCTTGCCGCCTTCAAAGAAATAGCCCAAGCTGTACATACGGTCATAGTCGAGACTGTCGGTATAAAGCGTTGTCTTGCGGTGATTGAGCACCACGTTATATCGGGCACGGGCCAGCTCGTCGTTACCGTCGTAATAGGCATAGTCACTGAACAACGACAAGGTGTCACCCTGATACATCTTCACATGACCGAAAGCCTCGAAGGAATTGCTGGCTTCGAAGAAATTGGCGCTGTCACAATAAAGGCGGGCACCCATGTGGTTGAAATGCACATGTCCGCGCAAGACCTGAGCGTCACGGTTCTGATACTGGTCATAGCGCAGCTCGTCAGCATGAACCAGATAGATACGCTTGTCTGTCACCTTGGGCTTGCGGGGCCTTTTCTTCCTGACAGGCGGCATGGACTCAATCACACAAAGGCCACACAGGCACAGGACAATGAATACAAATGTCCTATGCCCGTCAAATAAGCGATGTGTAAGAGTCCTGAGCGTCATTTAATCCATCCTTGGTGTTCAAACTTACAGCTGCGGTAACGGTCGTTCACGCGAACATATATCGTCTTTATCTTCTTGTCAATCCACTGGCTCAGGCATTCGTCCTTGCGCTTGTTAAGCACAACGTCCTTCATGACCTGGAAGTCCTCGGTAATCGTAGCCTTATGTCCGTCAATACGGCTCTTCAGCTTCACGATGGCACAGACGGTCTTGCCCTGATCGTTAATCATCTGGAACGGACGGGAGATGCCGCCCACCTGCATCGTGTCAACCATACGGGCCACTTCCGGGGGGAGGTCTTGCATGCGGAACTTGGACGTACGGCGCATGTCCTCCGTCGTATTCGCCATCAGACCGTGGTTGTTACGGGTATCCTTGTCGTCAGAAAGGAAGGAAGCAGCCTCATCAAACGAGAACTTCTCTGCGCGGAGGTCATCGGAGATAGAATCCAGGCGTTCCAGCGCACGGTCAATCGACTCCTGAGAGACCACCGGCTTTCGCAGGATGTGACGGATGTTCACCTTGTCACCACGCTTCTCAATCAGCTGAATGATATGGAAACCGTATTCTGACTCCACAATCTTGGAAATCTTACTCGGATCCGTCAGGTTAAAAGCAACGGCAGCAAATGCCGGGTCCAACGTACCTCGTCCGACGAAGCCCAACTCACCACCATAGCGTGCCGAGCCTGGGTCTTCCGAATACATACGGGCCAAGGTTTGGAACGTTGTCTCACCCTTGTTCACACGGTCGGTGTATTCGCGCAGCTCATCCTTGATACGGTCAATTTCTTCCTGTTCCACACGCGGAGCCTTCGTGATAATCTGCACCTCAACAGCTGTCGGCACGTAAGGAACGCTGTCTGCAGGCAAGTTGCTGAAATAGCGGCGCACCTCTGCAGGTGAGACTGTAATGTCCTCAACCAGCTTCTCGCGCATACGCTGAATCATCATCTGCTTACGCAGTTCCTCACGCATCTGATTGCGTATCTGACTGATGGACTGTCCACGATACTCCTCCAGCTTTTCACGGGAACCGGCTTGCGTAATGAAATATTCCAGACGCTGTTCAACGTTCGTGGAGACCTCGGATTCTGTCACCTCAATACTGTCAATGGCTGCCTGATGCAAGAACAGCTTCTCAATGGCAATACGCTCAGGAATGGCACAGTCGGGGTCGCCATTCCAGCGCAGACCTTCCATCTCTGCCTGAAGACGCATACCTTCCACTTCAGACTTCAGTATGGGTTCGTCACCGACCACCCAGATGACCTCATCAATGATATTGTTTCCCGTAGGATCATCGTCATCGACACCATCCACATGAGCCGTCAGTGCGGCAAAAGGCAACAGGGCAAACATGCCCAATGCAATAAGTTTCGGTTTTTTCATTCTATCGTTCTCAAAACAGATTTATTCACTTTTACTTTATATTGACGACGCAAGTCAACTACCCACTTCTGCTCCTGCAACTGCTGATAATCAGCCAGCACCAGGTCACGCACCTGGGGGAAGTCACGCTTCTTCAACTTCTTGCCGTAACGCTTGCGGTTCTTCTTGAAATAACGTTTCAACTCCTTCTCTTCAGGAGCCGCCTTGTCATAAATGGTCTGCTGTGTCATCTGACTCACCAACAAGCCCTCCTGATAGGCACGTGACAAGAACGGGTCTGGATCGTAGGCCGTAAAGGAGGATGAATGAGCGGCACGCGGTGTCAGGTACCAGCGATGAACCACCTCGCTGGTAGCGGGCTGACGGTCCAGCAACTTGACGATATGCCAGCCGGCAGGAGACAAGAAGGGTTCACTGGTCTGGCCTTTCTGCAAGGCATAGACTGCACGTTCCACCTCTTCCAGCACCTGGTTCGGCCCTATCCAACCCATCTCTCCACCACAGGAAGCCGTCACGTCATCAGACAACCGGTTGGCCAGTGCAGCGAAATCGGCACCATTCTGTAAGGCATGCCACACCGAGTCGATGCGTTGCTTCACCTTGGCGGCTTGTGCCGCCGAGGCACGGGTGTCAACACGTAACAAAATCTGTGCAGGATAAACCAGCTCACGGTTGCCGGCAGCCCTACACGCCTGTTGGTAGGAATACTCCGCAGCTGCCTTCAACGACTGGGCCTCACCTGCCGTTCCTGAAGGAGAGGTCTCTGGAGCACCCATCAGTCCGCCTTTAGGAAGGACGGAAGGATATTCATCCATGGCAGCAGCCAGCTTCAGCTTATAGTCAATGAAACGTTCCAGAAAGTCGTTCACGGGAAGCAGCTCCCCGTCACTCTCACAATTATGATGATAGCTATACAGGAACTCTGACTTCGGTACGGGTATGCCATTCACCGTCAGCAGCGTCGGGTCTGACTCCTGCGCAGCTACGCTGCAGAATGGGAATAGCGCAGCCAAGCATAGAAAAGCAAAATGACAAATGGTCTTAGTCATTTGGACGCGAATAGTTAGGCGCCTCACTGGTAATGGAGATGTCGTGCGGATGACTCTCCATCACACCGGCATTGGTAATACGGGTGAACTTGGCGTCATGCAGATGCTCAATGTCAGGAGCACCGCAATAGCCCATGCCTGAGCGGAGACCGCCAGACAACTGGTAGATAACTTCCTGTACCGTTCCCTTGTAGGGTACGCGACCGGCAATGCCCTCGGGTACCAGTTTCTTGACATCCCTCGTCTCTGACTGGAAGTATCGGTCCTTCGAACCGTTCTCCATCGCCTCCAGCGAACCCATGCCACGATAGCTCTTGAACTTACGGCCGTTGAAGATGATGGTCTCACCGGGGCTTTCTTCCGTACCGGCAACCAGCGAACCAATCATCACACTGGAGCCTCCGGCTGCCAGTGCCTTGACGATATCACCGGAATAACGGAGTCCGCCGTCGGCTATCAAAGGAATGTCAGTTCCCTTTAAGGCAGAATAAACGTCATAGACGGCGCTCAGCTGAGGCACGCCCACACCTGCCACCACACGGGTAGTACAGATGGAACCCGGGCCGATACCCACTTTGACGGCATCAGCACCGTTCTCTGCCAGCATCTTAGCTGCAGCTCCGGTAGCCACATTGCCTACGACGATATCAACATCGGGGAAGGAGGCCTTTGCCTCACGCAGTTTGTCAATTACACCCTTGGAATGTCCGTGAGCCGTATCAATAACAATGGCATCGGCCCCGGCATTGACCAGCGCCTGCATACGGTCAAGCGTATCGGCAGTAACACCGACACCTGCAGCCACACGGAGGCGGCCCTTCTCGTCCTTGCAGGCCATCGGCTTATCCTTGGCCTTGGTAATATCCTTATAGGTAATCAGACCTACCAGATGGTTGTCCTTGTCAACTACCGGCAGCTTCTCAATCTTATTCTTCTGAAGAATCTCGGCTGCTGCCGTCAAGTCTGTCTGCTGGTGGGTCGTCACCAGATTGTCTTTTGACATGATCTCATCGACCGGACGATCCAAATGGCGCTCAAAGCGCAAGTCACGGTTCGTGACAATGCCCACTAAGCGCTTCTCGTCGTCAACCACCGGGATACCGCCGATGTGGTATTCTGCCATGATGTCAAGTGCCTGTGCCACCGTAGAACCACGGGGAATGGTTATCGGATCGTAAATCATGCCGTTCTCAGCACGTTTCACAATGGCCACCTCACGGGCCTGGTTCTCTATTGACATGTTTTTATGGATGACGCCAATGCCTCCTTCGCGGGCGATGGCGATGGCCATCTGGCTTTCCGTGACGGTGTCCATGGCAGCCGTGACGAAAGGAATGTTCAGCTCAATATGACGGGAGAAGTGGGTTTTCAACTCCACCGTCTTGGGCAGCACCTCCGAATAAGCGGGAATCAACAGGACGTCGTCAAATGTGAGACCGTCCATCACAATCTTGTCTGCAATAAATGATGACATAAGAAACTCCTTTAAAATTTTATTGCGTGCAAAGGTACAAATTATTTTTGAGGTTTGAGGTTTGAGGTTTGAGATTTATGCCTTGCCTTGGTAATTTTTAACACAAAGCACTTATTTTTAAACCTCAATGCTCAAACCTCAAACCCCAAATATCCAATCTCTAGCCTCCGCTCGGCTATGCCGCAAGCTTCCAACGGGAGGCAAGAATACTATAATCAGTTCGCCATTTCCGAGATGAACTTGATGCGTATCAGTCGGATCTCATCTTCACTATAATCCTCGCCTAACTCATCAATGGCATCCTCCAGGCTGTCCGTGTCGCTCTCGGCAAAGTAGTCGTATATGTCGTCAATGTGATCTTCGTCCATGACCTCCTCCAAGAAATAGTCAATGTTCAGTTTGGTACCGCTATAGACAATGGCCTCTACCTCGTCGAGCAGGGTCTCAAACTCTATGCCCTGTGCATTGGCGATGTCGTCAAGGGCTATCTGGCGGTCAATGGCCTGAATGATTTTCACCTTCAGCATCGACTTCTTGGCTACGGTACGAACGCGAAGGTCTGCCTGACGCACAATATCGTTCTCTTTGCAGTAGCGTTTGATCAGGTCCACAAATTCCTGGGCATAGGGCTGTTTCACCTTTCCTTCACCCACGCCCTGGATATTCTTCAGTTCTTCAAGCGTCACGGGGAAGTCAGTAGCCATCTGCTCCAGCGACACATCCTGGAAGATGACATAAGGAGGCCGTTCCAGCTTACGGCTCCATTTCTTTCGCAAGTCACGGAGCACGGCACAAAGCATCGGATCGATAGCGCTGGTTCCGCCTTCATGGTCCATCAGCGAGTCATCATCATCCCGGAACTCCACATCCTTTACTATCATGAAGGATTCCGGACTCTTCAGGAACCGCTTGCCAGCTGCAGTAATCTTCAACAGACCGTAGTTCTCTACCTCTTTTTTAATATAGCCAGCTATCAGCGCCTGACGGATGACAGGACTCCAGATCTTCTCGTCTTCATCCTCGCCCATGCCGAACAGGTCATGCTCATGGTGCTTGTGGGCTACAATCTCATCCGTCTCGCGACCCATCACAAAGTCGATCACATAATCGGAACGGAAATTCTCTTTGAGGGCAACAATCGCCTTGAGCACGATGACAAGCTGGTTCATGCCCTCAATCTTGGTTTGAGGATGCAGACAGTTGTCACAGTTGCCGCAGTTCTCCTTTTCATATCGCTCGCCGAAGTAGTGCAACAGCATCCTTCTGCGACAAACCGACGTTTCCGCATAGGCTGCCGTCTCCTGCAGCAACTGGCGTCCAATGTCTTGTTCAGCCACAGGCTTGCCTTCCATGAACTTATCCAGTTTCTGCAGGTCCTTATAGGAATAGAAGGTAACGCACAGACCTTCACCGCCGTCACGACCTGCACGGCCAGTCTCCTGATAATAGCCTTCCAAGGACTTGGGAATGTCGTAATGGATGACGAAGCGCACGTCGGGTTTGTCAATACCCATGCCAAAGGCGATGGTCGCTACAATGACGTCAATCTTCTCCATCAGGAAATCGTCCTGCGTCTGTGAGCGCGTCACCGAGTCCAGTCCGGCATGATAGGCCTGTGCTTTTATATCGTTGGCACGTAGAATGGCCGCCAGCTCTTCCACCTTTTTTCTCGAGAGACAATAGATAATGCCGCTCTTGCCGGGATGCTGCTTGATGAACTTGATGATATCCTTATCAACATCCTTAGTCTTGGGGCGTACCTCGTAATAGAGGTTAGGCCGGTTGAAAGAGCTCTTGAACTCCTCGGCATCAAGAATACCCAGACTCTTCTTAATATCGGTACGGACCTTATCAGTGGCTGTTGCTGTCAATGCGATAACCGGTGCATCACCTATCTCATTGATGATAGGACGTATGCGACGATACTCCGGACGGAAATCGTGACCCCACTCTGAGATACAATGCGCCTCGTCAATGGCATAGAACGAGATCTTCACCGACTTGAGGAACTCCACATTCTCTTCCTTGGTCAACGACTCCGGTGCCACATACAGCAGTTTGGTCGTTCCTGACAGGATGTCGGCCTTCACCTGGTCGATCGCTGCTTTGTTCAGTGACGAATTCAAGTAGTGTGCCGTACCTGACACCTCACTCAGATTAGAGATGACATCTACCTGATTCTTCATCAGAGCTATCAATGGGGAAATCACGATGGCTGTGCCATCCATGAGCAAGGATGGCAACTGATAGCACAAGGATTTTCCGCCGCCTGTAGGCATCAACACAAAAGTGTTCCTACCTGCCAACACATTACGGATGATGGCTTCCTGATCGCCTTTGAACTTGTCAAAGCCGAAATACTTTTTCAATGCATCTGTGAGGTTCTTCTTCGTCATATAGGATTCTTAGCTTTCTAATTTCTGTAAATGTGACTTATCCAGCTGTTGCTGTGCATAGTCCAGGGTCACAACAAAGCTCTTGACTTGTTTAGAGGGTATCTCAAACATCGCATCCATCATGATGCTTTCAACAATAGAACGGAGACCGCGGGCACCCAGCTTGTATTCTACGGCTTTATCCACAATCAGGTCAAGGGCTTCCTGCTCAAAAGTCAGCTTGATGCCGTCCATCTCAAAGAGTTTCTGATACTGCTTGATGATGCTGTTCTTCGGTTCCGTCAGGATTTTCTCCAAGGCAGCCCGGTCCAGCGGGTTCAGGTAGGTCAGCACAGGCAGACGGCCAATAATCTCCGGAATGAGCCCAAACGACTTCAGGTCCTGAGGCACGATGTACTTCATCAGGTCGTTCTTGTCTATCTTGGCCACATTCTGCACGGAGTTATAGCCAACCACATGAGTGTTCATGCGCTGGGCAATCTTGCGCTCAATGCCGTCGAATGCACCGCCGCAGATGAACAGGATGTTATTGGTGTCAACCTGTATATACTCCTGGTCAGGATGCTTACGTCCGCCCTTCGGTGGCACGTTGACCACTGTTCCTTCCAACAGTTTGAGTAGTCCCTGCTGCACGCCTTCACCGCTTACGTCACGGGTAATCGAGGGGTTGTCGCTCTTACGGGCAATCTTGTCTATCTCGTCAATGAAGACGATTCCATGCTGGGTTGCCTGCACGTCGTAGTCGGCCACCTGCAACAGGCGCGACAGGATGCTTTCCACATCCTCGCCCACATAACCAGCCTCGGTAAACACCGTAGCATCGACAATCGTAAACGGCACATCCAGCATTTTGGCTATCGTACGTGCCAACAGGGTCTTGCCGGTTCCGGTAGAGCCCACCATGATAATGTTGCTCTTCTCAATCTCCACCCCGTTGTCGTCAGAAGGCTGCTGAAGACGCTTATAATGATTATAGACGGCTACCGAGAGGAAACGTTTGGCCTCATCCTGACCAATGACGTACTGGTCAAGATAATCCTTGATCTCCTTCGGTTTGGGAATACTCTTATTGTCTGCCCGACCGCCGTTCTTGGATTTTCCTTTTGCCACGTTCTGCTGCTGCACAATCTGATAAGCCTGCATGGCACAATCCTCACAGATACTCGCGTTGAGACCTGTGATAAGCAGCTTTACTTCCCGCTCGCTTCTTCCGCAGAAATTACATTGTTTTTTCATCTTACAGTCGTTACTTTCTAACCAGCACCTGGTCTATCATACCGTAAGCCTTGGCCTCTTCGGCATTCATCCAGTAGTTACGGTCAGAGTCGGCATATACCTTGTCGTAAGGGGTATGTGAGTGATTGGCGATAATGGTATAAAGCTCTTTCTTGAACTTCAGTATCTCCTTCGCCTCAATCTCAATGTCACTGGCCTGTCCCTGAACACCGCCCAACGGCTGATGAATCATCACACGGCTATGGGTCAGGGCTGAGCGCTTGCCCTCCTGACCTGCCACCAGCAGCACAGCGGCCATCGATGCAGCCATACCTGTACAAATCGTGGCAACATCACTCGAGATAAACTGCATCGTGTCATAGATACCCAATCCTGCCGTAACACTGCCGCCCGGCGAATTGATGTAGATGGAGATGTCCTTTCCGCTATCTACGGAGTCCAGATAAAGTAGCTGGGCCTGCAGGGTATTGGCGGTATAGTCGTCAATCTCTGTTCCGAGGAAGATGATGCGGTCCATCATCAGACGGGAGAACACATCCATCTGAGTAACGTTCAACTGACGTTCCTCCAAGATATAAGGGTTCAAATACTGAGCCTGCGACTTGATAACGTCGTCAAGCACCATGCTGTTCATTCCTAAATGCTTTGTAGCATATTTCCTAAAATCGTTCATAATTCTCTTTATTTCAGTACTATTGTATCATAAAAAAGGCAGGTTATCGGCCTTTCATTAAGTTTGTAGCAACAAAATTAATAAAAAAAGTCGATAACCTGCAAAAGTTGAGGTTATTTTTTCAAAAAATAAGTTATTTTCCCTGCATCAACTTGTTAAAGTCATCCAAAGAGATGGTCTTTTCGTTCAGTTTGACGACATTTTTCAGTACAACAGTCAACTTATCATCGAGGGCACGGTCAACAAGTCCGTTGATGTTTTCCTGCTTCTTCAGCATGTCCTCGGCATAGTTGTCAAGATACTCCTCGGGCACATTGTTCATACCGTACTGGGCAAACTGTGCACGGGCGGTTTCCTTGGCAACAGCCTTCAGGTCGGCATCCTCTACCTTGATCTGCTGGGCAGCTACCAACTGTTCCTTGATCAGGTGCCACTTCAGTTCAGCAATGCTCTTCTCGTAGTTCTTCTCCACGTAGTCGGCACCCTTGTCTTCATTGCCTTTCAGCATGATGCGCTTCAACAAGGCATCGGGGAACTCCAGCTTGCCAACCTTCTTTTCCAGATGGGCACGTACATCCAGCAGGAACTTATAGTCAGAATTCTGGGCCAGCTGAGGCTTGATGGAGTCGGCTATCTTCTGGCGGAACTCCTTCTCGTCCTTTACGGTACCCTCACCAAACACCTGGTCAAACAGGGTCTGGTCAACGGCAGCAGGAACGAAACGAGAAATCTCAGTAATCTGATAGCTGAAGTCAGCCGTCAGGTCAGCCACTTCCTCTTTCTTCAGTTTCAGGAGGGCAGCCACCTCGCTATCGTTGTCAGGATAAGCCTTCTTGGGGTTAAAGGTGATGATGTCACCCAGCTTGCAACCGTCAAACAGTTTCTTCTGATCTTCCACCTTAATATATTCAGGCATCATCACAGCTGATTCAACGGTGATACCGCCTTCCTTGGTGCTACCGTTCTCGTCGAGTTCACGGAGGTCACCCTTCAACATATCACGGCTCTGATAGGTTTCGGCCTTCTCGTACTGACCGCCACGTGACTGGTACATCTGCACCTGCTGGTCAATGAGCTTGTCATCCACCTCAATCTGGTAATAGTCTATCTTGTCACGACCGCTCAGCTCTGCCTTGAACTCAGGAGCAACGGCAATGTCAAAGACGAATTCAAACGGACCGTCACCGGCAAAATCCAGAGGTTTCTGCTTCTCATTGTTCGGCAGGGGCTCGCCCAGCATCTGGATCTTATTCTCGTGGATATACTCATAAATCTTCTCGTTCAGCAGACGATTGATTTCATCTACCTTAACCGACATGCCATACTGGCGCTGAATCATGCCCATAGGAGCCTGTCCGGGACGGAATCCGGGAACCTGGGCACGCTTACGATAATCTTTCAGGGTCTTCTCGACCTTCTCTGCATAGTCAGACTTCTCAATGGTCAGCGTCAACAGACCATTTACTTTGTCAGGATTTTCAAACTGAATGTTCATCTTCTTAATTTACTATTTGACGATTACTATTTACTATTTTCATTTCGTTCTCCGAAAAGGAGGTGCAAAGGTACGAAAAAGTGAGTAGAATACAAAATAAAAAAAGGTTTTTTATATTTTTATTCTCGAACGCAAGTACTTTCGACGTACCATCTTACCCTCTACCTTCTTCTTCCGCCTCTTTTTGCTGACGTTCCTCTTCCAGCTTCTGGAAGTCCTTCTGACGCAATACGAAAGAATTGGTCAGATACTTCTCGCGTACAATCTCGTTGGCAGCCAATTCCTCGGGCGAGCCGTGGAACAGGATGCGACCTTCAAACAGCAGATAGGCACGGTCGGTAATACAAAGCGTGTCTTCTACGTTATGGTCAGTAATCAGGATACCGATGTTACGGTACTTCAATCGCCACACAATCTGCTGGATATCCTCCACGGCAATGGGGTCAACGCCGGCAAAAGGCTCGTCAAGCATGATGAACTTAGGCTCAATGGCCAGACAACGGGCTATCTCCGTACGACGGCGCTCACCACCTGAGAGTTGGTCACCCTTGTTCTTGCGGACTTTCGTCAGACGGAACTCCTTAATCAGGCTCTCCAGCTTCTCTAACTGGTAGTCACGGGGCTTGCCAGTCATCTCCAGCACGCTCAGGATATTGTCCTCAACCGACATCTTGCGGAACACACTTGCCTCCTGTGCCAGATAGCCAATACCTGCACGGGCACGCTTATAGACAGGATACTGCGTCACATCCAGATCATTCAGGTAGATATGGCCGGCATTCGGCACTATCAGACCCGTCGTCATGTAGAACGAGGTGGTCTTTCCCGCACCGTTAGGGCCTAACAGTCCCACGATCTCTCCCTGCTTGACGTTGATTGAAACGTCGTTCACTACCGTACGTTTGCCGTAGCGTTTCACCAGTCCCTCGGCACGGAGCACCATTTGTCCGTCATCGTAGGGTTGTCCGTTGATTATTGTCTGTTCATCCATACTTTTTCCGTTTGCAGCTGCAAAGGTACAACTTTTTTCCAACATTATGCACATTTTTCGGATATTATTCGTACTTTTGCAGCCGACAAGCTCTCAACATTATTAAATATGATTATTAAGAAATGGCTTATCTCGTTCGGACGCTACCTCATGTTGATGGGGCGCACGTTCCAGCGGCCCGAACGATTGAGGATGTTCGCCAAAGAATATATCAAGGAGATGGCGCAGCTCGGCGTCAACTCCATTGGCATTGTGTTGCTGATTTCATTCTTCATCGGAGCTGTCATCTGCATTCAGATGAAGCTGAACATTCAAAGTCCCTGGATGCCCCGCTGGGTGACAGGCTACACCACGCGTGAGATTATGCTGTTGGAGTTCTCGTCCAGCATCATGTGTCTGATACTTGCAGGAAAGGTAGGCTCCAACATTGCCTCGGAGCTGGGAACCATGCGTGTTACCCAACAGATTGATGCGCTTGACATCATGGGCATCAACTCCGCCTGTTACTTGATACTGCCGAAAATCATGGGTATGATGACCATCATGCCCTTCCTCGTCATCTTCTCTTCAGCCACAGGCATTCTGGGAGCATACGCTACCGCCTACGTCGGACAGATTCTTCCGCCTGACGACCTCACGCTGGGACTCCAGCACTCGTTCGTGCCGTGGTTTGTGTGGATGAGTATCATCAAGAGCACCTTTTTCGCCTTCATCATTTCCAGTGTGCCGAGCTTCTTCGGCTATACGGTCGAGGGAGGCTCCGCCAACGTGGGTAAGGCTTCTACCGATGCGGTCGTCACGTCCAGCGTATTGATTCTTTTCTCGGATGTATTCTTAACCAAGCTATTGTCATGATTGAAGTCAAGAACCTATATAAGAGCTTTGATGACGTTGAGGTGCTGAAAGACATCAGCACCACATTCGAAAACGGCAAGACCAACCTCATCATCGGACGTAGCGGAAGCGGAAAGACCGTATTGATGAAGAATCTGGTGGGCCTGCTCACCCCAACCAGCGGAAAAGTATTGTACGACGGCCGTGACTTCGTTGCCATGAGCAAGAGAGAGAAGGTGCTGATGCGGCGTGAAATGGGTATGATATTCCAAAGTGCTGCCCTGTTCGACTCCATGACGGTGCTCGAGAATGTGATGTTCCCGCTTGACATGTTTGCCCCGATGACCCTCCGCAACCGCATCAAGCGGGCCAAGGAATGTCTGGACCGTGTGAACCTCATCAATGCCGAAGAGAAATACCCTGGAGAAATCAGTGGAGGTATGCAGAAGCGCGTGGCCATAGCCCGTGCCATCGCCATGAATCCCAAATACCTGTTCTGCGACGAGCCGAACTCCGGCCTCGACCCGAAGACATCGCTCCTCATCGATGATTTGCTGCACAGCATTACACAGGAATACAACATCACGACCATCATCAACACCCACGACATGAACTCCGTGATGGGCATCGGCGAAAACATCATCTTCATTCATGAAGGCCGGAAGGAATGGCAGGGCGTCAGTGCCGATATCATGCACTCCGACAACCAGTTACTCACTGATTTCATCTTCGCCAGCGACCTGCTGAAGAATATGCGCAGCATCGTTTTGAAGCACGAAAAGAAGGATTGACGCAAGTCAAAATCTTCGCTGTTAACGCAAACAATTTCAATTTTTCCTTGTCGGAGAAGAAAAATCATCGTACCTTTGCAGTGCCTTTAAGAGAAAAGGCAAGGATAACAAACACAAGTATAACATTAAAAGAAAGGTAAAAAGATGATTAAGAAATTATTTGAAAAATGGATGAAGAGTGAAGCTTACAACGAGTATTGCCTGAACATAGCAAGATTGTACAACTACCACACTGCATAAGTCGGATTGATTCAAACGGAGTCAATCCGATTTCTTTTTATTACCGCATACGGAACACCCCTTCCGCCTCCACCATCGGCACACAAATCTCCTCACGCGAGGAATCGCCGAAGGTAAGCACCAGAAATACATTCGTACAATGCAACGTGCTGTCGGTCTTTGCCGACGACACTTCTACCATTTTGATGCCTTGGTGCAGTTGGTTGACGCGTTTCACATACTGTTCAGCTGCTAAGCGATACTGGCTTTTATAGTCATCGGGGGCATCCTTCACGCCGTTCACCCCTTCCAGGTAAGCGTCGTATTCTCCTGCAGCCAGATGCTCATAGTAGCCTTTGGCAGCCAGCGATGCCAGCTCCTCGGGGGTAGGATTACTGCATGAAATGAAGAATGAAGAACAAAGAATGAAGAATGCTGCGCATGACAGCCATCTTCCTACTTCAGTTACTTTTCCAAAAGCGGTAGCAAATGCTTCATTCTTCATTCTTCACTCTTCATTTTAAGTTATTTCTGCCTTACAAACACATTGATGGGCGTGCCGGTCAGCGTCCAGTTCTCACGCAGCTTATTCTCCAGGAAACGCTTATAAGGCTCCTTCACATACTGCGGCAGATTGGCATAGAACACAAACGTAGGAATCTGCGTGTCAGGCACCTGACTGACATACTTGATCTTGATATACTTGCCTTTGATGCTGGGCGGCGGCGTCATCTCGATGAGAGGTAGCATGACCTCGTTCAGCTTTGACGTACCAATCTTCACCTTACGGTTCAGATAAACCTGCTTGGCGGTTTCCAGCACCTTGAAGATGCGCTGCTTGGTAAGTGCCGAAGCAAAGATGATGGGGAAATCCACAAACGGGGCCATGCGGTTGCGAATGGCAGCCTCAAAGGTCTTGATGACCTCCTGCGACTTGTCTTCCACCAGGTCCCACTTATTGACGACCACCACCAGCGACTTGTTGTTCTTCTGTATGAGCTGGAAGATGTTCATGTCCTGTGCCTCAATGCCACGGGTGGCATCAAGCATCAGAATGCAGACGTCAGAATTCTCAATGGCACGGATGCTGCGCATGACGCTGTAAAACTCCAGGTCCTCCGTCACCTTGTTCTTGCGGCGGATGCCGGCGGTATCCACCAGATAGAAGTCGAAGCCGAACTTGTCATACTTCGTATAGATGCTGTCACGTGTGGTGCCGGCAATCTCGGTTACAATGTTACGGTCCTCGCCGATAAAGGCGTTAATCAGGCTTGACTTGCCGGCATTCGGTCTGCCGACTACGGCAAAGCGCGGTGTACCGTCAGCCACGTCGTCAACTTCCTCAGTCTTCAGCCTCGACAACACGTAATCCAGCAGGTCGCCCGTACCAGAGCCCGTTGCTGCACTGATGCAGAAGGGGTCGCCCAGTCCAAGTTTGTAGAACTCATACTGGTCGTAGAGGTTGATGCCGTCATCGGTTTTGTTGGCAACTAACACCACAGGCAGCTTCGCACGACGCAGAATGGCAGCCACATCCTCGTCCAAGTCGGTCAGGCCGTTCTTGATATCCACCAAAAACAGCACGAGGTCGGCCTCTTCCGTTGCCACAATGACCTGCTTGCGGATTTCCTCCTCGAAGATATCGTCTGAGTTGACCACCCAGCCACCGGTATCCACAACCGAGAACTCACGTCCGTTCCATTCGCACTTGCCGTACTGACGGTCACGTGTCGTGCCAGCCTCGTCACTGACAATGGCCTGACGCGAGTTGGTCAGACGGTTAAACAAGGTCGATTTACCCACATTCGGGCGTCCTACTATCGCTACTAAGTTTGCCATGATTATTTCTCCATCAGTTCAAAATGAAACTTGTCTCCTTTCGAGTTCGTAAAAGTGCCCTCATAGCCACCGCCCCGACTTTCATACTGTCCGTCGAACGTGCCGGTATGGTTGCCTTTTGCCGTGTATTCCTTCAGTACCACATGCATGGAGCCCTTGGCATTGATGGCCGTATTCTCCACCAGTATCAGCTTAAATATTGAGTTGGGGCGTTCATTATAATAGTAATAGCCCACCTCGTCACCTTCTCCCATATCAGCAGGATTCCTGAAGAACGTGATGTCATAGGGACCAATCTTACCTGCAGACTCCAGCAACGGGTTGTCCTCCTCTACCTCGGCCTCATCCTCAGCTTCCATCTCGCGGGCTTCGTTACGGGCCTCCAACTGCGCCCACACATCGGCAGCAGCCTCGCCGTTCATGTTGTCAACCTGAGTGATATACAGCCGGCCGCCCTTGCTCTTGACGGTAAAGTAAAGCGTCTGCGTGCTGCGAAGCCAGGTGTCAGCCCAATAAAACACGCCCAGTTCCCTCATCACACGACCATCATCCAGGGCTACTGGATCATGCAACTGGACAGAAGGCAGAATCATCTCTGAATCGTCAGTGCCTGACAATAGCCACGAGGCGTATTTCTTTTCAGAGTCTGACGCTGCTTCGGCAAGCGTCTTGAGAACGGCAGGAGCCAGATACTTCTCCAGCACAGCATCCTCCCACTGACCATTCTCCATGGACCTGTGGGAATAAAACTCCTGTACAAAGGCTACTGCCTTGTCTGCGCTCACTGGCTTCCAGTCGTCATTCACTGCAGCACTGCCCATCTGCCAGCATCCTGCCAGCATAAGCAGAAAAAGAACCAATTTCTTTACCATCTTATTATTTTTTTATCTACTTTTCCATGCGTCTGCCACCTTCCCTGGCAGCGCGTCCATTAGTGTGCCCGCCGCCAGTTTTCTCTCCATTAGTGTGACCGCCGCCTGCTTTCTTTCCATTAGTGTACTCGTCGCCTGCTTTCTTTCCATTAGTGTACTCGTCGCCTGCTTTCTTTTCATGAGTGTGCCCGCCGCCTGCTTTCTTTTCATGAGTGTGCCCGTCGGTTTTGCCGGCGGGTTTTCCCTCTACTCCGGGTTATACCCAAACGAGTCAAGCTCTTTCTCTGACGACCGCCAGTCCTTATCTACCTTGACGAAGGTTTCCAGATAGACCGACTTGTCAAAGAACTTCTCCAGTGCCTTGCGGGCCTCAGTACTTACCTTCTTCAGCGCCACCCCCTGATGACCGATGATGATACCCTTCTGTGACTCGCGCTCCACGTAGATGACGGCATTGATATGTATGTTCTTCTCCGTCTCCTTGAAGCGTTCCACACGCACCTCCACGGCATAGGGAATCTCCTTGTCATAATACAGCAGGATCTTCTCGCGGATAATCTCCGAAACAAAGAAGCGGGCAGGCTTGTCGGTCAGCTGATCCTTGTCGAAGTAGGCCGGACTTTCCGGCAACAGGTCCTGAATGCGTTTCAGCAGCATATCCACTCCGAACTTGTTCTTTGCCGAGATGGGCAGAATCTCTGCCTTTGGCAGCAGCGAGTGCCACTTCTCCACAATCTGTGCAAGGAGTACATCGCTCCCCTTTCCCTTAGAGTTCCCCTCGCACTTTGGAGAGGGGTTAGGGGTGAGGCTGTCAATCTTATTAATCAGCAGAATCACCGGTATCGTCATCTGCTGCACCTTCTCCAGGAAGTCCATGTTCTTCTCCGGATTCTCCACCACGTCGGTGACGTAGAGCAGCACGTCGGCATCCTGCAGCGCAGACTCCGAAAACGCCAGCATCGACTCCTGCAGCTTGTAGTTCGGCTTCAGGACGCCAGGCGTGTCAGAGAACACAATCTGCATCTCAGGGGTATTCACAATGCCCATGATGCGGTGACGCGTCGTCTGGGCCTTAAACGTCGCAATCGAAATACGCTCACCAACCAATTGGTTCATGAGCGTACTTTTACCTACGTTGGGATTTCCAACAATGTTTACAAATCCTGCTTTATGCATATTGAAGCGGTAGCAAATTCTTCACTATTCACTTTTCACTTCCGTCATAAGCCCACTTGTAGTAGCTGGCGCCGTGTACGAAGCCTGCTCCAAAGGCGGTGAACAGCATGTTGTCACCCTTCTTCAGCAGGTGCTCGTTTTCCCAGAGGGCCAGGGGTATGGTGGCGGCACTCGTGTTACCGAAGTGCTCAATGTTCACCATCACCTGCTCCATCGGAAGGTCTAAGCGCTTGGCCACGGCCTCAATGATGCGCATGTTTGCCTGATGGGGAACCACCCACTGGATGTTGTCCTTGTTCAGTCCGTTGCGCTCTGCCACCAAAGCCACGTCATCACTCATATTGGTCACCGCATAGCGGAATACCGTACGGCCCTCCTGATAGAGGTAATGCAGACGATGATCGACGGTGAAATGACTGGCCGGACTGACCGAACCGCCTGCCTTCAGATGAAGGAATGGCAGTCCCTTGCCGTCGCAGCGGAAATAGGAATCCCGACAACCAATGTTCTCTTCCTCGGTACGTTCAAGCAGCACAGCTGCAGCACCGTCGCCGAAGAGCGGACAAGTGGCACGGTCCTTGTAGTCAACAATGGACGACATCTTGTCGGCACCTATAATAATGATTTTCTTATAACGCCCAGACTCTATCATGGCCGCAGCCACGTCAAGCGTGTAGAGGAATCCGCAGCAGGCACCCCAGAAGTCAAAGGCAAAGGCGTTTTTCAGCCCCAGCTTGCCCAGCACGATGCTTGCTGTGGAAGGAAACTTATAATCAGCCGTCGAGGTGGTTACAATCAGTGCATCAATGGTATCGGGGTCTGTGCCGGTCTTACGCATCAGCTCCTTGGCAGCCTTACGGGCCATGTAACTGGTGCCCAGACCTTCCTCGGTGAGGATGCGGCGCTCCTTGATACCTACACGTGTCATAATCCACTCGTCGTTGGTATCGACCATGCGCGACAGTTCCTCGTTATTGAGGACATAGTCGGGCACATAGCCGCCAACGCCGGTGATTATCGCATTAAATTTACCCATTTACCTTGTCTTATTCAACAACTTCGTCCTTCACGATAGCAACCTTACCACGATAGTAACCACAAGTAGGACATACGGTGTGATAAACATAGTAAGCGCCACAGTTGGGGCATACGGCCAGTGTAGGAACTACGGCCTTGTCGTGAGTACGACGTTTTGCAGTACGGGTATTCGACTGTCTTCTTTTTGGATGTGCCATAATA
>JAILHP010000080.1 GCA_024695705.1 Prevotella sp. | reverse complement strand
GCCTGCAGCTTGACGCCAACAAGGAAACCGCTGACTTCTGTCTGCTGATAGATATCTGAGGCAATCTGCAGGCACTCCCGGCTCAGCTCGTCGTTGAAGCCACGCAGCACGCGGGCGGCACCGGCTAACTCGGCCGCAGTAGAGAGGGCACGCATGGGGTTATCCTCCGTAAAGATCCAACGGTCGTCATCGTTTGGCTGTCCGTCGGTCATGGCGGCAGCATCGCCCAACATGGCATATTGGCGTAACGAGTTACAGATAATGCCACGATAGAGACGGCCCAATGCCTGATAGGAGCGGACAACAGTCAGAGCACCGTTCTCCACCTGCTGCAGGATGTCGTTGCGGCCGTCGGGCTCATGAATCTCTACACGGTGGCGCTGCTGGTCGATGGCCGTCACGTCAATCTCCGGATGGAACTGCTCGTAGGCCAGTGCAAGGATATAAGCCTCACCAGCCTGCGACTCCACGCGCAGGTCAAAGTCGCCTGCATCGTGCCATCCACCGATGTTGACGCCTGGCACGCGTTCGCCCTCGGCATACTTGGAGAGTCCCGGACGCTGGTCGTAGCCGTCGATGTGGTTGCCCACACGAGCCATCAGCGCATCGTCCATGTGGCAGGCATCATGCCAGATGCGGTACTTCTCACTGACACGCATGTGACACATCTGCACGGGCAGGAAATATTCAATGACGGGTTGCCATACGCCCCTTTCATATACGTCGTCAGCAATGCGGAAGACGCTCGAACGGGAATCTCCGTAGCGCACCTGGTAAAGACCTGCCTCTGTGACATCGCTGAAGTCGGCCGTCAGGTAACGGTAACGCAGGAACTTTCCCCACGTGGTCGGAGTAATAATGCGGACAACGGTTTCGCCATTGGCATCAATGCGCACGAGTTGTGCCTGGCCCACGCTGGTCTCACGATTGTCGGTCTCAATGACAATGCGCTTCTGCTGTGCAGGAAGATAGCCCACCTGCGAGGTCTGGATGACTGCCGGGTAGCGCCATGTGTTATCAACTGCGGGTGTGATGAGCCAGCGCACGGCTCCTTTGGTAGCGCCGGCAGCAATCTCGCTGCGCAGCACAAACCAGCCGTTGTTGTGGTTCATACGACCGTCGAAGAGTTTCAGGTCTCCGGTAAATGACTCCACCGTCAGTTTCTGTGACAAGTCGTCGGGACGTGAGGTGAACTTACGGCCTACGGCATAGGGAGCGGCGATGATGTCGTCAGCGCGGAGGGGGCTGTAGGGGAGGGTTCCAGCGGGAGAACCGCCGGACACACTGTTGGCTATGCCGTCCAGCTGGTCCAGGTTGGCTTTCTGCTTGGGGGCTGAAGGGAAGCCGCCACGCGAGGGTCCTGCCTGCTCTGTGAAGTAGTTGCCATCATGGCCACGGTTGGTGGGCAGCGTGAGCAGCGGAGCGTTGGGCTGCTGCGGATAGATGCCCGACTGGTTATCCATCACCCAGGGCTTGCCGAATAGCTCGCCGGGGAAGAACTCGAGGTTAAAACCTACCTTGCCTAAGAGGAAGTCGGGCACGGGCTTGTCAAGATCGACCGTGACGAGGATGCCGTTGCCCTGTGGCTCAACGGTGACGGTGTAGTTGACATAATAGTCAGGATAGACCATCGGGTTGAAGCCTGTCAGGTGACGGCTGGAGTCCGGGTAGCAGAGGGTGGTGGTGATGCTGTTGCCCTCGGCCTTGCGGTCCAGCTGCTTGGGAACGGGTTGCCATTGTCCTGGCGTGGCCTCCATGCGGATGTCGCCGTTGGTGGCGATACGCTTTCCGTTCATAATGACACACACGCCGCCCTGATGCCCTTCAGGGTAGAAGTCGCTGAAAGCCATCACGTCAGTGCCGCCGGCATTGAAATAGCCGTTCTCATTGAGTTGGAACGTCTGCGCTGTTACGCTACTGAAGAAGAAAAGAATAAAAGAACAAAAAGATAAATAACGCCTCATAATATTTACAGTTTTTCGGTTTTCTATTTATTATAACGTAATCTTCCTTCAAATGTTTGACCATTATATCTATTTAACCTTTTCACTCTATTACTCTATTCACTAATCACTTTCTTCAGGGAAGAACCGAAGATGATGTATTGTGTGTTGCCGGCAATGGTACCCTCGTTCTGTCCCCAAAGGAAAGGCCAGTCATCAAAGTTCTCGAAATGGTCGGGCTTACGGAACAGCAGTCCCGGTGCCACGTTGCCGGGAATGAACGAGAAGTCGGCGCGGTTGTTGCCGTAGAATACCTGCTTGGGTCGGGCGGCACCCACCACGGCCACGAACGAGTAGTTATGGTAGGGATGGCAGCCGTAGAGCCAGTTAGCCACGCGATACACCTCATCCTTGCCCACGATGTCGGGGAAGTAAATGTGGGCATAGTTCACGGTGATGCCGAAGTTGAGCACAGCATTCACACCCGCCCAGTTGCCAAGTCCGATGGGAACGCCATACGGATTCTGTGTATCAAAGCCCTTGATATATGCTTCATACTGCTCAACATAAGGGCGTAGCTTCTGACGGTAGGCTTCATCCATATAGGGGATGGCATCGAGGGCTGTCTGCATGTTGCCCGCCAGACGCAGTTCCAAGGCATCCCATATCTGTGCCAGGAAGTTATCCAGGTACTGCCGCTCCTGCGTGGCACCATAAAGCATAAGGTTGGTGGACATGTCGCCGAGCTTCTCGCGGTTCTGACGGCTACGCTCCATGAGTTTCTGCCGTTTCTTGTCAACGGGATTGTTGGCATTGGTCCACTGACCAGTACCGTCAAGCCAGCTGAAGTCTTCTTCCATCTGCCCGTTTCGGTCAACCTTGCGCTGCGCAATCAGTTCCGTAGCCTCCTGCATGAGGCGCTTGGACTGTGTGAGGGCACGCTGGGCCAGTTCATCGTTGTAGCCCCTGAGGGCGTGGCTGGCAGCTGCAAACATGGTGGCTGCACGTAGGTCGAGCTGGGGACTGCGCGTGGTGAATGCCCACATGTCGTCGGGTGTTCCGCTACGACGGCCATCGGCACTCACCTCGTAGGGTCGCAGAGTCGGGTCGTAGTGCAGACCGTCGGTGATGGAGGCGGCATCGCCGAGGTGGTGGTAGTTGTCGAGCACGGAGTTGGAGAGCGTCGAGGCCATGTGGCCTATCTGCTCTGCCTGTGCCACGAGGTTGAGCGTGCCATGCTCGATAAACTGCAGTACATCGGGTACACCGTCAGGACGGTGAAGATCGACATAGCGCTGCTGCTGACTGACGAATGTCTCATCACGCTGTGGCTTGAACAGCTCCCACGTGCGGATGAAGTTCTGCACAACGTTAATGTTCGAACCCGTCTCAATGTCGAAGTCTCCGGCATCGAAGAATCCACCGATGTTCAGGCCGGGAATAAGTTCCAACGGCTTATACTTCGTATCGGTCTGTGCTCCCTGGCGGTGCAGGTCGAAGTGGTCGCTTTCTGGTGCCTGAAGGTAACCCTCCTTAAAAGGCTCGCCGTGCCACGTGCGGTAGCCTTCATTCACGTACATGTGGTTCATGTGGATGGGCACCCAGACATCGGTCGTGGCATCGGTTATCTTGTCATAGACTTGCTCGTCGATGAGGAAGTCATTGGTACGCGTCTTACCATATTGTATATAATAGACACCCGGTTCGCGAACGGCGGAGAAGTCGAACTTCACATAGTTGTACTTGAAGTAGGGACCCCATGTCTTGACGTCGGCAGTGTATGCGACGGCGGTCGTTCCGTCTGAATTGAGGCGCATCAGGCTGGCGGAACCAGCCTGCACGGGGTCATTCTTGTCAAGCTCGATGACGGCTACCTTCGGCTGTTCAGGCGTATAGCCTATCTGCGAGAAGCCGATGTTCGGCTCACGTATCCAACCAGGGATGGCGTTCGGCTCTACGGTCCACGTCACCACCTTGCCCGTTTTGCCAGTCGGCAATACGCTACGAACGACGAACCAACCGTTCTGCGCCAACATACGGCCATCAAATAGACGCAGCTCTGCATCGTCGCTGCTGATAGTTACTAGTCTGGAGGGGTCGTCGGTAGCTAAGCTCAGACGATGACCTGTCTCTATGGGCAGCGGATCAATGAAGCGTCCCGTTCCCCGGTCGTCGTAGGTACGGAAGCCTTTGAACTGACGGGGCTTCTCGCTGTTAGGCCGGGTAATGGTCTGACTGGTGGCATAACGCGGCAGACGTCCCAGACGGCCGTCCATGGTATAGGTCTTGAGCCAGTACTGCGACGGTAGGAACTCCAGGTTGAAGCCTGCCTCACCAGCCAGTGCGTCAGGCACGGGCTTATCCAACCAGACGGCAATCTCTACGGCCTTGCCTTTGGCAGTTACCACTACGCGGCTGTCGAAGTCGTAGTCGGCATAGCGCATGGTGACCTCAATGGTTCCCTTGGCGGCATCTACCTTGCGGTCGGTCATCAGGGGCACCAGGTCCCACTGCTCGGGGGTGTTGTTCAGACGGACGGCACCTCCCTGCACCGTGCGCACCCCGTGGTGGATGATCTCGATGCCAGAATTCTTCTCGTCGTTGAATCCTCCGTTGAAGCTGTTGCTGAACACTAACACGTTCACTCCCTGGCGCTCAAAGTACTCCAAGTCGTTAAGCCGGAGCTGGTCCTGAGCATGGACGGCTGTGGCGATGGCCAACAGCACAAACACTGATAATATCTTCTTCATATACATAATTAAAAATTATTCTATTTTCGCTCCGCCCTCACCGTGTACTCTCACGGAGTTCCAGACGGGCCTTCACTACCACCTGCTGCACATTGTCGTTGCCACGAATCTGGTCCAGGAGCAGACGGAAGGTCTTGCAGCCTATTTCACGCAGGTTCTGACGGACAAACGAGATGCGTGGCGTGGTAAGCTCGGAGACCCAGTCGCTCATGTAGCCCACGATGGAAACATCGTCGGGGATCCGCAGACCGTGACTCGTCACGGCGTGCATGGCGGCATTGACCAGCAGGCCGTGGGAGGCTAGGATGGCGTCAGGCGGCTCGGGCAGGCTGAGCAGCTCCATAGCGTCGGAGAGTCCGGAATTGAAACTGATGGAGTGACACTTCACCAGCTCGGGACGGATGGGGATGCCACGCTCCCGCAGGGCTACCAGATAGCCGTGCTTGCGGTCGGTGGTCTGCTTCATTTGGTTGGAACCGCCAAGGAAGGCAATGCGACGGGCACCGCCGTCAATGAGGCTGTTGGTGGCCTGACGGGCAGAGTCGGAATCGTTGATGCTGACCGACGAGATGCCCACGTCAGGGGCACGGTCGAAGAGCACGACGGGGAAATGAGCCTTACGGAGCTGCTGCAGGCGGCTGAAGTCAGTGGTCTCCTGCGAGGGACAGATGATGATGCCCTCCACGTGCATGTTGACCAGCCACTCCAGACAGTCAGCCTCGTTCTTCTGTTTCTCGTCGGAGTCGGTGATGATACACATATAGCCGGCATTGCGGGCCTCGGCCTCAATGCGCTTGACGATGTGGGCGTAATGGTTAAACGACACGTCAGGCACCACGATGCCAATGGTATGGGTGGTGTCATAACGCAGACTCACAGCAAAGGGGTTGGGACGATAGCCCATCTGCTCGGACAGCTGCTCTATCTGCTGCTTGAGTTCAGCACTGACGCCGTCGAGTCCGCGAAGGGCCCTGGACACGGTGGAAACATTGACACCCAACTGGCGGGCAATATCACGCTGTGAAATCCTTTTCATCGTCTTTAGTTATTCCCTACAAAGTTATTCATTTCCATTCAGAAAACAACGCAACAATAGGAAAATCTGTTGCGCAATGCGTTGCTTAAAATAAAAGCCACCCGCTGTCATTGCGGGTGGCATGCTTCATCATTAATTATCATGGAATCTTGTGTTGGTATCACAGATTGTTTTACAGTGCAAAGATACACCCTTCCCAACAAAAGACCATCAATAAACGGCAAAAATCCACCGCAAAGCGTTGCGCAACACTTAACGGGCCATACGGTAAATGGCCTCCATGTCGTCGGCAGTCAGCACCTTCAGACAACCGCAGGTAGCGGTGAAATCACGGCTGCACTTACGCGTCATCTCACGGATTTCGTTGTCGGTGATGTCACGGCCAATGAGCTCATGGATGTTGATAGGCATGCCGATGGCGTGGTAGAAGCGCTCCATGGCCTCAATGCCCTTGAGAGCAGTGCCCTCGGGGTCGGAGAAGTCGTTGGGAACATCCATGACATTGACGGCAAAGCGCACAAAGCGGCTCAGGTTCTGATGCATCACGTAACGTGCCCAGCTGGGCCAGATGGCAGCCAGACCGGCACCGTGGGTGACATCGAACATGCCACTGAGCTCGTGCTCCAGTTGATGAGTGGCCCAGTCGTCGCTAACACCACAGCCCGTCAGACCGTTATGGGCTACACTGCCACCCCACATAATCTGGGCACGCTGACGGTAGTCCTCAGGATTCTTCAGCACGTCGAACACGGCAGTCTTCATGCGACGCATGACAGCCTCAGCCAAGTCGGTGGTCAGGTCCATATCGTCGTCCATGGTGAAATAGCGCTCCATGGTGTGCATAATCATATCCGTCACACCGGCTGCCGTCTGGTAGGGAGGCAAGGTAAAGGTGCGCCTGGGGTTCATGATTGCAAACTTGGGACGCGAGAGGTTATTGGAATAGCCCAGCTTCACGTCGCCGTTCTCATTAGTAATGACGCTGGCTTCGCTCATCTCACTGCCAGCAGCGGGAATGGTCAGCACGGCAGCCACAGGTAACATATCGACAGGCTCGGTCTTGCCCAGATAGATATCCCAGACGTCGCCGTCGAAGCATACGCCATAGGCAATGCACTTGGAAGAGTCAATGACGCTGCCGCCACCTACGGCAAGGATGAAGTCAACACCCTCTCTGCGACAGAGCTCGATGCCCTGCTGTGCCAAGGAGAGGCGCGGGTTAGGCACCACACCGCCCAACGTCACATACTCCACCCCACCCTTTCTAAGGAGGTTGCATACCTTGTCAAGGAGTCCGGAACGTACCGCACTCTGACCACCATAATGTACCAGCACCTTCGTGCCACCATACTTCTTCACCAGAAAGGCAACCTGCTCTTCTGAGTACTCACCGAAAACGACCTCGGTCGGGGCATAGTAATTAAAATCCCTCATGTTTTTGTCTTTAGTTAGTTCAGTATCTATATGACGTACAAAGAGGGGGCAGGGTTTAAATGAAAAATTAAAATTAAACATTAAAGATTAAACATTAAATATTCAGACACAAAACAATAAAAGCGGAAGTTGCTGCGTTATAGTATAGATTAAGATTGGAAAAATATAAGATTGGATGAGGCGGCTATTGGTTATTGGTTTTTGGCTATTGGCTATTGGTTGGGGACTGACACTCACCGGCTGTGCAAGTGCTGACGGGGCGATGAAGAAGGGTGACCGTTTCTTTGCCCTGGGCGAGTATTTCGACGCTGCCAACCAATACAAAAAGGCGTACCAGATGACGCCCGCCAAGATGCGTGACCTGCGCGGACAACGTTCAGCGCGGATGGCGGAGTGCTACCGCCGCATCAACTACACCGGCCGTGCCATTGCAGCCTACAACAACGTCATACGCTACAAGCAGCAAGACTCCCTGACGTATTTCCTACTGGCACAACAACTGCTGAAAAACGGACAGTACAGGGAGTCGGAAAAGATGTTCCAGACGGCTATTGACTCTACCGAATCCGACGAGCTCTACGAGCAGGCGCTCATTGGACTGCGTTCGGCACAAATGGCTCCTGAATGGAAGGAATACGGCTCACGTTACACCGTGAAGCGCATGGACATCTTTAACTCACGGCGTGCCGACTATTCTCCCGTTCTGGGAGGCACCAACGGGGAGATTCTCTACTTCACCTCCACCCGCAACGAGGCACAGGGCGACGAGCTCAGCGGCATCACCGGAACGAAGAATGCCGACATCTTCATGGCTACCAAGAACGAGCAGGGCAAGTGGCAGCGCCCCGTTTCCATTGACACGGAGCTGAACTCCGCCGAGGAAGAAGGTGCCTGCTGTCTGTCACCCGACGGAAAGACCATGTACCTGACCATCTGCAAGACCGATGCCCAGTATCCACGATTTGCCACACTGGCCAAGGCGGCACGCTCGGATGCTGCCTGGGGAAAACCGCAAGCCCTGGAACTGAGCAAGGACACGCTGTCGCTCTATGCTCATCCTGCCGTCAGTCCCGACGGTAACTGGCTCTACTTTACCAGCGATATGCCGGGCGGACTGGGAGGACTTGACCTGTGGCGCGTACGCATCACCAACAATGGACTGGTTGGCATTGAGAACCTCGGCGCTCCCGTCAACACGCCGGGCAACGAGGAATTCCCGACGTTCCGTCCCAACGGTGACCTCTACTTCTCCAGCGACGGACATGAGGGCATGGGCGGACTCGACATCTATATTGCCCATCCTGACACATTGCGTGAATGGGTCATCGAGCATCCCGGCTACCCGCTCAATTCCAGTGGTGACGACTTCGGCATGACGTTTGAGGGTGTCTTCAACCGTGGATTCTTCTCCAGCAACCGAGGCGATGCCAGGGGATGGGACCACATCTACAGCTTCGAGAATCCGGAAATCATGCAGACCGTGAAGGGCTGGGTCTATGAGAAGGACGGCTACGAACTGACGGACGCACAGGTCTTCATGGTGGGCAATGACGGTACGAACCTGAAGTTGGGCGTCAGGGGCGACGGCTCCTTCGTACAACAGGTAAAGCCCGGTGTGGATTATGTGTTCCTGGCTACCTGTAGCGGTTACCTCAACCATGCCGAACAGCTGGTCGTCGTCGAGACAGAAGACTCGGAAGAGCATGAGCTGCTGTTCCCGCTGGCCAGCATCACGGCCCCCGTGCTCATTGACAACATCTTCTACGACTACGACCGAGCCACGCTGCGTCCGGAGTCGGAAACAGCTCTTGACTCGCTGGTGCTGCTGCTCAACCAAAACCCGAACATCACCATCGAGCTGAGTGCACACTGTGACTATAAAGGCTCGTCAGAATACAACAAACGACTCTCACAGCGTCGTGCGGAGTCGGTTGTTAACTACCTGATTGCCCACGGTATTGCTTCTGACCGTCTGACACCGGTAGGCTATGGAGAGGATGTACCTAAGACGGTACGCAGGAAACTCACAGAGCGTTTTCCTTACTTGAAGGAAGGCGACGTGCTGACACAGGAGTTTATCGAGCAGTTGCCCGAAGAACAGCAGGAGCCGTGTAACCAGCTCAACCGTCGCACGGAGTTCCGTGTGCTGCGCACCACCTATGGCATGACGACTACACCAATCGACTTGCCCAGCGGGTCAGGCCAATGATGGAGAGTACCATCAGTACCAAGAGTGACAGCACTACCGTAACAACCGGAGAGGAGGGCTGAACATCCATGAAGGATGACAGGTCCAATACCGTAGGAGCAATACGCAGGAACACCTCCACATACGTCAACATGACGGTGATGTCCGTTGCAATCTCCGACCATCCGTGTAACCAGAAGAACACCAGCAGTGCTATGGTGATGCAGAACAGCGTCCATCCCATGGAGAGGAGGGTGTAGTGGGAAGAAGGATGCAACTCCTCAATCCTTTCCATCACCCGGTCCGAGAATCCGTTGTCCCTGATCTGCTGCGAGGCAGCCTCACGGAAGAATTGTTCTATCAGCATGTTGTCATTTTCGTTCATAACCATTTTGTTTTAAGTAGGTTGCCAGTTTCTCCTTGCCTCGGGAGAGATGCGACTTCACGGTGCCCGAGGGCATTCCCGTGATGCTTGCTATTTCGTCTATCGGCCGGCCGTCTATGAGCTGCAGCGTGATACACATGCGTTCGTCAGGCTTCAGAATGGCAAGGGCGGACATGATGTCCAAACGAAGGCTGACAGACCCTCCCCCGCCCCCTCCCTGTGATGGAGGGGAGATTATACCTTGAGCCCTGCTACCTGACGCTGCAGTATCAGCGCCCCGCCCTTCAGGGAGGGGTTGGGGGTGGGTCTGCTCTTTACGGCAATAGTCATAGAACACGTTATAGGCAATACGCATGAGCCAGGTGGAGAACGAGGCCGTGCCCCGGAACTGGCGGATGTTGACGTACGCCTTGATGAAGGTGTCCTGTGCCAGGTCATCGCTCAGCTGACCGTCCCCCATTGTCTGGTGTAGGAAGAACCTACGTACCTGTGACTGGTACTTGACAACCAGCTTGTCGAAAGCATTCCGGTTGCCAAATACCGCCACTTGGGTTACAAGAGAGAGATCGCTGAGTGATGTCATTGTGCTATGCGTTTATTTCTGGTTCTGCTTCAGGCATGATGATCCATGCGATGACATAGAAGGGTATGCCTGAAAATCCTGTGAAGATGGTAAGTGCCGTGAACCCCAGACGGGCTGCTGTGACGTCGATGCCCATATAGTCAGCAAGACCTGCACAGACTCCGGCAATGATCTTATTGTTTGACCGAACTAATTTCTTTTCCATGATTATTCTACGATTTCGTTTGATGATGTGGTTTCTGTGTCATGATTCACCGGAGGGGGAGGCGTCTGACGCGGGGTATAGGTGTAGGTCTTCTTCTCCGACGACTTGTCGAT
>JAILHP010000019.1 GCA_024695705.1 Prevotella sp. | reverse complement strand
TTGCTGACCTTGAAGCGGTCTTCAATGAGTTCGGCAGGGCTTTTGTCGCCTAAGTTGCAGCGTCCGTTGTTGTCACGGAGGTATTGCAGCAGCACTTCCGTAAAGTCCAAGGCGCGCTCGTAGCCGGTCATCTTCTGGTAGCGTTCTACCTTTGCGGTGGCCATGAGGCGGTGGGTCTTTTGGTCTTCCATCACATAGACGTAGTATTTTTTTCCCCGTTCCATGCGTACTTTCTGCTCACGGAAGGGGCAGAAGAGATCTTTCATGAGACCCCAGTTGAGGAACGCTCCGTACTCATTGGTCCAGGCACACTCCAACCAGGCAAATTCTCCGACTTTGGCTAAAGGGTGTTCTGTGGTGGCTATGAGGCGTTCGTCCTGGTCCAGGTAGATGAAGACTTCCAGTTCTTTTCCGACGGGGGAACCGTCGGACACTGTTTCATTAAGTACTGTTCCGTTAGCAGCTTTTTGGGGCACTGTTCCGTTGGCTATTTCTTTGGGCACGTAACGGGAAGGGAGAAGGATTTCTCCGTTCTCGCCGCCGTCAAGGTAAAGGCCGAAGTCCACGGACTTGACGACGCGCAGGGTGTTGTAGTCTCCAAGCTTAATCATCGTTTTTTGTAGGGCTTATAGGGCTAATGGGACTAATAGGAAGCTCTATCTGGCCGTCACGCAAGTGGATGGTCCGGTCAGTAATCCCTGCAAGGCCTTCGTCATGGGTGACGATGACGAAGGTTTGTCCGAAGCGGTCGCGCAGGTCAAAGAATAGCTGATGCAACTCTGCCTTGTTCTTGGTGTCTAATGAGCCGCTTGGTTCGTCAGCCAGGATAACAGCAGGGTTGTTGACGAGTGCGCGGGCCACTGCCACTCGTTGTTTCTCACCGCCGCTAAGTTCGTTGGGCTTGTGGGTGGCTCGGTCGCTCAGTCCCATGAAGTCCAGCAGCTCGGTGGCACGGCGGCGTGCTTCTTTGTTTGAGGTTCCGGCGATGTATGCAGGAATCATGATGTTCTCAATGGCCGTAAACTCTGGCAGCAACTGGTGGAACTGAAACACGAAGCCAATATGCCGGTTGCGGAAGTCGGACAGTTTCTTTTGACTGAGAGAGGTCACGTCGATGGAATCGACGTGCACACTGCCTGAGTCAGGGCGGTCAAGAGTTCCGATGATTTGCAGAAGTGTGGTCTTTCCGGCTCCGCTGGGGCCGACGATGCTGACCACTTCGCCTTTCTCAATGTGCAGGTCAATACCTTTCAGTACTTGTAGGGAGCCGAAGCTCTTGGTGATTCCGTTGATTGTTATCATTGTTCTTGATTTATGGGGCTTTTCGGTTCAATTTCTCTAACAGCCAGTCATAGATGCTGCTTTCCTCGTGGTGCTGGGCCTCGGTGAACGTCATGCTTTCCTCCTTCGTCTCACCGTGCTGGTCGGGGAAGACAATCATGAGGTTCTTGCCTGAGAAGTGCTGCATCAGCTCGTTGGGCAGGCGGTCCATGGCGTTCTTATAGGAAATGGTTCCACGGCGGGCGGTCACGATGACGAACATGTGGTCTTCGCGAATGTTTTCTGCCAGACTCGGCATTTCGTTCCAATGGTTCATGACCGTATATTCGCCTCTGATGCCTGGATGTCGGTTGTTGACAAATTCGCGGATGAGTGCCAGACTCTCATCGCGTCCGTGGAACTGGATCCTACACTCCAGATTGGCTGCCATGCGGCAAAGACGTTCCAACCAGCGATGGAATCCTGGTTCAAACTCGGCTCTTGACGGCACGCACACCTGAATGCGTCGCAGGGTTGGCAACGGCTGAATGAATCGGGTAAGCACAATCTGACGGTTCAGTCCGTTGTAGAGACTCTGAATGAACTCTCCCCAGAACTTCGGGTTGACATCCGTATGTACGTGCATACCCATGATGATGTCGGAAGCACCGGTCTCTCGGAAGGCGTGCTTGATGCCGTTGGCAATGTTGGTGGCCAGTCTGACTTGTGTCTGCATGCGGATATCACTTGCACTGGCTTGCTGTTGCAGCTGTTCCAGCAGCCGCAGTCCATGCTCGCGGTTATTAGCTGCGTTTTTGTCGTCATAGACAACGTTCAGCGCCACCAGTTCGCTGTCTTGCTGAGTGTTTTTCATCATGATGGCCAGTTCGAGCAGTTGCGGGGCAATCTCCGGGTATTTTACGCAAAGCAGGATCTTCTCGGTGAGTGGTGAGTGGTGAGTGGTGAGTGGTGAGTGGTGTGCGTTGTTCCTGAGTGTTATCTGCTTTGCAGCGTGTTCAGTCATCAGGCTGCTGATGATACAGGTGACGAGGATCATGATGACGACACCGTTGAGAATCTCGTTGGTCACCAAGTATTGTCCGGGAGCCACTTCGAGTTTCATGCCCACCATGACCATGGCGATGGCACCGGCCGCATGGGCGCTGGTCAGTCCGAACATCATGTTACCTTCAGCCTTGGGCAGACGGAACAGCAGACTTGACAAGTAGGCGGCAACTCCCTTGCCAAAGGTTCCGAAGAAGGCAATCAGCGCTACAATCCAGAGCATATGCGTTTGAAGGAACAATGTCCTTACGTTGATAAGCATACCTACACCAATCAGGAAGTAGGGGATGAACAGGGCGTTACCGATGAACTCAATGCGGTTCATGAGGGGTGACACATGTGGGATATACCTATTTAATATAAGTCCTGAGAAGAAAGCACCGAAGATGGCTTCCAGTCCGATGGCTTCCGTCAGTGCCGCAGACAAGAACATGACCGACAGAACGAAGATAAACTGCATGACCGCGTCAGAGTAGCGGCGCAGGAAGAAACGTGCCAGTCGGGGAATAATCAGGAAACTGCCGGAGCAGAACAAGGCAATCTTAAAGAAAAACCAAAGCCAGAATATGGCTCCCCCGACAGCCCCCGAGGGGACTTCATTAAGGACATTTGTGCCTTCCGCGGAGGACGAAAGGGGTGCATAGGCTGCCAGTCCGGCCAGCATGATAAGTGCCATGAACAGTGAGAGCATCGACGATCCGACACTGAGTGACACGCTGTAGTTGCGCTGTAGTCCATAGCGTGTGACGATGGGGTAGGCGATGAGCGTGTTCGAGGCCATGATACATCCTAAGAGGAATGCCGTCGAGGCACTGTAGTCGAGCAGCCACATGGCCATGAAGTAGGTCATGATGAGTGGTACGAAGCAGGTGAGCATCCCGAAGATAACAATTCTGATGGATTGTTTCCGAATGCTTTCTGAATCCATCTCAAGTCCGGCCAGAAACATGATGTAACAAAGGCCGACGCGTCCGAAGAGTTCAAAGGAGTTGTCGCGCTCCAAAATATTCAAGCCGTATTTCCCTACCAACACACCAGCCAGCACCATGCCGATGATGTGCGGAATACGCAGCTTACCCATGATAATCGGGGCAAACAGGATGATGCACAACACGACAAAGAATATCAGTGTCGGATTCGTGATGGGGAAATACTGCATGCTCGTCGTTTTAGCTAAATTCTTTGCAAAATTACAACTTTTTAGGAAAATATTGATGAGTTTCAAAGTTTTTTTGTAATTTTGCACGCAAATTTTTAATTTTGGATTTATTAACATGAGGTCATTCCGACCTCCAACCTCCTCCCTTTGGGGACTTATAAGACAATGAAAGTAGCAATAGTGGGCGCCTCAGGTGCCGTAGGTCAGGAGTTTTTGCGTATTCTTGACCAGAGAAATTTCCCGATGGATGAACTGGTGCTGTTTGGCTCGGAACGCTCGGCAGGCACAAAATACACCTTCCGTGGCCAGGAACTGACAGTAAAGCTTCTGCAACATAACGATGACTTCAAGGACATCGACATCGCCTTTACCAGTGCCGGTGCCGGTACGTCGAAGGAGTTTGCCGATACCATTACCAAGTATGGTTGTGTGATGATTGACAACTCCAGTGCCTTCCGCATGGATAGCGACGTTCCCCTGGTAGTTCCTGAGTGCAATGCCGAGGATGCCTTGAACCGTCCGCGTGGCATTATTGCCAACCCCAACTGTACCACCATCATGATGGTCGTCGTGCTCCAGCCGTTGGAGAATATCAGCCATATCAAGCGTATCCACGTCTCGTCGTACCAAAGTGCCAGCGGTGCAGGTGCTGCCGCCATGGCCGAGCTGCAGCAGCAGTATAAGGAGATGGTGGAAGAAGGCGAGGTGAAGACCGTCAAGAAGTTCCCCCATCAGTTGGCTTATAACGTCATTCCGCAGATTGACGTATTCCAGCCCAACGGCTATACAAAGGAAGAGATGAAGATGTACAATGAAACGCAGAAAATCATGCATACCGATGCCAAGTGTTCGGCTATGTGTGTGCGTGTCAGCTCTTTGCGCAGCCACTCTGAGAGTGTGTGGATTGAGACGGAGAAACCCATCTCTGTTGAGGAAGCCCAGCAGGCCATTGCCGTTGCTCCCGGCTGCACGCTGGTTGACGATCCTGCCAACCTGGTATATCCCATGCCGTTGGAGACTGCCGGCAAGGATGACGTCTATGTAGGCCGTGTACGCAAGGATCTTTCTGACGAGAATGGCCTGACGTTCTGGCTTTCTGGCGACCAGATCCGCAAGGGTGCAGCCCTGAATGCCGTGCAGATAGGTGAATATCTGGTCCAGCAGAAGAATTTGCCCTGTTTTCAGTAAGTGACACAAAGTACAGAGTGTGGTTACAATTAAGCACATTTTGGAAAGGAAAAGCTGATACATGTTAAATTTTTGTGCATTATTGTAGGTTTTTTAGAAATTTATTTGTTTTTTACAAAAGTAAATAGTATCTTTGCACCGAATTCTGCCCATAGGGTAGGAGCATAATGCGTTTTTATATTATATAATAGGTACGCGAACATAAATTAATAATAACAAATACAAGAGAGTGTATATGAGAAAAAAGATGATGCTGGTTCTGTTTGGGCTGATGCTGAGCATTGGGCTTGCTAACGCGCAAAGCAGAATCACGGGTACAGTCCTTGAAGAAGGTGGCGAACCGTGTATTGGTGCTACCGTAATGATTCAAGGCACAAAACAAGGTACAACAACCGATGCAGACGGTCATTTCTCCATCTCAGTGCCTGCCGGAAAGAAGCTTGTGATAAGCTATATCGGTATGACTACCCAGACCGTGAAAGCCACGGATGGTATGACAGTGACGTTGATTCCCGATGCACTGAGTATCGGTGAGGTCGTCACCATCGGTATTATGAAACAAGACAAGCGCCTCTTCACGGGTGCAACAACCAAAGTGGATGCTGAGAAGGCAAAACTGGACGGTATAGCAGATATCTCCCGTTCGCTGGAAGGCCGTGCTGCCGGTGTGTCGGTGCAGAACGTGTCCGGTACATTCGGTACAGCTCCTAAGATCCGCGTCCGTGGTGCCACTTCTATCTACGGTAGCTCTAAGCCGCTGTGGGTGGTTGATGGTGTCATCATGGAGGACGTGACGGAGGTAGATGCCGACCAGCTGTCGTCAGGTGACGCTGCTACGCTGATTTCCAGTGCCATTGCCGGTCTGAATGCTGACGATATTGAGTCGTTCCAGATTCTGAAGGACGGTTCGGCCACCTCTATCTACGGTGCCCGCGCTATGGCCGGTGTGATTGTCGTTACCACCAAGCGTGGTAAGGTTGGTACCTCCAAGATCAGCTACACGGGTGAGTACACCATGCGTTTGCGCCCCAGTTATTCACAGTTCAACATCATGAACTCTCAGGAGCAGATGTCTGTCTATCGTGAGATGCAGAACAACGGCTTCCTGTCGTTCATGAGCTCCTACCGTGCCAGCACCAGCGGTGTGTTCGGTAAGATGTATCACCTCATCAATGAGTATGACCCTGCAACGGGCGACTTCAAGCTGGCCAACACCCAGGAGGCAATGAACAGCTATCTGCGCGAGGCTGAGTACCGTAACACCAACTGGTTTGAGGAACTTTTCTCAAACGCTATCCAACACAACCATTCTATCTCGCTGAGCTCTGGTAGTGAGAAGGCTCAGTACTATACGTCGTTCAGTATCATGAGCGACCCGGGATGGAGTGAGCGCAGTAAGGTGGAGCGTTACACCGCTAACATCAATGCCAACTACAACCTGCACCCGAAGGTTTCCATCAACCTCATCGGTAACACCAGCTACCGTCGTCAGGATGCTCCTGGTACTGCTAACCAGAGCGTTGACGTGGTGAGCGGTGCTGTAGGCCGTGACTTTGATATCAACCCCTATTCGTATGCCATCAACAGCTCGCGTACGCTGGATCCCAACGAGTTCTACATCCGTAACTATGCTCCGTTCAACATCCACCACGAACTGCAGAACAACTACATCCAGCTTGACGTGGTTGATTTGCGCTTCCAGGGTGAGCTCAAGTATAAGCCCATCCGTCAGATTGAGCTGAGTGCGCTTGCAGCCTATAAGTATTCAACCACTACGCAGGCCCACTTTATCAAGGAGAACAGTAACCAGGCTATGGCATTCCGCATGATGGACGATGCTACCATGCGCGACTCTAACCCCTGGCTCTATACTGACCCCGACGTTGTTAACTCACTGCCTATCTCGGTACTTCCCGAGGGCGGTTTCCATCGTGAGACGGTTTATCGCATGAACAGCTGGGACTTCCGTGCTACGGCCAGCTATAATGATGTGTTCAACGATACCCACATCGTCAATGCCTACGGTGGTATGGAAGTCAACAACATTGACCGTTATGCTACGCAGAACCTGAAGGTCGGCGTGCTTTACGACATGGGCCAGCTTGGCAACTATATGTATGAGTACTTCAAGCAGGCTGCCGAGGAGAACAATATCTATTATTCTCTCAGCAACGGCTACAACCGTGACGTCGCTTTCTTCGGTACCGCAACCTATTCGTACAAAGGACGTTACACCATTAACGGAACGGTTCGTTACGAAGGTTCTAACCGCTTAGGCCGTGCTACCAGCGCTCGTTGGCTGCCTACTTGGAACGTGTCAGGCGCATGGAACATCCATGAGGAGCCCTGGTTCTACAAGGCATTCAAGAACAAGCTGTCGCACGCCACGTTGAAGGCTTCTTACTCTCTGACGGGTGACAAGCCTGCCGTGACCAACTCCATGGTAATCATTCAGGCCTACAACCCCTGGCGCCCCTATTCCAGCGACAAGGAGTCAGGTCTTGACATCTCCAGTTTTGCTAATCCTGCGCTGACTTACGAGAAGAAGCATGAGTTCAACATTGGTGTTGACTTAGGTTTCCTCAGCAACCGCATCAACTTCCAGTTCGACTGGTACACCCGTAACAACTACGACCTGATTGGTCCGAAGCGTACCACGGGTGTTGGCGGACAGATTGTGAAGTATGCCAACGTGGCCAGCATGAAGTCACACGGTGAAGAGTTCACGCTCTCTACCCGCAACATCATTACGAAGGACTTCGAGTGGACAACCGACCTGATCTACTCTCACACCCACTGTGAGGTGACCGACTTCGAGTCACGTAACCGTGTCATCGACCTGATTACCGGTAACGGTTTCACGGAGAAGGGCTATCCTTACCGTTCACTGTTCTCCATGGACTTCCAGGGACTGAACCAATACGGTCTGCCGACGTTCATCAACGAGGAAGGTGAGGTAACTACCAGTAACATCGACTTCCAGTCGTATGACACCAGCCACCTTGTTTATGAAGGCCCGACAGATCCTACGGTAACCGGCTCTTTCGGTAACACCTTCCGTTACAAGAACTGGCACCTTAACGTCTTCATTACCTATTCTTACGGTAATGTGGTACGTCTTGACCCGTCGTTCGCTGTCAGCTACTCTGACCTCACCGCTATGCCGCGTGAGTTCGCCAACCGCTGGGTTGTTCCCGGTGACGAGGAAAATACCGACATCCCCGCTATGGCTGACCTCCGTATGATACAGAACGACTCTTACTTAGGCTATGCTTACAATGCCTACAACTACTCTACGGCACGTATTGCCAAGGGTGACTTCATCCGCATGAAGGAAATCTCTCTCTCGTACGACTTCCCCACGAAGTGGATTAGCCATCTCGGAATCTCCAACCTCAGCATGAAGCTGCAGGCTACCAACCCCTTCCTGATTTATGCTGACAAGAAGCTCAATGGTCAGGATCCTGAGTTCTTCAACTCCGGTGGTGTGGCAGTTCCTATGGCACGTCAGTTTACTTTCACACTGCGTGTAGGAATCTAAGTTTGAATTGATAATTGATTATAGACAATTGATAATTATGATGAAGAATAAGATATTTACAGTGTTGACATTGGGACTCGCCGCTTTGGGCTTGTCTTCATGTAACGATTATCTTGACAAACTGCCCGACGAGCGTGCAGAGTTGAACACTGAGGAGAAGATCACACAGTTGTTGGTATCGGCCTATCCCACATGTACCAATAACCTGCTTGTCGAGGTGCTTTCCGACAATGTTGATGATAACGGCCGTGCCTATTCATCGCCGGCAATCGTCGATCAGACCTATCGTTTCATCGATACTACCGAGGAAGGCAATGACTCTCCGTACGATATCTGGGGAGGTTATTACCGTGCTGTGGCTACCGTAAACGAAGCTTTACAGGCTGTTGAGGCTATGGGTAATCCCGCTTCGCTCCAGGGTGACGTGGCTGAGGCCAAGCTCATCCGTGCCTACAGTATGTTCATGCTGGCGCAGACCTTCTGCATGGCGTGGAATCCTGACAAGGCCGATGAATACCTCGGTCTGCCTTACCCGCTCATTCCCGAGCAGGACCTTACTGCACAGTATGAGCGTGGAACGCTGCGTCAGCTCTATGAGAACATCAACAAGGACATTGAGGAGGCGCTGCCGCACATTGCAGATGCTGCACAGAAGTACACTCAGCCTAAGTATCACTTCAACGTGAAGGCTGCCTATGCTTTTGCCTCACGCTTCAACCTCTATTATATGAATTACCAGAAGGCTATCGAGTATGCCAACATGGTACTTGGAAGCGACCCCACTGCTGTGATGCGTAACTATGACCCCTATCGTGAGCTGGGTCGTGACGACTTCGCTAACCTGTGGATTCGTTCGAACGATCAGGCTAACATCATGCTGCTGGCTACTTACTC